>JAYUWL010000048.1:0-21154 GCA_043753585.1 Burkholderiales bacterium
GCGGACTTTCCGGGCCTCACGCGCGACCGCCAATACGGCCAGGGCCACATGGGCGACCGCAAATTTGTCGTGATCGACACTGGGGGTTTTGAGCCGGTCGCCAAAGAGGGCATCCTTAAGGAAATGGCGCGGCAAACCCTGCAGGCGCTGGACGAGGCCGATGTCGTTATTTTTCTGGTGGACGGTCGTGCGGGCGTGACGCCGCAGGATGCGCGCATTGCTGATTTGCTGCGCAAACGCGGTCGCTCGATCTATCTGGCAGTTAACAAGACCGAGGGCATGAATGATGCGCGCGCCACCGCTGAGTTCTACGAGCTGGGTATTGGCGATCCGTACGCCATCTCCGCTACCCAGGGTGACCGCGTCAGTGCGTTGATTGAGATGGTGCTTGAAGAGCAGGCGCCGATAGCGCCTGAGCCAGAAATTGTGGCGGTTGAAAAGCAACCCGCGCGCGAACTTGCGGAGGGAGAAGAAAGCGAAGCACCCGAATTCCAGCCCGAGCCACCACCACGCACCAAAATCGCGGTCGTGGGACACCCAAACGTCGGCAAAAGCACGCTGGTGAACGCACTGCTAGGAGAAGAGCGCGTCATCGCGTTCGATCAGCCGGGCACTACGCGCGACTCGATTTACCTCGATTTCACCTATAAAAAGCGCGACTACACGCTGATCGACACGGCGGGCATCAGGAAGCGCGGCAAAACCACTGAAGCCATCGAGAAGTTCTCGGTGATCAAGACGCTGCAAGCCATCGAAGATGCGAACGTTGTAATCTTCGTGGTCGACGCGACTGCGGGCATCAGCGACCATGACGTGCAACTCGCCTCCTTCATTCAGGACGCGGGGCGCGCGCTAGTAATCTGCATCAACAAGTGGGACGCTGCCGACTCAGACGCTCGAAAGATCATCAACGACGACGTCACGCGAAAGCTCTATTTCGTCGATTACGCTGAAACGGTCACGACGTCGGCAACCGCGAAACAGGGGCTCGACAAGATCATGGCGACGGCCAACCGCGCCCATGCCGCCGCGTTCAAAAAGCTGCCGACACCGAAGCTCACGCGCGCCCTGCAAGAGGCAATGGTCAAGCAGCAACCGCCACGCGCCGGCACCATCCGCCCGAAGCTGCGCTATGCCCACCAGGGCGGCAGCAACCCGCCTGTAGTCGTCATTCACGGCACCTCGCTCAACAAATTGTCGGACATGTACACGCGCTACCTGGAGCGGTTTTTTCTGGATTACTTCGAACTCAAGGGAACCCCGGTGCGACTTGAGCTGCGTACGGGGCATAATCCATACGCGGAGGATGACAAATCAGGTCGTCGTAAGCGCTAAACACGGCTGATACTGCCGCTAGTAAGCTCATGCGTCCAGATGCTTGAACTTCCCGTCTCCGTCACCATCTGAGCTTCCATGCGTATACAGGCGCACAGGCGTGCTTAGGCGGCGCACATTACGTAGCAGCACCATCCAACAAGAATTTCGGAGAATAAGAAATGAGCAACAAAGGGCAATCCCTACAAGACCCGTTCCTGAATACACTGCGCAAAGAGCATGTTCAGGTCTCAATCTACCTTGTCAACGGCATCAAGTTGCAGGGCCAGGTCGAGTCTTTCGACCAGTACGTCGTCCTCCTCAAAAATACCGTTACCCAGATGGTCTACAAACACGCGATCTCCACGATTGTTCCTGCGCGCGCAGTCAACATTCCGCACGGAGACGAAGCTCCTGAATAGCGGCTTCACGCGTCGTTATTTCAGCGCGGTGAGTACGCCCCGTGTTTGACCGTCACGCCGGAAATGATCGTGCTGTCCTCGTGCAGCTTGCGTTCGGCAAGGCTCCGATGACCGACGACATCGAGGAGTTGAAATCGCTCGCTTCAAGCGCGGGCGCTGACACTGCAGATGTCATTACCGGCCGCCGTGATCGTCCCGATCCTGCGCTGTATGCCGGAAAAGGCAAAGTTCAAGAGATCGGCGCCGCCTGCGTTGCGCAGTCGGCCGAGCTGGTTATTTTTAACCACACGCTTTCGGGTGCCCAAGAGCGCAATCTCGAAAAAGCGCTGTCCTGCCGCGTCATTGATCGACGCTCGCTCATTCTCGATATCTTCGCCATGCGCGCTCGCAGCGCCGAGGGCAAGCTTGCGGTTGAATTGGCGCAGCTCGAACACCTGTCAACCCGCCTCGTTCGCGGCTGGTCGCACCTTGAGCGCCAACGCGGTGGGATTGGCATGCGTGGGCCGGGTGAGAAGCAGCTCGAAATCGACCGCAGCCTCATCACGGTCAAGATTCGCGCGCTCAAAGAACGCCTGGAAAAGGTCGACAAGCAGCGGCAGACGCAACGCCGGCGTCGCGAGCGATCACGCACCATTTCCATTGCTATCGTTGGCTACACTAACGCTGGCAAGAGCACGTTGTTTAATCGACTGACTGCGGCGGGCACTTACGCTGCTGATCAATTGTTTGCAACCCTGGACACTACAGTTCGTAAGCTTTTTGTCGCTGACGCGCAGCCGCTGGTGGTCTCGGACACAGTTGGTTTCGTGAGGGATCTGCCACACGAACTTGTGGATGCATTCAAAGCCACCCTGCTCGAGGCAGTGGAGGCTGACCTTTTGTTGCATGTCGTTGACGGTGCCAGCGATCAGCGCGACCAGCAAATCGAGGCTGTGAATGCTGTTCTGGAAGAAATCGGCGCAGCCGAGATTCCTCAGCTCATCATCGTCAACAAGTGCGATTTGCTCGGACTGGGTAGCGATGCCGGACGGGTTGAGACGGACGACATCGGACAAGCGCGTCGCGTTTTTGTCTCTTCAAAAACCGGGGCGGGTATTCCTGAATTGCGCGCCGTCTTGCAAGCGCGCTTTCCGCGCCAAAATACCGATTACGTGACAGGCTTCGAAGGCAGTCAAGAGCAAGCTGCAGCGGCACCCTAATTTTGATGATTCTCCTGAATTTCCTGTAAGTCATAAAAGCTATCCCACGATTTATCCTCTCGTAAGAATGAAAACCCAATCCAGCAATCCCCTCTTTGCGCTCTGGGACCGAATCAAGCTCTCGCTGAACGACCCGCAATGGGGTCGTAAGCCCGGTAGCGACGCTGGCAAGAGCGACGGCGACAAACCAACTTCAGCTTCGCCTCCGCCACCACCACCACCTCCTCCTCCTCCCCCGCCGCCTCCTTCCGGTGGTAACGGTGGCCGTAGTGGTGGCTCGGGTGGCCCGCCTGATCTCGATGAACTCATGAAAAAAGTCAATGACCGCGTCGGCGAGCTTTTTGGCGGCAAGAAAGGCGGTGGCCGCTCGTCTGGCTCATCCGGAGGCGGTGGCTCAGGTTTTCCTTCCATCAGCCCAAAATTTGCGGCTGGCGGTCTCATCATTGCGGCCATCATCGGCGTACTGCTGTGGCTTGCGACCGGTTTCTACATCGTTGACGAAGGCAAGCGCGGCATCGTGCAACGCTTCGGAAAATACGTGGAGACGACCGAGGCGGGCCCGCGCTGGCACTTCCCGTGGCCCGTCGAATCACGCACCATCATCAATTTAAATCAGGTGCGCTCGGTCGAAATCGGCTTCAAGGGCTCCAGCAAGAATCGCGACGCAAAACAGGCGCAGATGTTGACGGAAGATTTAAACATCATCGACATCGCGTTTGCCGTGCAATACACGTTGTCGGACGCTAAAGCTTTCCTTTTTAACCATCGCAATCCCGATCTGGCCGTCGTGCAAGCCGCCGAAACCGCAATGCGCGAGATCGTCGGCAAACGGAAGATGGACTTTCTGCTCAACCAGGGCCGTGAAGAGTTCGCGGGAGCAACACAAAAGCTCATGCAGCAGTTGCTGGATCGCTACGGTACTGGCGTCACCATCAGCAAATTAAATCTGCAAGGAGTGGCCGCGCCCGAGGCTGTCAACGAAGCCTTCCAGGATGTCGTGAAAGCGCAGCAGGATCGTGATCGCCAGGTCAACGAAGGACAGTCATACGCCAACCGCGTGATCCCCGAGGCGCGTGGTCGCTCGTCACGACTCCTTGAAGAAGCCTCTGGCTACGAACAAAGCGTGCTGACCCGGGCCCAGGGTGACGCGTCGCGCTTCACCTCGGTCGTGGGCGAATACAACAAAGCTCCCGCCGTCACTCGTGAACGCCTCTACATTGACATGATGCAATCCGTGCTTGGCAACACGAGCAAAATTCTGGTCGATCAAAAGCAGGGACAAAGCCTCCTTTATCTGCCTCTCGACAAACTCATGGAAAGCACGCGATCAGCCGCTTCCACGCCAGCGGCACTGCCTGAAGCGACACGTCCCGCGCTGCCTGACCCAGCCGCAGCAGTTGAATCGCCTACCAGCCGAGGCGGCACACGCGACAGCTCACGCAGCGGTCGTGAGTCCAGAAACTAACAGGAGCCCGACATGAACAAAATTGCTCCAATCCTCACTGCGTTTCTTGTGGCGCTGTTCGCATTCTCGCAATCACTCTTCTCGGTCGATGAGCGCGAATTCGCAATGGTTCGTCAATTGGGCGAAGTCGTCTCCATCAAGGATCAACCCGGTCTGAACTTCAAGATTCCGTTCATTCAATCGGTCAGCAAATACAGCAAGCAAATCCTCACGCTGGACAGCCCGGAACCGGAGCGCTTCAACACCAATGGCAATCAGCCGGTTCAGGTTGATTCCTTCGTAAAGTGGCAGATCTCTGACGCCCGCGAGTTTTATCGTGCGGTCGGCGGCGATGAGAAGCAGGCCGAACGCCGCATTGGGCAAACTGTGACCTCCCTTTTGCGCGAAGAATTTGGTCGTCGCACGTTGCAGGAGGTTATTTCTGGCGACCGTGAAAAATTCATGTCTGAAGTGCGAAAATCAGCTGAAGTCGATGCCAAGAAAATCGGCGTTGCGATTATCGATGTGCGTCTGAAGCGTGTGGATTTTGATGACTCCGTTTCGACCCGCGTGTTTGACCGTATGCGTTCCGAGCGTCAGCGCGTCGCCGCAGAGTTACGTTCGACAGGAGCCGCCGAGGGCGAGCGGATCAAGGCCGATGCCGACAAACAGGCTCAGGTGATTCTCGCCGAGGCGTACAAAAAAGCTCAGGAAATGCAGGGCTCGGGTGACGCCAAAGCAGCAGCGATTTACAGCACTGCATACGGCCAGAACGCTGAGTTCTACTCGTTCTATCGCAGCCTTGAAGCGTACAAAGCGACCTTCAAGAGCAAATCTGACGTGATGGTGCTTGATCCAAGCGCGGACTTCTTCAAGTTCTTGAAGAACAGCGGTAAAGTTAAGTGATACGTCAAGCACCCATCGTCGGTAACGCGTAAATTGGAAATTTTCGCGGCACTCTGCCTCGTCCTGGTTATTGAGGGTCTACTGCCTTTCATTGCGCCCAAAGTGTGGCGCGAGACGATGATGCGGGTGTCGCAGTTCAACGATGGGCAGTTACGGATGGTTGGGCTGCTGTCAATCGTTGTGGGGCTGATTTCGTACTGGATTACGGTCGAGTTTTTCAGCTGATCTGCCAACACTACTCTTTTTTCAACGAGCTTTTGATTGTCCGGACCGCAAACCGCACCCTGATGGTGTGGTGCCTGGCCTCAAGCTGATTGCTTCCGGGGCGCGAGCGGCAACCACTGCCATACAGGTCGCTGCTTATCGCTGCTTGCCCCGCTTCGGAAACGCATTTCTCAAAACGCTAATGTCCATGCCAGTAGCCGAATCGCGTCAATCAGGTCCGCTCCGTTGACCCTACGAAATGATGAATATGCCCTGTATGGTTGGGGATCTTCTGCGGCGCGAGTGAGCCGACCAACATCCCGCAGAGCGCCGCGAGAATCCCCGCAAGCTGCTGCGGAAATACTTCGCCCCAGCCTGGCACGATGATGAACAGCAGCCACGTGCCGATGCCGAGAACGATCGAGGCGAGAGCGCCTTGCGTTGTCGCGCGCTTCCAGTACAAACCGAACACCAGCGGCACGAATGCGCCAACGAGCGTGACCTGATACGCGCCAGACACCATGTCGTAAATCTTGGTGCCGCGGGACGCCATCGCGTAGCCGAGTACGAACACCGAAAACAGCAACACCGTGACGCGCATCGCCTTCAACGTATGTTGATCGTCCATATCGGTGCTGAAGTGCTTGTAGATGTTTTCAACAAACGTCACGCTGGGCGCGAGGAGCGTAGCTGACGCCGTCGATTTGATTGCCGAGAGCAGCGCGCCGAAAAAGATGATTTGCGCGACCAGCGGCATCTTTTCGAGGATCAGGGTTGGCAGAATCTTTTGTGTGTCGCCCTTCAAAAGCTCTGCGGTTTGCTCGGGCATGATTACCAGCGCAGCCACCACCAGAAACATGGGCACAAAGGCAAATAGCAAATAACAAATACCGCCAATCACAGGCCCGCGTGTCGCTGCTTTCACATCCTTCGCCGACATCACGCGCTGAAACACGTCCTGCTGCGGGATTGAGCCCAACATGATGGTGATCGCGGCCGCAAGGAAGAACAGCATGTCCTTCACCGTCGGTTCGGGAAAGAAACGAAACATGTCCTTGCCCTGCGCATAGGCGAGCACCTTGTCCGCGCCGCCCGCCAGATCGCTTGCGATGAACGCGATGATCGAGAGACCAACAACGAGCACAATCATCTGCACAAAGTCAGTCACTGCCACGCTCCACATGCCGCCGAACAGCGTGTAAATCAGGATGGAGATGACACCAATCACCATGCCCCATTCGAATGTGATGCTGCCCGCTGAAAGCACGTTGAACACGAGGCCGAGGGCTGTAACTTGAGCGGCCACCCAGCCCAGATACGACAGCATGATGATGATGGAACACAATATCTCCACCGATTTGCCAAAGCGCTGACGGTAGTAATCACTAATCGTCAACAGCGTTAATTTGTAGAGCTTCCCCGCGAAAAACATTCCGACGAAGATCAGGCAGAACGCGGCACCGAATGGGTCTTCCACCACCGTGCCGAAATTACCCTGCACGAATTTCGCGCCGATACCGAGTACCGTTTCGCTGCCGAACCACGTTGCAAACGTCGTGGTGATGATCATGTAGAGCGGAAGACTGCGGCCCGCAATAGCAAAGTCAGCCGTGTTTTTTACACGGCGCGCGGCCCACAGGCCTATTCCGATCGTGACCAGCAAATAGAGAAATACAAAACCTAGCAGCATCAGCAATCCTCGTCTATTTTGGGTGTTTGCGGCCAGACCCGCTACACCAGAATATTTCTTGACGCGCGAGTGTAAAAGAGTTGTCACATTCAGTTGCGTCTACAATTAATGTATGACATGCAGATTGCATGCCCGTAAACGCTAGGGGTGCTGGCTTTCGCATAGTTTGTGCGGAAGTTGGCTGAGAAGACACCCTGGAACTTGATCAAGGTAATTCTTGCGCAGGGAAGCGTCGCTGATTTCACCTGGCATGGTTGGTCTGGCCGGGTTAATTTGTGTACTTCTGCCCTGCCGTCGATGAAGGAAATTCGATGGCTTATTGTCTAAAAACCGCCCTAAAACCACTGGCCTCAGCATTCGCTGCTGCCCTGTCCTGCGCAGTGTTCGCGCAGACTCAATCCCCTCGAAAAATCGAACCGATCACAGTGACCGGGAAGTCCGAGCCCGTGCTCGACGCAGAGAACGCCGACGTCGGCGGCTTTAGCGCCCCGCTCTTCAAAACGCCACAAAGTATCACCGTGATTGGCGCAGATTTGCTCGCGAGTACTGGCGTGCAAACGCTCTCACATGCGCTGAAGCTGGACTCGTCGCTGGCCGATTCGTACAACACGACGGGCTACATCGAGAGCCTGTCGATTCGCGGGTTTCTGCTCGATCAGACCGGCAATTTCCGCCGCAACGGTTTGCCGATGACAAACTACGCCCCGATTGCGTTTGAAAACAAGGAGCGCATCGAGATCCTGAAGGGTGTGGCGGGCTTACAATCCGGTGTCTCCGCGCCGGGCGGACTGGTGAATTACGTCACCAAAGTGCCCATGAAGGAAGCTTTCACGACGGCCACCGTTAGCGGTGATCAATACGGCACCGCCAAAGCGCACATTGACGCCAACACATCAATTGGCAATGTCGGCGTACGTATCAACGTAGCCGCCGAACGCTTGAGCTCGCAGTTCGACCACACCAACGGCGACCGGCAGTTTGCCAGCCTCGCGCTGGCAACTTCACTCAACTCAAAGACTTCCATCTCCGCCGATTTCGAATACCACCGCCGTTCGCAGCCCGATGTGCCCGGTCTCGGCCTGCTGGATGTCAATGGCGATGGTGTAGGCGACACGCTGCCGACACGTATTAACCCGCGCCTCAACCTCAACAATCAGTCCTGGTCGCTACCGTTTCAGACGACGACATCAACCGCGCAGGTTGCGCTCAATCATCGCTTCAACGCGGACTGGCAAGCGCGTATCGCAGCCAATGTGCAGACAAGCAAGTTGAACGACCGCATCGCCTTCCCGGATGGATGCAGCAACGCGACAAACTACGTTTACCCCGGTTTGTGCGCGAATGGCGAGGTCGATGTTTACGACTATCGAAGCGAAGGCGAGAAGCGAAAAGTGTCGAGCTGGGACGCCTATCTCGATGGCAAATTCGGCGCATTCGGCATGCAACACAACACTCGTTTCGGTTTCGCCGGTCGCAGTATCCGCGCCGATTTGCCGCCGAGGCAGGCTTACAACTACGTCGGCAGCACCAACATTTACACGCCTGTTGCCGTGCCATCTGATCCGACGCTCTCTGATCTCAATACGAACAGCCGCGAGCGTGCGATTGAAGGTTACGCGAGCCTGCGCTCCAACTTGACGGCCTCCGCGCAATCGTTCGCCGGGGTGCGTGTATCGCAGCTCAATCGGGCAAGCGAAAGAAGCGATGGTTCGCGCGCGGTTGCCTACGATCAAACCGTCACCACGCCGTGGGCGGGCCTCGCGTGGTCGCCGTCGACCAGCACGATGGTCTACGGTTCGTGGGGGCAGGGCGTCGAACTTGAGGTGGTTCCGAATCGCTCATCGCGTTTTGTGAATTACGGCGCGGCGCTTCCCGCACTCAAAAGCAGGCAAACCGAGCTTGGCGCGAAGTGGCAGGCGAGCAGCCGTTTGCTGGTGACGGGTGCGCTGTTCAGCATCGACAAACCGTACGCGGACGATGTGGCCACTTCGTCTGGCGTGCCGGTTCGCGTGGCGGGCGGAAAGGCGGCACGCCATCGCGGCTTGGAGCTTGCTGCCACTGGCCGCGTTGACGAGGCGCTTTCGCTGCAAGCCAGCATGACGGTACTGGACGCGAAGTTCATCAAGGCTGTCGACCCGACGCTCGTCGGCCAGCGCGTGACCAATGTGCCGCGCATGAAGACGTCGCTGTTTGCTGATTACAAGATTGCTGCCTTGCCAGGCTTTGCGCTGAACGCTCTGGCCGTCGTCGAAAGCGGAAAGAACGTCACCGCAGACGGCAGCGTCACATTGCCAAACGCCTGGCAGCTGGATGCCGGAATTCGCTATCAAACCAGGCTGATGGGCAAATCGACACTGTTGCGCCTGAACGTCGAAAATCTGACCAACCGCACTTACTGGCGCGAGGCACCGACACAATACTGGGGCGGAATTTACCTGTTCCCGTCGACGCCACGTACAGTACGCGGCAGCGTTACCGTGGATTTTTAAGGCCTTTCAAAGGTGCTCGAAACCGCATTCACCCTGCTTGGCACCGCGGTCACGTGGCTTGAAGTCATTGCCTTCGTCCTCGCTCTCGCAAATATCGCCTGCAACGTGTTGGAGATTCACTGGGGATGGCCGCTGACGATTGTCGCCAGTTCCCTTTACGCGTGGCTGTTTTATGCAAGCAAACTTTATGGCGAGGCAGGCGTGAATGTGTTCTTCGCGGTCGCGGCGGTCTGGGGTTGGTGGCAGTGGTTACGCGGCCATCGCGCTGTCTCAAACGCGCCGTTAAGGGTCGCGCGACTTGACCGCAAAGGTTTGGTCTTGACCGTGGGCGCATGGGCGATTTTGTGGATCGTCTGCGCGCTGTTGCTGCGCAGCATCACCGATTCCGATGTGCCCGTTGCCGATGCCTTTGTCACTGCGGGGAGCATCGTCGGCACCGTATTGCTCGGACGCAAATTCATTGAGAACTGGCCGCTTTGGCTCATTGTCAACGCGGCAAGTATCGTACTGTTTGTGTACAAAGGCTTGCACCTCACCGTCACGTTGTACATGATCTTCTTCCTGCTCGCGATCTGGGGCTGGATCGGGTGGACGAAACGTTTCAAGGGCTCGTGAATCATGAGCGCAGGACCCAAACTCATTTGCCTGATCGGCGCCGAGAGCACCGGCAAAACTACGCTTGCGCAGTCGTTGGCCGCGCATTTTTCCTGCTCTTGGGTGCCGGAATGTCTGCGTGAATTCTGCGATTCATTTGGCCGTACACCGACGCGCGGCGAGCAGTCGTTGATTCTGGAAACGCAGGTCATTCACGAGTCGGCTGCATTGGTCAGTGGTCGGCTCGCCAACGCAGGGTACGTGTTCTGCGACACCGGACCATTGCTTACCGCTGTTTACAGCGAATTCGTTTTCAGCGATCGATCGCTCTTCCCGCGTGCGCGCGAGCTGCAAACCCGCTATGCGTTAACGCTCGTGCTTGAGCCAGACATCACGTGGGTAGCGGACGCACAACGCGACGGCGCGCATGTGCAGAAACCCATCACCGACTTGATCACCAGCGAACTCATTGCGTTGAACCTGCCAACCGCAACAATCAGCGGTCACGGTGCGGCTCGCTTCGCTGCTGCGCTCAGCGCAACCACGGCTTTGCGCGATTGAAGCTGGACACCACAGGCCATGCTGCAAAATGCCCGACATGGAAGCATGGTTCGCGAGTCTCATTCAAGCGTTAGCGTTGCCGCAGTACGGGCTGTCGACGGTATTCATCATCAGCCTGGTGTCTGCGACGCTCCTGCCACTGGGCTCCGAACCTGCGGTGTTCGGCCTCATCAAGCTAAATCCAGAGCTGTTTTGGCCAACAATCGTTGTCGCGACCGCAGGCAACGCGTTGGGGGGCGCAATCAATTGGTGGATGGGCTTCGGCGCCAAACGAGCGTATGAAGGCTACAAACAATCGGCGGTGCAGGCGAAGGCGCTCGCGTGGTTGGAGCGGCTCGGGCCGCGAGCCTGCTTTTTTGCGTTCTTGCCGGTGGTCGGCGATCCGCTGGCGACCCTCGCAGGATGGCTGAAATTGCCGTTCTGGCCTTGTTTTTTGTATGGCGCGCTAGGGAAATTTTTGCGTTATCTGGTGATGACCACGGCGCTGCTTTACGTGTTTCCGGGACAGTTTCAACCTTGAAAGTAGTGGTTTGAAACAGCGTGGTTGCGTCAATCAGCTTTTCGCTGAAAACACCATTGCACTAGGGCTGCACGAAATTAAAGAAGCCTAAAGACCCTTAGTTTTACGCGCCGTTTCCGAAATCGCATCAAGCGTCGCACCGGGTGTGAGGTCTTGCGGATCGACTTTCAGTTCAATCACGGCGGGCTTCTTGGCGGTACGTGTGAACGAAAGCGCATCGGCCAATGCCGCATCAAATTCAGCATTGGTCGTGACCGTAAAGCCTTTTCCACCAAAGCTCTCCGCATACTTCGCAAAATCGGGATTGACGAGCTGCGTGCCGTAAACACGCGACGGATGTTCGCGCTCCTGATGCATGCGGATGGTGCCGTACATGCCGTTGTTGAACACGATGCAGATCGGTGCGCCGCCATACTGCACGGCCGTTGCCAGCTCCTGCGAAGTCATCATGAAATCGCCGTCGCCTGCGAAATTAATAACTGTGCGTTCAGGCGCAACGATGGACGCCATGACCGCTGCCGGCACACCGTAACCCATGGCGCCGCTGGTGGGCGCGAGTTGTGATTTGTCGCAGCTTTCTATGCCAGCATACGGCCAGAAGCGATGCGCCCAGGTCGCGAAGTTTCCGGCACCATTGGTGACGATGGAATTTGCGGGGGCAAAGCGTTTTAGCGTTTGCACGACCTGCCAAAGGTTTAGTTTGGCAGGTTCGGTGCGGTTCTTGTAGAGCGGCGGTTCGTTCTGCCATGCGGCCAGATCGGAGCGCGCGGTGGTGATTGTCTCCGAGCGAACGCCCTCACCCCTACCCTCTCCCGCGCTGCGGGAGAGGGAGCTTAGGCCTGCGCAGAATTCCGCGACGCCGGAAGCAATCATTACTTCCGCCTGATACACGCGCCCCAACTCCGTCGGATCACCATGCACATGAATGAGCTTTTGCTTCGGCACTGGCACGTCAAACAACGTGTAACCAGACGTCGTCATTTCGCCGAGGCGCGCGCCGATGCAGAGCACCACATCCGCATTTTTGACGCGCGCCGCAAGCTTCGGATTGATGCCGATGCCCACATCACCCGCGTAGTTCGGATGCGAGTTATCCATGCAATCCTGAAAGCGAAACGCGCAGCCCACGGGCAGATGATTCGCCTCAGCAAACTCGCGCAATTGCCGCGCCGCATCGCGCGTCCAGCCGAAACCGCCAGCAATAACAAAAGGGCGCTCTGCACCCGCCAATAATTCAGCCACCCGCGCCATGTCTACCGCACCGGGATGCGATTGAACCGCTCGGTAAGGTTTCGCTTCAGCAACACTGGCCATCGCCGACAACATGTCCTCTGGCAGCGCCAGCACCACCGGCCCCGGACGCCCGCTAGTTGCGATCTGAAACGCATGCGCCATGTATTCCGGCACTCGCGCCGCGTCGTCAATCTGCGCAACCCATTTCGCCATCGGGCCGAACATGCGGCGATAGTCGATTTCCTGAAACGCTTCGCGCTCCACAAAATCGTTGCCCACCTGCCCGACCAGCAAAATCATCGGCGACGAATCCTGGAACGCGGTGTGCACGCCGATTGCGGCATTGGTCGCACCGGGGCCGCGCGTGACCAGACAGACACCGGGCTTGCCGGTTAGTTTCGCGTAGGACTCGGCCATGAAAGCGGCTCCGCCCTCCTGTCGACAGATGACAAAGCGGAAGTCATTGCGATGCTCGTACAAGCCATCAAGCACGGCAAGATAGCTCTCGCCGGGCACGCCGAAAGCGGTGTCAACGCCGTGGGTGATCAACGCGTCAGCGATCAGGTGACCGCCAGTGCGCAACTTTGGAACCGGGATAGGGTTTGTACTATTCATAGGTGTAAGCTTACCCAATGAGTACAGTTTTACCCGCGTCCGATTCTTCTTTTCGGATGGACGCCACGACCATTAGCGTCGTCGGCCTCGCCCACGCCACCTCCCACTTCTTCCAGCTCCTGCTGCCCCCGCTATTTCCGTGGCTGGCGACCGAGTTTTCTCTGTCATTTGCAGAGCTGGGCACGCTCGCGAGCCTGTTCTATCTGGTTTCGGCGTTCGGCCAGGCTGCGGCGGGATTTGTTGTCGATAAGGTCGGTGCGCGAGCAGTCATGTTTGGCGGGTTGGTCCTGTTTTCCGCGGCGGCTGTGATCGGTGCGTTGGCAGATGGTTACGCCATGCTCGTCGCCTCGGCGGCCTTGGCGGGCATCGCCAATTCACCGTTTCACCCGGTGGATTACAGCATCATCAACCAGCGTGTTTCCATCCAAAGGATCGGTCATGCCTACAGTGCGCATGGCCTGAGCGGAACGCTGGGCTATGCGTCGGCGACCCTTGTAATGGTGCTGATGGCGCAACAGTTTGGCTGGCGCACCGCGCTTGCGGCAGCTGCGGGATTTGCGCTGTGCGTGCTCGCCATTGCCGTGATCTTTCGTGATGCCATCGACACTCGCTCCCTAGCCGGTGCGCAGACGGCGCGACACGCCTTGGCCTCCGGACAACCGCCCGAATCGCGCTTCGCTTTCATGCGGCAACCGGTCGTGTGGATGTGCTTCGGGTTTTTCTTTGTGATCACCTTCAGCAATTCGGCGATTCAGAATTTCTCGACACCGGCGCTGCAAGCCATTGTTGGCCTGAAGCTCACTGTGGCCGCCACTGCGCTCACCGGATACCTCGTGTTCAGCGCCATCGGGCAATTGGCAGGTGGCTTCGCGATCAGCCGCCAGTGGGCCGATCCCGAGCGCATCATCGCGGGTGCGCTTTCCGGCTCGGCCCTGCTCCTTTTTATTGCCGCGTCAGGCATCTCGGGCGGCACAGCGACCTTACTGCTGGTCATGGTGGCAGGCCTGGGCACGGGTGTCGCCGGGCCTTCGCGCGATTTGCTGATCAAACGCGCGACTCCGGCGGGCGCGACCGGCCGGGTTTACGGCATGGTGTATTCGGGACTTGACGCCGGGCTCGCTGTGTCTGCGCCGATCTTCGGCTGGATGATGGATCATGACTTGCCCCGCTCGATCTTCATTGGCGCTGGTGCTGCCATGCTCATCTCGATGCTGATCGGACTTCGGGTGGGGCGTTTTGTCAAACAGCAGTCCGCCTGACGCGCAAATTTGTGAACGCTCCTACGTTCGAGCTTTCACCTTCGGCAACTTTCTGATCGGCACCGGCGTCATGCTGGCACCGGGACTGTTGATCGTGTTGTCGAACGACTTGGGCGCGAGCGTGCCGCAAACCGCGCTGCTGATCACCATCGCTGCGATAGCGATGTGCTTCGGCTCCCCGATCCTGGCCACGCTCACCTCCGACCTTGATCGCCGTACCGTGCTCGCCGGATCGCTTGCGCTTTACGCAATTGGACACGCACTGTGTGCATTCGCGCCTAACCTCGCAGTTCTCATCGTGGTGCGCACCGTGACCATGCTCGGCGCGGCGGTGTTTACGCCACAAGCCGCAGCCACGCTGGGTTTGGTGATTGCGCCGGAGCGGCGAGCAGCGGCGATTACTGCGGTTTTTCTGGGCTGGTCGGTCGCTTCCGTTGCGGGCAGCCCCGCCGCCGCGTGGCTCGGCGCACACGTCGGCTGGCGATGGACGTTTGCTGCCTTCGCAATGCTCTGCCTGATCGGCATCATCTGGATTTATCGCGTTGTGCCTCGGGGTTTGCGCGGCGTTCCATTGTCGCGCGAGGCCTGGTTTCGGGTGATCAGGCATCCTGCGTTGATTGCCATTCTTTTGGTGACGGCCGTGTCCGCGTCGGGGCAATTTACGACGTTTGCCTATATCGCGCCGTTTGTTGCGAATACGCTCTCGGCATCGCCGAATACGTTGTCGTTGGCGCTGATATTGTTTGGAGGCGCGGGGGTCGTTGGCAACCTGTGGGCAACGCGTCGCATCTCCGCTACCGGTGCGACGTCGAATGTAAATTTGTCGCTAACTTCGATGAGTCTCGGCATGGTCACGCTGGCCGCCATCGGCTCGTGGTGGGCGGGATTCATCGTCGGGGCGATTGCCTGGGGCGCTGGCGTGTTCGCCAATAATTCGTCCCAGCAGGCACGCCTCGTGATGGCGTCTCCGCAGCTGGCGGGTGCCAGCATCGCGCTCAATACGAGCATGATTTATTTGGGTCAGGCGATTGGCACTTCGGTCGGTGGCGCGGTGATTGCGAGCTCGGGCTATCGTTGGTTGCCATTGGTCGGGGCGACGGTGTTGCTGGGTGCGTTGGCGTTGTCACATCGGGCGGCCCGAAAAAGTACGACTGCCTGAATTTTCGCTGGCGCGTCAGGCTCACCGCAATCCGTCCCCGGTTAACATCGTCTTTTTGTTGTTCACAGCTTGCTGTGTATCTCATGACTCTTCGCAATGCTCTGGCCGTTTCCGCTTTTTTTGTCGCACCCGCTCTGTTCAACCCGTGCATAGCAGCCGTAGCGGCAACGGTTGCCGCTGAAGGAAACATTACTGCGCTGCGTTCCGCGCTCATTCCGAAGCACGAAGTCGCTGCCGACATTTTCCTCAAAGCACACCCGACATGGGACGGACGCGGTGTGGTGATCGGCATTTTTGACACCGGCGTCGACCCTGCCGCTGCGGGGCTCACAGTGACCAGCACCGGCGAACGAAAGATCGTCGACATCATTGATGCCTCGGGTTCAGGCGATGTCGACACCAGCACAAAGCGCAAACCAGATGCATCGGGCAAGCTGCTCGCGCTCAGCGGACGCAAGCTCACCTTGCCGCCCGGTATCGTCAATCCGTCAGGCGAATATCGACTCGGTCTTAAAGCGGCGAGCGAATTGTTTTACGGCCAGGTGCTTAAACGAGTGACCGATGAACGCGCGGCGGCGCGTTCGGCTGCGGCGTCGCTGCGTAACGCAGCGCGGGACAGAAGTGAGGCCGCCGGGCCACTCAAGGCTGCGCGCGCAAAGGCACCGGACGAGCGTAGCCGCGCTGATCGCGACCTCATCGCGCGCGATCTGGCGCTTACGGCGCTTGATGACAGCAAAGACCTTGAGGCAACGCTCGTGTACGACTGTGTTGTATGGAACGATGGCACCGGATGGCGTGTGGTGGTCGACACCAACCAGGATGGCGATCTGGGGGACGAGCTTACGCTGCGGCCATTCGGTATCGCTGGGGAATTCGGCTTTTTTGGCAGTGTTGCCCAAGCCAATTTTGGCGTGCAGGTTTATGAGGGCGGCGACCTGTTGTCCATCGTCACCGTGAGCGGCAGTCACGGCACTCACGTCGCGTCCATTGCGGCCGGCAACTCACCCGACGAGCCTGCCCGCAACGGAATCGCTCCCGGCGCACGCATTCTGTCGATCAAGATTGGCGACATTCGCGCCGGTGGCAGCTCGTATGGCACCAGCGAGCTGCGCGCCACAGCGATCGCTGCGCAACATCGTGTCGATATCGTTAACGCGAGCTGGGGAGGCCGATCTACGCTGCAGGACGGCAAGAATCAAAACAGCCGCTTGTACGACATGATGGTAGAGCGCTTCGACATATTGGCGGTGGTCTCGGCGGGCAATGACGGACCTGCCTACGGTACCGCGGGCAGTGCCGGAGCGGAGGCCAGTCGTGTCCTGGGCGTGGGTGCCTACATGTCGCGAGAGATGGGCACGGTGCTGTACAACACCCTTAAAGATACGGCAGACGCGGCGCAGCAGTTCAGCAGCCGGGGCCCAACCAAGGACGGTGACTTTGGTGTCGACATCATGGCACCGGGTGCTGCTTATGCGTCCCTGTCGCCGGAGTCACAGAAGCGCGCTGACATGTTCAACGGAACATCGATGGCATCTCCCTCGGCGGCTGGCGTGGCGGCTTTGGTGCTGAGCGCGGCGCGACAAAACAAGCTCGCGGCTGGCCCGGCCTTGCTGCGCTCAGCGCTCATCCTCGGTGCGCAACCGATAGCCGACGAGAGCGTTTTGACTCGTGGTTCGGGGTTGGTCAACACGCCGGGTGCATGGAAAAAACTCAACGAATTGCAGAGCGTTCCGGCGTTTCGCGTCTTCTACGATATAGACGTGGATCAGGGCACGTTCACCAGCAAAGGTCGCGGGCTTTTGTTGCGCGAATCGGTAGACGAAACGCGAATGAGGGTGAATGTGAAGATTACGCCCGCGTGGGCTGAATCTACCCCGCAAAAGGCGCGTTTCAGCTTTGAAAGTGATTTGCTGCTGAAGCCGTCGGTGCCGTGGATATCGACACCTCAGTACGTGCACATGACAAACGGGCCGCGCTCAGTTTCCATGCTGATAAACGTGCCACCAGTCGCCAAAGGAGCCATCGGTTCGGTGCACGTCGCCCAGGTCGACGCGGTGGTGGCAAACCAGCGTTCGCTGGGGCCCGTTTTCTCGATTCCGGTCACCCTCATTCAGCCTGCGCCGCAGAGCGCGTTCAGCAAAAACAGGCTCGACACGGTCGTGGAGCTTAAGCCGTCAGTGACGAAGCGCCATTTCGTGCAGGCACCAGCGAACGCCTCGGTGCTACGCATCACCGTCAAGCACGTCGCTAAAGATTCGCTGGTGCGTCGCTTCAGCGTGCAGGCGGTGGCGTATGCAGCGCAGACCCATGTAGCGAGCATGGAAACAATCCGGAACCTGAATCTTGCGACTGATGCCGAACAGACGTTTGACCTGAAGCTCAGGCCCGGTGTTGTGGCCGAAATAGCGTACACGCTGCACTTTGGTGCCGTGGGCGACGCGTCGCTGCAAACCCGTCTGGAATGGATCGGCACCGGCGTGGGCGACACCGTTATTACTGTTCCTGCCAACGCAGGCTGGGCCACCGTGGCCCTCAACCCGCTTGCTGATCGGGATGTCAAAGTTGAAGCGAAAATCGACCGTGCGATCCATGTATTCCTGCCTGAGTCCACGTCCGATTTGAAGCTTGACGAGCGCGCGGAACTTCCGGCCTCGCCGCTGACGCCGGGGCCTCTCAGAGTGCATCTGCTGCGGCAACGTTTCGCGCTCGACTTCAAAGAAGGCTTGACCGCTCACGTGCTTGAGGCGCAGGACTACGACCTCGATGATGCGGTGGGCGGCGGTCGCATCACTCTGACACACGAATCTGGAGAAGTGCTTTTTGATTCTCCCGGTCGCAACATGGTCACCGGCCGTCCGCCGGTGAAGTTCCTCAAGGGAAAGACAACCGCCATCGTCGAGTACACGGCGACCGAGATCGATTTGCTCAAAACTGTCGCTGCGACGCCGCTACGGCTGTCGGAAGCGCTGAAGGTGCCAAGCCCGCTGCCGATTCGCGCCAGTCTTCGCGAACGACTTTTTGGTAAGGACGTGACTGAACTCAAGCTGAAGCGGGGTCGCGAAGAAATCCTGTTTCTCCAGGACAAGGCCATCGACGAACTGGTCAAACAGGAACCGAAACCCGCACATTTCATGGGCGAATTGACAGTGCGCGACAGTGAAAACCGCGTGCTGGATCGACAGCCGATCGTTTATATCGCTGGCGCGTCGCCAGCCAAGGTGATCAACGCAGATCCGAAGGCTAAGCCGGTAAAGGATGAGCGCACGGATGTGGAAAAACTGAGCGACTCGCTCTTTGATGCCCGGCTCGCCTTTGTCCGCGAGCAACGCGGGACGACGGACCAGGCGATTGCGTTTCGTCGCGCCGAAGTGTTGGTAGCGCTGCGGACCGAGAAATCCGGCGATGCAGCGATCGTGTTTGAGCAGGCGCTAGATGCTGCCATTGCGGCAGGTCTGGCGGGCGACAGTTGGCCCAAAGCCAAAACCGCAACTGGCGACGCGTCCGCAGACAGCAGACCCGGCGGGACCGCCGCGCCGACGGCGGCACCTGCCCCTGCTGTCAGTAATCCCGAGCGCGCGGTGCTTGCGTTATTGGATGAAGCGCGCCGGCTTGCTGGCCCCGACGCGGTAGCGCAGTATTTCGGCGCACCGCCCGCAGTGGTCAGCGGTGATCTGGCAGTTCGCCCGGCGCAGGAGCGTGAAAAAAAGCGCCAGACCGGTCTTCGTGAGACGCTTGCAAAGATCGAGCGCCTTCGCGCCGACGTGCTGCGCGGTGCTGGCCAGTCCGACGCGGCCTGGAAGGCGTTTGCCGAAATCAAACGCTGGGAACCCGAGCCTTCCAACAAGCAAAGTCTCGCAATTGAGATGACATTGCTGGAGCAGTCGGGTCTATTCGGCTTGACCCTTGATGCCCTCAACAATCGGCTGAAAGACGAGCCCGCCAATAAAGCGTTGCTGGCGCAACGTGCGGCTTTGTACGACAAGCTCGGCTGGATCAGCGCCGCCGAGCATGAACGGCTGCGGCTGGCGCGTTTTGAGCAGCAGAAAAAGCTCGGCGACAAACTTTAGACCGAAAGTGCATGCTGAGGCGCTACAAATTCACGCGTCAGTTGCCAAGGCATGGCAACCCATCAGTCGACGCGCATTCATTAACTTCTTGCATGCGGTTTGTCACGTTGATGATTGGCGCGAAGCGACTCGCGCCGTACTGTTTGGCGCAACCACCAGTTGGACCGCGAACACAATGAGCCAAAGCACAAATGCCGTCACTGCGCCAGCCACGGGAACATGCATCGCGATACCGAACGCCCGGTAACGCTAGCGCCATTTGCAGCAGCGCAGAAGCGCCGCCAAAAATAATCAACCAGCGCGGCAGTGTTCGTGCTCGTCCCGACATGCCGGATGCAGCAAGCATCGCCACAGCAAGCCAAAGCCCGCCGAACAATGCGACGCCAAGCACTTCGCCAATCCCGCTACCGTAACTATTGATCGCGCTAAACGTCAGCTCAATGGCGACCCGCGTTGCCGGATCGGCAGCGGCGTAGCTGGTGGCAAGCATCGGCATTACCGTCAGCCAGCGCAAAATGCCGATTGCCCTTGATAGAGCGGAGAGCGCGCCGAGGGCAACGATGAGCGCCGAGAGCTTGCCATTGAGGCCCGTCACGCGCCACGCCACGATTACCGCGACCGGCAGAATGGCTAGCGAATAGAGCAGGTAAATACTGTAGCCCAGACTGAGCGCCGCAGGCGCTGCGGCGATCGCTGCCAACTGCTGCGCGGCCGGATTGCGAAGCGAAGCGGGCCATCCGATGGCAGGCCCGAGAATAGCGAGTGGAGCAAACGCAAGCAGCGCCTCAATGATGAGAAAAAGTACGATTCCAAAGCGCCATTTGAACAAAGTTCCTGCGGCAGAGTTCGCCTCTGTCACGGCATCACTGACAGCGCTTTCTGGGCTTGACCGACCGAGGGCGATTGAGTTTGACATGACGAATTCCTTAACAAAATGGATGATGCGATGAAAATCAGGCGGCAATTGCCGAACGGGTGAGCGCCGGACGGTTGAAGCCAGTCACCAACTTCGGATGCAACGCGATAACGCTCGCGCTCATTGCGTCGTCGAACGGAGTCGTTGCCGCGATTAGCGGAGCATGTGTCGCGTCCGTCAGCAATTGGTGGGGACGCTGCCACAGGTACGACATTTCGGCGAGTTCGCGCCACAGCGGTTTGACCAGACCCACCGCGCGAATGAGCGGCCACGGTAACCGGCCGACCTTGAGCGCGCGTCCCATCAGGCGTTCTATTGAGGCAATCACTTCATGCCCAGACACCGTGTGCCCGGCGAAGTGAACCCGCTCGAACCGTCGCAGCCCGGCACGTGCTTCGGCCACGCGCACAAAAGTCCGCGCCAGATCGGGCACATATTAACAAGTCAACCAATTAAGACCTATAACGTTAATAGGGGATGGCATCGAACAGCATGAGACACATACCCGCGGAAGCACAAGACGAGATACGTCGTCGCGCCATTGAAGCGTTAAACAACGGGT
>JAYUWL010000049.1:0-21100 GCA_043753585.1 Burkholderiales bacterium
AGATTCGTGAAAAGCCACACAATTTGAAGACTCGCGAAAGTAGGCGTTCGCGATTCGCAACTGGCTCTGCGCAGATTGATTAAATCGGTGTTTCCCTAGCAGTATCGCCTGCTGGTGCGCCTGTCCGTTCAGGCTGGAGGCTTGTCACCGTCATGTCACTGGCGGGCGTGCGCGGCGCGGTGACGCTTGCTGGCGAAGCGTGGTGAACTCGCTGAGCGCGAGATGCGTTTAGCGGGATTGCAGGCCGAGCGCGACTATCTCTTCGGCGAACTACTGTCGCGACGACTGCGAAGCGAGACTGCACGCAAGCTCATCCGGGAATTGGACTTGCTGGAGGCGCGGCATACGGTTAGAAGCACACCACCGAGGGTCAACCGCGGACAGCTGCACCCGGCGTTGCGCCGCTCAAGGTCGTCGATGGGCAGGGACGCAATCGTGGCCTTTACCGACAAATGTAAACTCAATACGGTCGTGTTCAGTGCAAGGGGACGCTCTGCCGGATTCGACCGGGCAGAGGTCGCTTGCGACCTCGGTCATGCAGATGCTTTTAGTAAAGTAGCGACCAGGTTGCGCCATGGTGAAGCGCACAATACCGCATTAATGTAGCGTCAACGTCAACCCAACTCAGGAGAAATAGCATGCGTATTCGCAACCTGCTGGTCGCCCCGATAATGGTATGCGCCTTCCTGCTTTCCGGATGTGCGACGATAGGTGACAGGGCGCCGCCGCTTACGATTGATGGACTGGTCGAGCGAGCCAGGCTTGGCGAAAGCGCGGAGTCGTTGCTGGCGTTGCTTCGCGTCAGTCGCGAACGATTCGCGTTAAGTGGCTCCGAATACGCGTTGCTCAAGGAGCGAGGGCTGCCCGCGGCTGTGCTTGACGAACTGCAAAAAAGAGAATTGCAAGCAGCACGCGATGATCAGTGGCGAAACAATCGTTTATACGGGGATCCGTGGAGTCGCCCGTTGTTTCTGTTTGGCCATGACTATCGCTATATCTACGTTCCCGCCCCGCCGATACCGATGCCCAAACCAAGGTAGCTGCGACGGCGATCTGCACCGATCTTGCTGGATGCGTTGCCGCTCACGTCCACCGCTTTCGACGACCAGCGTTCTAGTCAGATTTTGCCGCCACGACAGGGAGGGGTCGGTAACGGCCCAAAGCGATTCCGCGCATCCTCCTTGAACGCTGTGCTCGTTCGCAGGAAATCACGTACGCTGCCGCATCGGCGGACATGTAGGTGACGACGCAGTATTCTCAACATCTCCCCCCGATATATGTGCGCTGGCAAACAGACCAAAAGGTGATCTGCACCTAAGATATCGCGGACCTCAGAAATTTCCCCCGCATCTTGGCAGCACTGCACGACACACCACCCGTGACCGATTCCGATTCTGTACAACCGCAGGCGGCTGCGATCATGCATCCGGAAGCGATGCGCTGGGCGCTGTCGGGCAGTTGGACAGTCCGTGGTTTGGGCCATCTGCCGCAAACGCTCGGCACGCAAAAGTGCGAGCGCGGACAAATCGAGCTTGATGGATCGAAGCTCTCGTCGATTGACAGCGTCGGTGCCTGGGTGCTGCAACAGTGGTTAACAGGTCACGCCGCGGTACCAACGCTGCGCGACTGGCCGCTCCACATGCAGACGCTGATGAATCTGGTAAGCAAGCAAGTCGAGAGCCCGGCGCCGCACGAAACGAGGACAGCAATGCTCGAGCGAGTAGGTCGCGGAGCGGCGGCGAATGCGAAGGAAGTATGCGCCCTGTTGCACTTCATCGGTGAAGTTGCCGTTGCGCTTATCCGCGTGCAATTTCATCCACGACTCGTGCGCTGGCGTGCTTTTATGCGCAACATCCAGATTGATGGCTTTGACGCGCTGCCGATCATCGGGTTGACTTCGTTTCTGATCGGCATCGTCGTTGCCTATCAAGGGGCAGATCAGCTCAAGAATTACGGTGCCAATATCTTCGTCGTTGATCTCGTGGGCTACGGCATGCTGCGCGAGTTTGCTCCGCTAATTTCAGCCATCATCATCGCGGGACGTTCGGGCTCGGCCTATGCCGCACAGATCGGCACGATGGTGGTCACGGAAGAGGTGGACGCGATGCGGACACTCGGTATCGACCCGATTGAGATGCTGGTGCTGCCCAAAATTTTGGCGCTTGCAGTGGCGCTTCCGTTGCTGACGCTGTTCGCCGACATTACCGGCGTGATCGGTGGCATGATGATGGCGCGCTCGCAACTTGATATCGGATTCCACGAATTCCTTGATCGTTTTGGCCGTGAGATGCAGGGTGACACACTGATGATCGGGATCGGCAAGTCGTTTGTCTTCGCCATCGTCATCGCGCTGATCGGCTGCTTTCAGGGCTTTCGCACGCATGGTGGCGCGGACAGCGTAGGCCGTCAAACCACGCGCAGCGTCGTGCAGTCGATCTTTATCGTGATTGTCGCCGACGCGTTGTTTTCGGTCGCGTTCAACCTGCTGGGTCTTTAGGATGGCATCGAACGCAGACATAGTGATCGCACTAAACAAGGTCTGCACACGCTTTGGCAGCCACGTCGTACACACCGATCTTGACTTCGAGGTGCGGCGCGGCGAGATCGTCGCAATTGCCGGTGGTAGTGGTTCCGGAAAATCAGTGCTGCTGCGCGAGATGATCATGCTGCAAAAGCCGACGTCGGGTTCGATTCACTTGTTTGGTGACGACGTCGCGAATCTTACTGACGCGCAAGCCAAAGCCCTTCGCCTGCGCTGGGGCGTGATGTTTCAGTACGGTGGCTTGTTTAGTGCACTTAACGTTCGTGCGAATGTTGGATTGCCGCTACGAGAGCACAGCGAGCTAGATCACGCGCTCATTGATCGCATAGCCGAATGGAAGTTGTCGCTCACGGGCTTGCCACCGGAAGCGAGCCTCAAGTTACCAGACGAGCTGAGCGGCGGCATGGCGAAGCGCGCATCACTTGCGCGCTCCATAGCGCTTGACCCGGAGATGCTGTTCCTCGATGAGCCGACTTCCGGGCTCGATCCGGCAAGTGCGGCCGGGGTCAACGAATTGATTCTCAGCACTCACGCGCTTTACGGGCTGACGATCGTGATCATTTCGCACGATCTTGACTTGCTGTGGCAGGTCTGTGATCGCGTGGCAGTACTAGGTGGGGGTCGCGTCATTGCTAACGGATCGATGGAAGAACTCTCGCGAAATCAACACCCGACGGTGCGCGAATATTTCATCAATCACCGCGAAAAAAAGTCGACCGTTTCGGACTCCCCGCCGCACCCGCCGGCCAGGCAATCGGCACTACTTATGAAGAAAAGGGACTGACGTGGAAGACAAGGTGAACTACACCATCGTCGGCGCATTTGTCCTCGCGCTCGGTGCGGCGCTCATCGCCGCTGTGCTCTGGCTGTCCGCAGGAATCGCAGGCAAAAAGCAGTACGGAACCTACCAATCCATCGTCCGAGAATCGGTTTCAGGCCTAAGCCTTGATGCCCCGGTGAAGTATCTGGGCGTGAACGTCGGCAAGGTGAGCGAGATCGCGATTGATCCGACAAATTCGAGTCAGGTACGGCTGCGATTTCGCATTGAAACAGGTACGCCAATTAAGGAAGACACCGAAGCGATACTTAAAACTCAAGGTCTCACAGGGATTGCGTTTGTCGAACTAACCGGCGGCACTGCAGGGGCAAAAGCACTAGTGCCCGCCACGCATGATGACATTCCCACGATCACCTCAAAACTCTCGCTTAGCACGCGACTGGAAAATGTGTTGACCACTGTACTGGCAAGCGTTGATCGCATGTCGACCAATCTAAATTCGGTGTTTGACGCCGATAATCGGTCGGCGCTCAAACAGACGCTGGCCGATGCCTCTGCGCTAATGCACGACCTCGCCGCACAAAAAGGAAACCTTAGCGCGGGTATCGCAGACGCCGCTCTCGTCGCACGAAACACCGCTCAGGCAAGCATTCAATTTGGCAAGGCCATTGACCGGATCAGTCTCGCAGCTGATTCAGTGGACAAACTTGGGAAAACGGCGACCGCTGCCAGCGAAAGCGCAGGGCGTAGCGTTGACAACGCGGCGAGAGGAATTCAGCAGGTCGCCGCTGACTCTGGCCCAGCGCTCACACAATTGCTTGATGAATTGAATCAGCTTGCTGTTTCGTTGCAGCGGCTGTCCGAGCAAACCGAGCGTAACCCTAACAGTCTGCTGCTGGGCGCGCCGAAAATAAAGCCCGGACCGGGCGAGAAAGTCACACCATGATCCGAAACCATAGTGGGCGATGGGTTGTTACCTGTGTCGCTATATGTCTTTTGGGCGGTTGCTCGTCGTTACTACCCAAACCGACTGCCCCGCCGTCACTATTCACGCTTGATGACGGCTCGTCGGTGCTTGTCGCTTCCGCATCTAAGTCAGCGTCCAGTGCTGCTGAAAAGCCAAGCGCTGCCACGCTGATAATCAATACCCCAAAGGCAGCGGCAGGATACGGTACTGCGCACATCGTGTATGCGCGGCGACCGCAAGAGCTAGAGTATTTCGCGTTCAGTCTGTGGGTGGACACGCCGGCGCAAATGCTCGCGCCACTAATTGTGCGTGCAGTCGAACGAACCGGCGCGTTTCAGGCCGTAATGGCCGCACCCACAGCGGCTGCCAGTCGGTTTCGGCTGGACACTGAAATTGTTCGGCTACAACAGGATTTCTCTGTTTTACCGAGCCGTGTTCGTCTAACCCTGCGCGCCGTGCTCATTGAAACAGCAACCAGGGCCGTCATCGCCCGCCGCGAGTTCGACGCGAGCGTTGCTTCGATCAGCGAGGACACGTACGGCGGGGTCATCGCAGCGCAAGCGGTCGCAGAGCGGGTACTGACTGACCTTGCAACGTTTTGCGCTGAAGCTGCGGCTCGCTAAGTCCGTACAGCGCTGAAAGCGTGGCGAAGACGGCACCTGACTTTGCAGGCGCCGAGGATCAGACCAGCATTCAAAAGCGCTTACGCAACGAAAAAACGCCGACCAGCGAAGCAAGCATCGCAAGTAAAAGAAGCGCGCTTAAGTCCAACGCCGGAACCATCGTTGCGGCACGAACAACAATCGGTTCCGCGAGTGCGAAGTTATACCTGGTCGTCGGGCCCGCGGCTCCGGTCGTGCCAATCGCGAAGCTGTCCACCGAAACAACAGCGGCGCTGTTGCTGTTGCCAACTTTGAAACCAAAGGCACCGGGAGAAAGGACTGTCGAGTTGGGAAACGCCGCGAGGATCTCAGCGAATGTACATGGTGCCGCCTGCGTGCAGACGGTGGACAGCAGGCGGACATTGTTGCCGCTTGTGCCCCACCACGCCCGTTGTGTCATCGGGTTCCAGGTCTGCCATGAGCCGACCGTTACTGCGCCTGGAATTAGCGACGGCGCAAAGACCGCGCGACCCTGATAGCCCGTCGACGGCACACCCGGTTCAAAATCAAACTGCAGGCTCGCCGTTTCTGGCAAGGCGCTTGAAACCACGTAGGTGTTGTAGCTCAGTCCCTTGAGCTGATCCAGGCGTACACCACCATATTGCGCGGTGAAAAATGCCTCGCCGCCGGGTTGGCCGACCGTGAGCTGAATGCTGCCCGGGCTTCCCGATGGTGGCACGCCGGGCCCATTAACGAAGGCTCCCGATCCAGTCGGGGTCTCGGTGACGAAGGACCAGCCCGGAGTGGACGGCGTTATGTACGTTTGGGCGAACGCAACGGTTGGGCCGAGCGTCAATACACCAGCGACGGCGTATCCGGTGAATTTCTTGAGTGAAGACATTGGTTTTCGTTACCTTTCTTTGATTGGAGGGGAGCATCGCTGCTACGCTATTTTTAACGGTGCGACTGGTATCAACAGCCTCAGCGCTTTGCAGTACGATCGGGACTGCTGTATGGCCAGACAGGGAGGCGGCGAACCGGCCTACCCGGGCACAGTCGTTAAGCCAACGAGGAGGATGATTGCACGATTGCGTCGGCGTGTTTGTGCGTTAGCGCACATTACGAGTTGCTGCTCACGGATACTGATCATGCGCTTTCGTGCTGAGATTTTTCAGAATAATGATTTTCGATGGGTCGCTCTGGCACTTTACTTCGGGCTCGGGATGTTCACGCGCAGACTTAAGCTGGATTTTCAGTTCGGCGACAAGGTCATCTGCCTCGTGATGCCGTTCTTCATCTTCGGCGACAGCCCAGGGGTTGCTGTCGGTCTCTGTCGCGGCGACTTCTGCTTCGGCAATCGCGCTGATCTCGCTCAAAATCACTGCTGCAACTTCCATTGTCGCGCTAGGTTCGCTTGGCGTTGCGCAAGCTTGCGCTGGTAGAGGGGCCGCGTTGGAGGGGGTGAGCGGTTCGAACATGGCGACGCTTCACGTCCGTGCGTCAAGGTGCGCAGTACGAACCAGTTTTTTGTTCACGAGCTCCTGAATGCCCATGTTGCCTAGCTCGCGACCGTAACCAGAATGCTTGCTGCCACCGAACGGCAGTTCAGCATCGGCCCAGTCAAAATTGTTGATGAACATCATGCCGGTGTCGACACGACTCGCCAATCGCTTGCCGCGCGCCGCGTCTCGTCGCTTAATTCTTCAAAAACTTTTAGTGTTTTGCCGTCGTTTGGGTTACCGCTTTGATAGGGCATGATGAGGTCTTCTTTGCAAGGAGTGGTGATCGGTTTGCTGAGCTGGTTTCGCGGCAAATTTGTAGGTGAATTTACTTGCCAATACTCGATGTGATGTTGCGCTCTGCAATCGGTTTAGTATGTGCGCTAGCAGACATTGGCGCAAAGAAATTGAATCAATTTGTCGCAACGGTTTTACGGTGAACTTGAATTGCACAAAGATGACGACACCGTTTTTGCGTTACGTTCAATCAGTCAGCTACTTGCGCATAACGCGCCGTCAACGTTGCCAGAAAGGCCCCGTGATTCGAAGCCAGCACGAACAGGCGGATGCTTCAAGATCCTAGCTGTTTGTGATGGAACTGAACTCGGCAAGCTTAGATAGCACGCCAGCCGTAGGTGAAATTGAAATGAATGCTCCGCCAGCCATCGACGATGGCTTGTGCATTTGTCCATATTGATGCAACAGCAGAACGGCTCGGCTTTTGGCGTTGTGTACGGCAACGAACAGACGATGAGCTGTGCGAAATGTCAAACTCGTATTCAACATAAACGACGCTGTTTTGAATATGATAAGTCGATCGTTGAAACCTCCCCTTCAGCATTAAGGACACCAATGAACGCGATGACCGCCGAACGAACACAAGAACTCACGATGCGACGCAATGCGCCGCTAGCCACACCCTCGGATCTTGGTGCGGCTGCGGTGACCGACATTTCCGCCGTCATGAACGGTATCCTCGCCGATGTATTTGCGCTATATCTGAAGACTAAAAACTTCCATTGGCACATGAGCGGTCCGCACTTCCGGGACTATCATCTGATGCTCGACGAGCAGGCGGATCAGCTTTTCGCAATGACCGATCCCATGGCCGAATGCATCCGCAAACTCGGCGGCCTCACGATTCGCTCCATCGGCCACATTGCGCGGACGCAGCGAATACTGGATAACGATGCCGAGTACGTTGAACCCTCAGGCATGCTGGCCGAATTGTGCGAAGACAACAAGGTACTAGCGTCACGATTGCGTGAGGCCCACAGCGTGTGCGATGAGCACCACGACGTGTCAACGGCCAGTCTGATTGAAGTCTGGATTGATGAGGCCGGGCGACGTACCTGGTTCTTGTTTGAATCCAGTCGAAGCGACGATTCGTCCGGGCATTAGGCAGTCAGCTCCGACGCGCTGAACCGGAGAATCGCCGTTGTGGTAACGCAAATACGGCAGCCAGCAGTCGCCACTGGCACACAGGGCTGCGAATCTTGAGGAACACCTGAAACACTTGTTTGTACCCTGACCAATGGAGCCAGCAGCCTGAGCCAACCCGATGCACGCCAGTCACTAATCGCTGCCGTAACGCCCAGAACTGTCCGATGATTGAAGACGGACTAATCACTAACAAGTCCTACAAACGCGAATTTCGCGTTACAGTTCGCTCATGAACCAGCAACCCTACAGTCGATCCGCTTCTACGAACAACCGCGCTGACCTCGCGCACATTGCCAGACAGGCAATGATTGATCGCGGGTTGGAGCCGGAATTTTCAGCGGCGGTTGAGAACGAAATGGCGCTCATTGTCCGACCTGCCAATGAAGCGGGCGCAGACATTCGCGATCTGACAAAACTGCTCTGGTGCTCGATCGACAACGACGATTCGCGCGATCTCGATCAGCTTTCAGTGTCGGAGTCGCTGGCTGGCGGCACAACAAAAATTCTGGTGGCGATTGCCGACGTCGATGCCCTTGTTAAAAAGGGTACGGCGATTGATGCTCATGCGCATAACAACACGACTTCCGTATATACCGCTGCACGTATTTTCCCTATGTTGCCCGAGCGGTTGTCGACCGATTTGACGTCGCTGAACGCCAATGAAAAGCGCCTTGCGATTGTGACCGAGATGGTGTTTGACGCTGATGGCCGCATCTCTTCAAGCACCGCCTACAGAGCGCTGGTATTTAACTTCGCGAAGCTTGCCTACGACTCAGTGGCAGCCTGGCTGGAGGGCAGGGGCGAACTACCTTCGGCGGCGGCTGCGGTGAACGGCATGGATGCGCAGCTGCGCGCGCAGGACAGTCTTGCGCAAAAGCTGCGTGAGCATCGCCGTGAGCACGGTGCGCTTGAGTTTGAAACCATTCAACCAAAAGCGGTGTTCGAGGGCGATCAGGTGGTTGGACTTGACGTGCAAGCGCACAACCGCGCGCGGCAACTGATCGAAGAATTCATGATTGCCACCAACCAGGCGACCGCGCAGTTCCTGACCGATAAGGGCTTCGCCTCGCTGCACCGCGTAGTGCGCTCGCCTGAGCGCTGGTTGAAGATTGTGGACGTGGCAGGCGCGCTCGGTGAGGCGTTGCCTCCGGAGCCTGATTCCAAAGCGCTGGAGGAGTTTCTGGTGCGCCGTCGTGCGGCCGATCCGCTGCGCTTTCCCGATTTGTCGCTGGTGATTGTCAAGCTCATGGGGGCCGGCGAATACGTCATCGACACGCCTGGCAGCGTTGGCATCTCGCACTTTGGTCTTGCGGTGCGAGACTACGCGCATTCGACCGCCCCAAATCGTCGCTTTCCTGATCTCATCACGTCGCGCTTGACGAAGGCCGCATTGGTCGGCGCGCCCTCACCGTATTCCAACGTCGAACTGACCCAGCTGGCGACCCATTGCAGCCAGCAGGAGGACGATGCGAACAAGGTGGAGCGCCAGGTGCGGAAATCTGCGGCCGCGCTGCTGCTGGTGTCGCGAATCGGCGCTCGCTTTGACGCCATTGTCACTGGCGCTTCCGATAAAGGCACGTGGGTGCGAGTATTTTCTCCACCGGTCGAAGGGCGGCTGGTGCAGGGCTTCGAGGGATATAAGGTGGGTCGCAAATTAAGCGTTGAACTGGTCGGGGTCAATGTGACAAAGGGCTTCATTGATTTTGTGCGTCGCGGCTAAATTCCCCTCTTTAGATGCGCCACATAGAATCCACTTGGATGGTGATAGCATGCGGCTATGCCACCCAGAACCGCAAACTACGCTGCTGTCGCCAAACCCGCCGACGAAAAAATCACGATCAATCTCGGCTATGTGGACCTGGGGCAGATTGACCTTTTGGTGCAGGAAGGTTTTTATGCCAATCGCACCGATCTGATTCGCACCGCCATTCGCAATCAGCTCGCGACACACGCCGACGTGGTCAAGCAGGCGGTGGCCCGGAAAACGATGGTGCTTGGCATTCAGCAATTCACGGCGGGCGATCTGCTCGCGGTGAAAAACTCGGGTGAACAACTCGACATCCGCGTACTCGGTCTCGCATCGATCGCGTCCGACGTCACTCCAGAGCTCGCACTTGCGGCAATCAGTTCGATCGTCGTACTCGGTGCATTGCATGCCAGCCCAGCTGTCAAAGCGGCGCTTGCCTGCCGTATCCGCTAACCCGCCCACCCGCCAATCGTTTTAGCGCCACACTTCTCTACCAAGATTGCCCAGAAATACCAATGAATGACACGTTTAAACGCCTGATGACGGACGCTATGAACCTGACACGTTCAGGCGATTTGCGCGCTGCCACCGCAGCTATCCAGACTGCCCTGAAGGGCGCAGCCACGGTCGCGCCCATGGCACTTGACGACACCGTCGTGCTCGAAGGCGAGGCGCGTGAAATCATGGATGACAGCGACGGCGGCAAAGTACAGGAAGCGACGGCCAGGCAATTTGTCAGTGCTACGTTCGCCGACAAAAACGGTTCACGTGCCTACAAATTGTTCATCCCGTCGATCGCTGCCAGCAAACCGTTACCGCTGGTGGTGATGCTGCACGGTTGCACACAAACCCCGGACGATTTTGCACTTGGCACGGGCATGAACGACGCGGCGCAGTTGCAGAGTTTTTTTGTGCTCTACCCCGCGCAAAGCCAGAACGCCAACGCCTCGCGCTGCTGGAACTGGTTCATGCGCAGTCATCAGCAAAGAGATATTGGTGAGCCTGCGTTGCTGGCCAATATGACTCGCGAGGTCATGGTGAAGTACGGTATAGACCCGCAGCGCGTCTACGTTGCAGGCCTATCGGCGGGCGGAGCGATGGCGGCGATTCTTGGCGACGCGTACCCTGACTTGTTCGCGGCTGTCGGCGTGCATTCCGGGTTAGCGACAGGCTCGGCGAAGGATGTGCAGTCCGCGTTTCGTGCGATGAACAGCGGCATTAGTGCGGGCGGCGTCCGCAGTGCTGGCGCGGACGCTGCGACGCAGTCCACACCACCGACTATCGTGTTTCATGGCGATCAAGATTCAACGGTCAATCCTGCCAACGGCAAACGCGTAACGGCTGCAAGCGCGGCCGAACGGGTGCCGGAGGTTGAGCGCCGACAAAGCGCAAATGGACGTGAGTACACGCGTCACATCTACCGTGAAAGCGGTGGCCAGGTGACGACCGAGCATTGGGTGGTGCACGGCGCGGCGCATGCCTGGTCCGGCGGCAGCGCACGCGGTTCGTACACTGATGCGCGTGGGCCAAGCGCGACCGATGAAATGCTCAGGTTTTTCTTCGCGAACAGGCTGCAAGTTACAAGCTAACTACACATTGGGGGCCACGGCGGAATGGGAAATCTTTATCTGGTGCGTCACGGTCAAGCCTCGTTCGGCGAGGCAGACTATGACAATTTGAGCGATTTGGGCCGGAAGCAGGCAATACGGCTTGGCGAATACTTTCGTGAGAATGGCCAATCGTTTGACACGGTGTTTACCGGCACGCTGCGTCGTCACAGTCAGACGTGGGCGGGCATTGCTGAGGGCTTGCAGGGTGAACAGCAAGTGCCCATGATCGGACACCAGGGTCTTAATGAATACGACCCGGTTGCCATTATTAGCGCGATTCATCCGGAGCCACTCGTGCATCCAAAAACACCGGAAGGCATTCGCAATCATTTTCGTTTGTTGCGCGATGGTCTGGCTGCGTGGATGCAGGGAACAAGCACGCCGGAGGGCATGTCAAGTTATTCGGAATTTCGCGCCGGAGTGACCGCTGCGCTCGATGAAATTCGCAGCGAGCACTTTGGTAAAAACGTGTTGATCGCGTCGAGCGGCGGCCCGATTTCCACGGCGGTTGGTCACATTCTCGGCGCTACACACGAGGGCACGATTGACCTGAATATGCGTATCCGCAATTCATCTGTTAGCGAGATCGTGTTTACACCGCGACGGCATTCGCTGGTGACTTACAACACATTGCCGCACCTTGACGGGAAGGTCTACGCAGACTGGATTACCTACGCATAGGGGCGCGCAATGACAACAACAACACAAAAAACTGAAGCGCTCGGGTTCGGTGACGATCACCCGCCCGGGGGCTTTTGTGCAGTTGACGCGGGCAGCGGTTACGCCAGCCGCAATGCACGCTTCTATGCAAAGTGGCAAGAAGATCGCCTACTGCTTGGCTTCCGCGTCACGCAGCATCACACCAATCTGCGCAACGTGTTGCACGGTGGGATGCTCGCTACGTTTGCCGACACCGTGCTGCCGTATTCAGCGATGTATCAGGCGTTAAACGGACGTCACTTTTTGCCAACGATCAGCCTGCAAATCGACTACCTCGCGCCTGCCGCGATTGGCTCCTGGGTGCAGGGTCAGGCCGACGTGCTGCGCACGACGCGCAATATGGTCTTCATGCAGGGTTTGGTGACGGCGGATGACGTTGCCATCGCCCGTCTGAGCGGCATTTTCAAGCTCGGCTCCGCTTCCGGTGAGCCGGTTCGCGACTTCTTCAAGATCATGCCGTAGTGAGTTGCGGCTTTTGCAGTGGTTGCCGCAGACGTGGAGCCCGTACTAACATCGTCGATTCCACTTTGACCTGAGACTGACATGCTGCTTGCTGCGCAAATTCTCGCAGCCATCGTGCTTTTGCTGCACGTGTATTTTGTGTTGCTCGAAACTGTACTGTTTCGAACTCGCGGTGCCAGGGTGTTCGGTGTGCCAAAAGACGAGATCGAGGGCCGCGTCGCCGCCATGTCCAACCAGGGCTGCTACAACGGATTTCTTGTTGCCGCGATTGCGCTCGGACTGTTGTATCCCGACCCGGCGATTGCTCGTGCCTTCATGGTGTATGGCCTCGTGTGTGTCGTTGTCGCGGGAGTCTGGGGCGCGGTCACAGTGTCAAAGCGCATAGTTTTGGTTCAGGCACTGCCGGCGGCGCTTGCTTTGATTGCGTTTTATCTCGCGAAAGTCTGACCCAATCTGTCGCGCGATCGTTAACAGCTTTTGCCAGTAATGCCCATTGCATATCGGCTTGCATCCGATTTCGCTAAAAAGCGATTTTTGAAAATTTGTATCTCCAGCCCAATTAAAATGGCTATTCACCGAAAAAGCTGATCTGCCAAATTCTCTCCTAATTCCGTTATGCAGACCGTTCACGTTAACCTGGCTAATCGCTCTTATCCGATCCACATTGGTCCATCGCTCATTGGCGACGCTGATGCACTGGCCCCGTTCGTAACGGGCACGACCGCCGCCGTCGTCACTAACGAAACCGTCGCGCCGCTGTACCTTGCCAAGGTCCGCGAATCAGTGCACGCGTTGGGAAAGCAGATCATCGAGATAGTGCTGCGCGATGGCGAGGCGTACAAGACATCATCCTCTCTCGACCAGATTTACTCCGCCATGCTGTCCGCGAAATGCGACCGCAAAACGACCATCATCGCTTTGGGTGGCGGTGTCGTGGGCGATGTGGCCGGTTATGCGGCTGCGACGTACCAGCGCGGTATTCCGTTCGTGCAAATGCCGACGACGCTGCTCGCCCAGGTTGATTCGTCGGTTGGCGGCAAAACAGCGGTGAATCATCCGCTCGGCAAGAACATGATCGGTGCCTTCTATCAGCCGCTGGCAGTGCTTTCTGATACCGCCGCGTTAAAAAGTTTACCGCCGCGCGAATACGCAGCCGGCCTCGCGGAAATCATCAAGCACGCGCTTATTTTTGATGAACCGCATCTGGCGGAGCTTGAGCGTGACGTTGATCAATTGAACTCGCGCGATGATGAAACGCTTGCTCGCGTGATCGCCCACTCGTGCCGTATCAAGGCCGATGTTGTAAAGCGTGACGAACGCGAAACGTTGGGCATTCGGGCACTGTTGAACCTGGGTCACACATTCGGCCACGCCATCGAGACAGAGATGGGATACGGCGCTTGGGTCCATGGCGAGGCGGTTGCAGCGGGGTGCGTTCTGGCGGCACAGTTGTCGCAGGAATTGGGGTATCTGAATGCTGATGACGTTGAGCGCGCTGCGCACTTGTTTGCAGCGGTAAATTTGCCAGTGAAGCCACCGAAATCGGACGCCGCGAAACTCGTTTCACACATGCTGCGCGACAAAAAAAATGAAGGAGGCGTTGTGACGCTGGTGTTACTGAAAAAGCTCGGTGAAGCGTACCTTGATCGCACGCAGAGTGAGGCTGCGCTGGTCACGTTTTTGCGCGCGCGTATCGCAGCCTAGACGCGATCCGGGTAAAGCCGCCACGTCGCCTTACAACTGATCCCGCAATTGGGCCGCAGCTTCCTGCATCGCAGGCACAAATCGTTTGACTGCAACGCTCGCGGGCAATGTTCCGCTGGACATCGATACGCCAATCGCGCCGACCGGTAAACCCGAGCCGTCAATTAACGGCACTGCAATGCCGCGCAGTCCGAGTTCGAACTGGCTTTCACTTAAACCGTAGCCCAGTTTGCGCATCTTGATAATGTCCTTTTTGATCACTGTGGGATCCACCGTGGTCTGCGGCGTGTACGCCTTCAGGTTCGCGCCCTCGAGCCAGCGGTCGAGCGCCAGATCGGAAAGAAAGCTCAGCAGCAAACGCCCAGCCGCCACCGTATGTGCAGGCAACCGCGTTCCCGGTTCGAGACCCGTGGAGAGAAGTTTTGGCGCGTTGGCGCGACTGATATACACCGCTTCATGGCCTTCGAGTACCGATAGATTGGTTGATTCGCCAAGCGCCGCCGTCAGCTTTTGCAGAGCCGGGGTAACAGTGCGCGGCAGTCGTGCGGAGGCCACGTACGAATGACCGAGCCGCATTACTTTCGGCGTTAACCAGAATGCCTTTCCGTCTGTTGCCATGTAGCCCAGTGCTGTCAATGTCATCAGATATCGGCGTGCAGCGGCGCGACTTAAGTTCAGTCGTTGTGCCAATTCGCTTTGCGTCAACCTCGGCGCGCCGTCGTCAAACGCGCAGATCACTTCCAGTCCTTTGCGCAGCCCGTCAATCATGTCGGACTTTTGCACTTCGGGCGAGGCGGGAGATGTCTGTAGCGACGAAAGCGAGCCTGGTAGCACCAGATTCGGTAAGGAACGCCGAGCCATGTTCTAGAACCTTTACTTGACCTGCAGTTCAAATTGTGTTCTATTATCGCACATATGTTCGTTAATCGCACAAATCAATTTTATTTATGGCCAATTTTTTATGCGCCGATGCAGTGGAAAGAGATACAGTTTCACGCAGTTTACGAATCCTGGTGAAAGCAAGCGCGTGATAAATCCTCTGCGTGTGGGCGGCATTGAATACATGGAATATGTCACGTTGGCGGCGCAGTCATTTGGCGCTGCGCTGGAGCGTTTGGGCTTTGCTGCCGCGGCGCGTCATCGCTCAGGCGAGCGCGGGAATTGCCGATCCGATGCAAAGGATGTCATTTTCAGTGCGGATTCGTCAGCCGCGGGCAGCCGCGACGAGGACTCGCAGGCCTCGCGTCTGAGTGCGCTAGCGTTCACATGAGTCACAAAGGTGCCGTGACTTACCCTGGCGACACGTCATTTGAGTTTGTGAAAAGTCATTGCGGAGCCGGTGAGTGATTCCAGTCTCCGGCGCTACTCGCGTCTTCCCGGTGATCGGCTGGCCCGTTGAGCAGGTCAAGGCCCCGGCGATTTACAACGCGTACTTCGCAAAGCACAACATTGATGCGGTCTGCGTGCCGATGCGAGTGGCTCCACAGCACTATGCAGACTTTGTGAGAAGCCTGATGAGCGCGCCGAATGTTGGCGGCATTTGCGTGGCGATTCCGCACAAAGCCGCGACCATTCACGTCGGCGACAGCGCGACGCCTGCTGCACTCGCAGCGGGTGCGGCCAACGTAGTATTTCGCGACAAGGATGGACTCATCATTGCGGATCTGATCGATGGAGAAGGCTTTGTCCGCGCGCTGGACGTGACTGCCACGCCGACCGGGTTTGATTACCGAGGCAGTTCCGCGCTCATGGTTGGTTGTGGCGGTGTCGGCAGTGCGATTGCAGCGTCGCTGGCGGAACGCGGTATCGCCGGACTGGGACTGGTTGATATTGATTCAGTGGCGGCGAGTAGCCTCGCCGAACGTCTGCGCAAGCACTATCCGGCAACGGTTGTAACGGTCATGACCACTGGCCACGTCGATGAAACGGGCTATGACCTGTTGGTGAATGGCACGCCGCTCGGGATGAATTCCGGCGACCCGATGCCGTTTTCGCTGGAGCACGCGAAGCCGTCGGCGGTGATTGCTGATTGCGGCATGAAAACGGAAAACACCGAGCTTTTGCGCGTTGCTGCCGAGCGCGGGCACCGCACGCAAAAGGGCAAGGAAATGCTCTTCGAGCAGGCGCCTTTGTACATGGAACGATTCGGTTGGCCCGGCGTGACAGCTGACGAATTTCGTGCGCTGGGGGTGCTGTGAATCTCGCCAATTTTTCGAGGCACACGATCACGCTTGCCGGCTCGCCAGAGAGCAAGCTTGACGCGAACCTTGCGGCTGGTTTTAGCCAGATCACGCTGTGGGCGAAAGACCTCGTCGGTCATCCTGATGGCTACGAGGCGGCTTTGAACGAAGTGCGGGTGTCGGGTCTTCGAGTGAATGCCGTTCAGGTGATGCGGGACTACGAGGGGTTGTCTGGTCCGCTACATCGCTACAAGAATGAGACGGTGAAGACCATGCTCAAACTGTGCGAAGCCGTGGAGGCTGAGCGTTTGCTGGTTTGCTCTTCACCATCAGCGTACGCATCCGGTGACATTGACCACACTGCGGCTGACTTGCGCAAAGTAGCCATGCTAGCTACGCCACTGGGTATTCGCGTTGGTTTCGAAGCGTTGTCCTGGGGACGACATGTCAATGATTTCGTGCTGTCGCGGGAGATCGTCCAGCGCCCGGATCGCGACAATCTGGGCGTGTGTATCGATTCGTTTCATGTGCTCGCGAATTGCAGTTTGAACGGTACCGATTTCGACGCGCTTGTCACGATTCCCGGTGAGCGTATTGCCTTTGTACGGCTTCCGGATTTTTTCTGGAGCGCGGTTCGCAAACCCGAGGAGCGCATCGAAACTGCGCGCCACCTGCGCGTATTTTCTGGCGAAGGCGTGCACGGCACCGAACTCTCGCGCATGATGCGCATGATTGATCGTGCGGGTTATCGGGGCGACTGGAGCTTTGAGGTCGTCAACGACGATTACGTGGAGATGCCGGACGAAGCTGTTGCACTGCGCGCACGCAACTCGGCGATGTGGGTCGCTGCGCAAAGTGAGCGGCGCAGTTTGCCGAGAACTCTCTCAAGCAGTGTGAACCACTGACCCGAATAAGCAGAAGTATGAGACACATCGCTGTCTAAAAGCAACGATAGAAAGAGGAGACCTTATGACCGATTTCATGCAGCTGTTGCTGAGCGGCGTAGCCACGGGGGCCATCTACGCGATGGCGGCTCTGGGCTTCACGCTGTTATGGCAAGCGGCAGGCACCATCAACTTTGCACAGGGCGAGTTCGTCATGCTGCCAGCCTTTGCCATGTTGATCGGCATGTCGATGGGTCTGCCGCTGTGGGCCTCGTTTATCGTCGCGGTCGCGCTCTCGATTCTGGTGCTGGGTGCCGCATTCAAGAAGTGGATCGTAGACCCAATGCGCGGCAGCGGGGTGGTCTCCGTGGTCGTCGCGACGCTTGGTTTATCGATTGGACTCAAGTCCTTCGTCAAGGCGAGCTACAGCGCAGAACCGCATCCTTTCCCGAACATCTTTAGCGACGAGGTGTTCAAGCTTGCCGGTGTGACGGTGTCGTACAGCGACGTTGGAGCGCTTGTTTTTGCGGGTTTGATGGTCGTGGGACTGCAAACTTTTTTAAACAAAACGATTACCGGTCGTGCGATGCAGGCCGTGGCGCAAAACACCTTCTCGGCGGAAGCGTTGGGCATCAACGTCAAGCGCATGATTTTCTACACGTTTGCGATTAATGCGATCCTCGTCGCGGTCACGGCGCTGTTGATCACGCCAACCTATCTCGCCAAATTCGACATGGGTGACAACATCGGTCTCAAGGCCTTTTTCGCCGCGATCATTGGAGGATTTAACAATTCGCGCGGCGCGTTGCTAGGAGGAGTCTTGGTCGGTGTGCTGGAAAATCTTGCAGGTGCTTACCTGACGCCTGCTTACAAGGATGGTGTCGCGCTGGTGCTGTTTTTGGCAGTGATTCTAGTCAAACCTGATGGGCTGTTGGGCACACCGCAGGAGCGGAAAGTATGAAGAGCACGAAACTACTTTCTATGCAGCATACGGCGTTTCTTGGGCTGGCCCTGGTCGCAATGTGTTTCGCGCCAACGCTTCTGAAAACCTATGGTCTTTATCTGCTGTCTCTCTGGCTCGTCTACGTCATCGCAGCGATGGGTTTGAATTTGACAGTCGGCTACGCCGGTTTGAAATCGCTGTGTCACGCAGGTTTTATGGGCGTTGGCGCCTACACGGTTGCGATCATGATGAAGGCTGGAATTTCATTCTGGATCGCCTCGCCGGTAGCTATCGTGATTTGTTTCGTGCTGGGGCTCGCGATTGGATTTCCGGCGCTGCGTGTGCAGTTGCATTACCTCGGTTTTGCGACACTTGGATTCAATTTGTTGCTGGTGCTATTTTTTCGCAACGAAGAATGGCTGACTGGTGGCACGTTTGGTATTCAGAATATCAAGCGCCCTGATTTGTTCGGCATGCCTCTTGAAAGCAATACGAGCTTTTATTTCCTCGTGCTTGCGGTCACAATCATCTTCGGAGCGCTCCTCGCGTTTCTGTTGCGTTCGCCGTGGGGACGCGCATTTGCGGCATTGCGCGACAACCCGATTCGGGCCGAAAGCACCGGCGTAAACATCACGGCCTATACGCTGATGTCATTCGCAATTGGTGCTGCCTATGCGGGTATCGCCGGTGCCTTATTTGCGCCGCTGGTTAACTTCATCGAGCCAGCGCCATTCGGTATTTCCAATTCGCTGCTGTTTTTGATGATGGTGGTGATCGGTGGATCGGGGCGCTTTTATGGCCCCGTGCTCGGTGCCGCGATTGCGCTGTTACTGCCCGAGTATTTGCGCTTCCTGAAAGACTGGTATCTTACGGTGTTTGGTTTTACTGCTGTTGCCATGATGATCTGGTTGCCGGGTGGGTTGCTTTCGATGACAGAGGCGTGGCAACTTTCGCGAGCCAAGCGCGCAGCAAAGCAAAAGCAGAATGCTGAAGTCACGGCGATGGCAGCGACCGCAACGGCGAAGGGAGTAACGGCATGAGCATCCTCTCCGTGCGCGATATCAAGAAAAGATACGGTGCAATTCACGCGGTAGACGGCGTCAGTTTTGACGTTGAGCCCGGTGAAATTCTCGGCGTGATCGGTCCGAATGGCAGTGGCAAAACCACGCTTTTCAACGCTGTTCTCGGTCAGATCAAACCCGATACCGGCAAGGTTGAGTTTGAAGGAAGGGACATCTCGGGTGGCTCGCCGCTGGAGTTGTCTCGCCTTGGCGTTGGCCGCACATTTCAGAACCTGCAGGTGTTCGGCAAGCTCTCCTTACGCGACAACCTGATCCTTGCAGCACAGGAACACACCGGTACTTTCTGGGGTCGTTTGCTGGCACCCCCGGACAACGGGCTTGGCCAGCGGGCCGACGAAATGATTGATATGTTTCGCCTGCAGCACGTGGCTGATTTGCCGGCTGGAAGCCTCTCGTACGGTCAGCAAAAACTAGTCGATATTGCGATGGCGTTTATGCCGAAGCCGCGACTCGTTTTACTTGATGAACCGTGCGCCGGGGTTAACCCGTCACTCGTGGACGGACTTCGCGAGTTGTTGGTTGAGCTCAACAAAAAGCAGGGTGGCAGTTTCGTCGTGATCGAACACAACATGGACTTCATCATGAAGCTCTGCCACCGCGTGGTGTGCATGGTGGAAGGCAAAGTGCTTGCAGTCGGCAAACCGGAAGAAATCCAGGGTAATCGTGCTGTGCTGGAGGCGTATCTTGGAAACTAGCTTGAAAACTCCCCCCCTGATCGAGTTTGACAAAGTCGTTGCCGGGTATACGCATCTGACGGTGTTGAACGAGATGACGCTCGACGCTAGAAAGGGTGAGATTACGCTGTTGATCGGCGCTAACGGCGCGGGTAAGTCAACGGTGCTTAAAACCCTCTTTGGCATGCTCACGCCGCGGTCCGGTGAGGTTCGCTTCAATGGACAGGTGATCAACGGCCGCACGCCGCGACAGTTGCTCTCTGAGGGTATCGCGTTCGTGCCACAAGGTCGCAACCTGTTCGGTTCGCTCTCCGTGTTGCACAACCTTGAACTGGGTGGATTGCATTTGCCAAAGGCTTTGCTCAAAGAGCGAATTGCTGAGGTGATGGAGTTGTTTCCGCGGCTCGCGCAGCGCACTGACTCGCGCGCTGCCTCACTCTCCGGCGGGGAACAGAAGCAGCTCGAAGTCGGGCGCGCTTTGCTCGTGAAGCCGGAGGTTTTGTTGATTGATGAACCCTCGATCGGGCTCGCACCGATTATCGTGCAGGACGTGATGAAGCTGCTGCGAAAATTAGCCGACTCCGGCAAGAGCGTCCTGATGGTTGAGCAAAATGTTCGCACTGCGCTTAAGTACTCTGACCGCGCCCTGGCGCTGCAGATGGGGACATTGGCCGTCGACAAACCCGCCGCTGAACTGTTGGATGATCCGAATTTGAACCGGCTTTTTTTGGGCGGTCATGCTGCCAAATAGTCAACGCGACCCCTCGATTTTTCGTTACGCACTATTATTTTCTACAGGAGGAATAACCATGAAAACCAAAATCAGCCGAACCCTCGGCCAACTGACAATCGTTGCCGCTGCGCTTGTCGCAGTTTCCGCATCGGCCCAGATCAAAGTCGCTCAGGTCGTTGAGCTTTCAGGAGGCGGCACTGCGGCCGGTAGCCAATATCGCAACGGTGCCAAGCTTGCATTTAATGAGATTAACGCTGCTGGCGGCATCATGGGCAAGAAGATCGAGTCCATGGAAATGGATACCCAGTCGCAACCGGCCATTGCTAAAGCGATGACGGTCAAAGCCATTGATGAAAAAGTCACCGCGATTTTCGGGCCCGTATTCTCGGGCTCAATTCTGGTAAGCCAGAGCGAAAGCCAGAAGGCGAACATCCCCAACTTCACGGGCGGCGAAGCTTCGAACGTAACGGCCCAAGGCAATCCTTACATCTTCCGTTCATCGTTTAATCAGTCAACGGGCATGCCAAAGG
>JAYUWL010000050.1:0-21072 GCA_043753585.1 Burkholderiales bacterium
CGCTATGTTGGCTTGTCACTGATAAGGAATGTTATGGATATGTTTTCACCCTACGGTTATGAGTTCGCTCAAAACAGAGCTCAGGATCCCGTTGCTCCCGCATCCGGCGCTTTAGCCGACGACGGCGAGAGCAAGGCGCTTCGGGAGCTTGCCGCACTGGGTGACCGTGTATCCGCTGCCCGACTTATTGTCTGACCACGCGGGGGTGTTTTCCTCCCCCGGTCATCCCTGCGTGCACTTCTCGTGATCCCCTCAGGCCCGCCCCAAGCGGGCCTTTTTTATTGAAGCACGGATAGCGGTGGCCTTTTTGCTTGCCGCCTTTGTCTGCGTTTAGCGAAATAGTGACGCATCCGCACGTTTAGGCGCGTTAACCTCTCGCCGGAACCGACGACAAATGAATGGCGACGATTGGCTGTGAACGACGACACCCCTATTGACCGCCAACGGCGAAATTTAACCTGCCTCGCTATTGGTTTGGTCGCCGCGAGTCTCGCGCCGGCGACATTGCAGGCCAAAATGTCCGCTGCAACCGTTGCAACCACGCGGACGGCGCGCAAACTGTTGAATCCACCCGCACTCAAACGCGGTGATCTGGTCGCGCTGTTCAATCCCAGCGGCTTTACCGACGATGCGCTGATTCAGCGAGCGACACGCAATCTCGAAGGTCAGGGTTTTCGGGTGATGCACTCGACGTATTTGCGAGCATCGCGTGGCAATACAGCAGGCACGATCGGGCAGCGCTTGACCGATTTGCACGCGCTGTTCGCGAACCCCGAAGTGTGCGCACTGTGGGCGGCGCGGGGTGGCTCTGGCACCGCACAACTTCTGCCGTACATCGATTACTCACTGGTTGCACGCAATCCAAAGGTCGTGATCGGCTATTCGGATCTGACTTCGCTCCTGCTCGCGCTGCATGCGAAAACCGGGCTGGTGACATTTCACGGGCCAGTCGGCTCGTCGGGCTTCACGCCGTTTACGGTGGCGCATCTGGAGGCGATTCTGATTGATGGGCGGTCTCCGTATTTGATGACGACGGCAGAGGAGCACACGAAGCGCTCCGTCGCAGAGCCGCATTTTGTGCAACGGGTATTGCGCGGCGGCAGCGCCGAGGGCCGGTTGGTCGGCGGCAATCTCTCTGTGCTGGCGTCTTTGATCGGTACGCCGTATCTACCCGACACCCGCAAATCGCTGCTGTTTCTGGAGGAAATCAGCGAAGCGCCTTATCGCGTGGAGCGCATGCTCACGCAGCTCGCGCAGAGCGGCGCGCTGGATCACGCGACGGGCGCACTGCTTGGCGTGTTTGTAAAGGGCGACATACCTGCCGGTGAAGAATCCCTGTCACTCACACAGGCACTCGACGATCATTTCCTATCGCGACCCATCCCGAGTGCGTACGGCCTGTCGTTCGGCCATATTTCATCGCAATGGGTGCTACCGATTGGGATTCGTGCGCGGTTTGATGCGGACGCGAAATCGATTACCTTACTTGAGGCGGCGGTGACACGGTCACGGTAGATTTCGCCCTTAAATTGCTGATCCCGCCGCCGCTGCCTGCGATGCGGCAATCGGCTGCACCGACGTTCCAAATTCCACCGTATACGTGAATGTGGAAAATGCAGGCCATGCATTTCCAATCTACCGCCCCCCTATTTGCCGCCTTCGTCGGCGCTCTCACCGCGTGGCTCGGCTTCGCGCCGATAGGATGGTGGTGGGTTCCTTTTATCGGGTTTGCCGTACTCGCGGAGCTTGTGCGTCGCGCGCCGACAGTCAAGCGTGGCGCGCTGATCGGCTTTTTGTTTGGCCTTGGCTACTTCCTTGCAGGCGTGGCCTGGGTGCGCATCAGTCTCAATGAATTTGGCGGAATGCCGCTGCCAATGGCGTGGCTGGCGGCGTTCTTGTTCTGCGCATTCCTATCGCTCTATCCAATGCTGGCTGCGGCATTCACGACGTGGGCGAAGCCGGAGAATCCACTTTTTTTTGCGTTTGTATTCACTTCAACGTGGACGTTTGCCGAGTATTTGCGAGCGCACTTATTTACGGGGTTTGAGTGGTTAAGTGTTGGCGTTGGACAGGCAGCACTGGGTTTGATGAAAGGTATTGCTCCGCTGTTTGGGTCGTTTGGCGTCACCTTTGTCGTAGTGCTGTTCGGAGTGGTGCCAACGCTTATGCTTCCTTGCATTTTCAAGCCGCATGGCTCGACTCGACGTGGTATTGTCTGGCGAGTGTTCAGTCTGGATTTGAAGTCCGGGCTGGCGTTAGCTGGACTTCTTGGTGTCGCGACGGTGAGCTATTTCATAGGCGATCTCTCGTTCAGCGAAGCCACTGGCAAGCCGGTCAAAGTCTCGCTACTGCAAGGCAACGTGCCGCAATCCATGAAATGGGAACCCGAAAGATTCGCGCAAACACTGGAGCTTTACGAGCGCCTCATCAACCGCGCCAAGGGCGAGCTCATCATCCTGCCCGAGACCGCCTTTCCGGCGCCGCTCTCGCGCATCCCGCCCGAATACATCGCACGGCTCGACGCTACTGCGAAAGCAAAAAACGCGAATCTTGTGATCGGCGTGCCGCTTCAGGAGCAGAACAAGTTCTACAACGGCGCAATCTCGCTCGGCATCGATCCCGCGCAGCAATACCGCAAGGCTCACCTTGTTCCCTTCGGCGAGTACATGCCTTTGCGCGGGCTTCTTTCCTGGTTCTATGCGAATCTCACGATTCCGATGAGTGATTTTTCCAGCGGCGACGCACTTCAACCGAACATCAAGGTCAACGGTCAATCGCTCGGTATTTCAATTTGTTATGAAGACGCCTTTGCACGCGACGTCTACCGCACATTGCCGGACGCAACACTCCTGGTGAACATCAGCAACGACGCCTGGTTTGGCAAGAGCGCGGCCGCCGAGCAACATTTGCAGCTCTCACAGATGCGCGCGATCGAGTTCGCACGTCCCATGCTGCGAGCCAACAACACCGGCATCACCGCGGCAATCGACGAGAAAGGTCGCGTCAGCCAACGACTTGAGCCGTTCACCGAAGGTATTCTCGAAACCACCGTTCAAGGCCGCAAGGGCTATACGCCCTATACCGCGTGGGGCGATCTGCCTATTCTGCTGATTTGTCTGGCTGGCATTGGAATTGGCGCAGCGCAGCGCTGGCGTCGCGGCGGCGCAAACGCCATTGCACAATAAAATATGTGTAGCCCTGTCACTTGTTACCGTTCGGGCTGAGCCCGTCGAAGCCTGTAAAGATTTATCGAGCCCTTCGACGTGCTCAGGGCGAGCGTTTGAGAGCACTCTCCCCGACCTCATGATCACTTTTCAAGAAGCCATCTTACGCCTGCAAACTTACTGGAATGATCAGGGCTGCGCCCTGATTCAGCCGTATGACATGGAAGTTGGCGCGGGTACGTCGCATACGGCCACGTTTTTGCGCGCGCTCGGGCCGGAGCCTTGGCGTGCCGCGTACGTGCAGCCATCGCGTCGCCCTAAAGATGGTCGCTACGGCGAAAATCCGAACCGTTTGCAGCACTATTACCAATATCAGGTGGTGCTGAAGCCGTCACCACCGAACATCCTTGAACTTTATCTCGGTTCACTCACCGCACTTGGTTTCGACCTGCAGGAGAACGACGTCCGCTTCGTGGAAGACGATTGGGAGAACCCGACGTTAGGCGCTTGGGGCCTCGGCTGGGAAGTGTGGATGAACGGCATGGAGGTAACGCAGTTCACCTACTTCCAGCAGGTAGGTGGCCTGCCGTGCAAGCCGATCACGGGTGAAATCACGTTCGGCCTTGAGCGCCTGATCATGTATTTGCAGGGCGTCGACAATGTTTACGATCTGGTGTGGACGACATGGCAAGAAGCGGGTGAAACGCGCACGCTCTACTACCGCGACGTGTTTCATCAAAACGAGGTTGAGCAATCGACTTATAACTTTGAGTACAGCAACGCCGAAGTGCTGTTTCGCCACTTTGGCGACTACGAAGCAGGGGCCAAGTTGCTGATGGAAAAGCAGCTTGCGTTGCCCGCGTATGAGCAGGTGTTGAAGGCGGCGCATACATTCAACTTGCTTGACGCGCGCGGCGCGATCTCGGTTACGGAACGCGCGGCTTATATGGGGCGGATTCGCAATCTGGCGCGCACGGTGGCTGAAAGTTACGTGGCGAGTCGCGAGCGCTTGGGTTTTCCGATGTTGCCGAAAACGGCTGCTGCGGCTGACGAGGTGGCAGCATGAGCGCCGCGAAGCCACTGCTCATTGAACTCTTCACGGAGGAGTTGCCACCGAAAGCGCTGAAGGTCTTGGGGCTAGAGTTCGCCCACGGCATACACAGACACTTACAGAACCAACTGCTTACAGACAGTAGCTTGCTTGTTCCCGATGAACCTAGCGATTTCTCTGTCCCAGATCCGCAGATGCTGCATTGGTTTGCAACTCCTCGCCGACTTGCGGTTCGAGTTAACGCGGTGCTTACCGAGGCAACGAAGTATCTTGAGAAACAAAAGCTGATGCCTTTGGCAATCGCCAGAAACCCTGATGGCCAGCCTAGCTCAGCACTGAGAAAGAAACTGGCAAGTCTTGGTAGACCTGGCTCGGTTGATCTCACCTTTGGCGGCGCACCGCCAATACGCGAGGGTGCAGATCGTCTCGTGGTTGAGAACGATGGAAAGACCGACTACGTTTATCTGGAAGGGCTTTCTGCTGGTACGACTATTCAGGAGGGTGTTCAAAAGGCAATCGATGCCACGCTTGCAAAACTGCCGATACCTAAAGTCATGACCTATCAATTGGCTGATGGAACGACTGACGTTCGCTTCGTGCGTCCAGCGCACGGACTGGTCATCTTGCACGGCGATGACGTCATTGCAGCGACAACGCTCGGCCTGGAATCGGACCGCATCACGCACGGTCATCGCTTTCAAGGCGCGAACAATATTGAGATTGATACGGCGAGCCGCTACGAAGAGTTGCTGCGGCAATACGGCAAAGTCGAACCCGTGTTCGCGACACGTCGCGACATGATTCTTTCGCAACTTGAAGCGAAGGCGTTGGTGCTGGGCGCAACGCTCGGCGCGCCGGCAAGCTACGCTGATTTGCTCGACGAAGTGAATTCACTCGTCGAATGGCCCACGGTTTACGTTTGCCAATTCGAGCCAGAGTTCCTCGCTGTGCCGCAGGAGTGCCTGATTCTCACGATGAAGACGAATCAGAAATACTTTCCGCTGTTTGATGGTGCGGGCAAGCTCAAGAATCAGTTTCTGATCGTCTCTAACATGGAGCCGGACAATCCGAAAAAGATCGTTGAAGGCAATGAGCGTGTGGTGCGTCCGCGTCTTGCGGATGCGCGTTTCTTTTTCGAGACGGACAAAAAGACCCGACTCGACGCCCGCATCCCGGAACTTGCCAAGGTCGTTTATCACAACAAACTTGGCACGCTCGGCGAGCGCGTCACACGTGTCAGTAAGCTTGCTGGTGAAATCGCGGTGCTGATTGGCGCCGACAAAGTACGCGCCGAACGTGGCGCATTGCTCGCCAAAGCCGATCTGGTGACGCAGATGGTTGGCGAATTTCCTGAGCTGCAGGGGACGATGGGGCGATACTACGCTATGCATGATGGCGAACCCACTGATATAGCCGCAGCCTGCGCCGAGCATTATCAGCCGCGTTTCGCGGGCGACGCGTTGCCGTCGCCGGGTGTGCCGACAGCAGTTGCGCTAGCCGACAAGCTCGAAGTGCTCGCTGGACTCTTTAGTATCGGGCAACAGCCAACCGGCGATAAAGACCCATTCGCGCTGCGTCGACAGGCACTCGGCGTGATTCGTATCTTGATCGAGCAGAAATTGCCAGTTGAGGTGGATCGACTTTTTAGCGCTGCGCGTAGCTTGTTCCCGCCGTTGCGCAGCGAGAACGACGATCATTCGTCGAGCTGGCAGGCCGGGCTGTTGGACGTATTTGTTGAGGAGCGGCTGCGCAGCTATTGCAAAGACCTTGGCTATGACGCAAGCGAGGTCACGTCTGTCATAGATAAGCCGAACTCCCCCAAGCGACTTGACCTAGTCCCAGGGCGGCTTGCGGCTGTTCGTGAGTTTTCGCGCTTGCCTGAGGCTGCCAGTCTTTGCGCTGCAAACAAACGTGTTGCTAATATCCTTAAGAAAGCAATACTTGCGAGCGAAGAGATTGAGGTAAACGACGCAGCTCAAGAACCAACTGAGGCCGCACTTCGCAAAGCATTGAACATGGTCACACCAGTCGCTGAAGCACGGTTCGCGCACGGCGATTTCACCGGCTACCTCAAATCATTCGCTTCCCTCAAAGCCCCGGTCGACGATTTCTTCGACAAGGTGATGGTGATGGCGGAGGACAAAGCGGTTCGCGCCAATCGCCTGGCGCTGTTGCGTGATCTACGCGACGCGATGAATAAAGTGGCTGATCTTTCAAAGTTGGCGGCGTAGGTAAAGGACAGTTTTGAAACTCGTCATCCTTGACCGCGACGGTACGATCAATATTGATAGCGATCGCTTCATCAAGTCGCCCGATGAGTGGCGACCGATTCCAGGCGCACTGGAGGCAATTGCGCGATTAAACGGCGCTGGATATCGCGTCGCGGTTGCGACCAATCAAAGCGGTATTGAGCGCGGTTTGCTTGACATGAATGCGCTCAACGCCATTCACGCCAAAATGCTCAAGGCAGTGCAGCAAGCGGGCGGGCATATCGATGTCATTTACTACTGTCCACATTCTGGTGATGCCGATTGCCGCTGCCGCAAACCCTCGCCGGGGATGTTTATTGACATCTGCCAGCGCCTGAATGTTTCGATGGCGGGCGTGCCCTGTATTGGCGATGGTCTGCGTGACCTGCAGGCCGCGCACGCAGCGGGTGGCAAGCCCATCCTCGTGCTCACGGGCAAGGGTGCAGCCACTTATGCGGCCGGTGGGCTGCCTGATGCCACGCAAGCCTACGCTGACCTGCCGGCGGCGGTCGATGCCATTCTGGCCGCTAGCTGAAACTATAGTGAGCTAAACATGCAAACCATTCGCAACATCACCTACGTTCTGCTGCAGCTTTTGTTGACGCCGCTGTTTGCTCTACTCATTTGTTCGACGTTCTGGCTCCGCCCGAGGCAGCGTAATGAGCTTTGCGCATGGTACACGCGTCTGTTCGTGTGGCTTGCGAAGCATCTTTGCGGCATTAACTACGAGATCAAAGGCTGGGAAAACGTACCGACGACGCCGTTTATTGTGCTCTCGAAGCATTCATCGACGTGGGAAACACTGATGCTCGAAAGTGTGTTCACGCCGGGCAGTTTTGTGGCGAAGAAGGAGTTGCTCTGGGTACCGTTTTTTGGATGGGGATTCGCGTTGTCCTCACCGATCACGATTGATCGCAAGGCGGGCGCGAAGTCGATGGACAAAATGATCGAACAGGGTAAGGAACGGCTTAACAAACGTGGCTTCACGATTGTCATTTTTCCGGAAGGCACCCGCATTCCCGCCGGCACCAAGGGGCGCTACAAGACCGGCGGAGCAAGGCTGGCGATTGGCTGCAACGTGCCGGTGCTGCCGATTGCGCACAATGCAGGTTTCTGCTGGCCCCGTCATCCGTGGAAAAAATATCCGGGGACAATTACGATGTCTGTGCTGCCACCCATTGATCCAGCGGGGCGCTCGCTCATTGAATTGAACGAGATGGTTGAAAGCGTTATCGAGGCGGAGGTGGCGCGACTGGGTGACCCACGAACGCTCGCCAGCGCAAGCGCGTGATCGGCTAGTCGTGGGCTTCTGGACTGCGCTGTTTTCGTCACCCGTCGCGCCGAGGCAGCGTACGCGTATGCCAGTGGCAAGAAGTGCGGTGAACACCGTCGAAGAGAAACCACGCCGCAGCTCCTCAGGAGTTGACTACCGACTGGAGCGAGCGCGGCGCAAGTCAATTGGGCTGATCATCACGACCGAGGGCTTATTGATTCGCGCTCCAAAATGGACGCCGTTGTACGAGATCGATGCCGCAATCACCGAGCGCAACGCATGGATCGTTTCCGCTTTGGCGCGACAGAATTCGCGCCGATCCCAGCTCGCAGCGTACCGGGATGGCGGCCATGTGCTATTTCGAGGCAACAAGCTCAAGGTGGAGGTTCGCCAGGGCTTGTTCGATTCGATTGATCTGACCGAGACGCACTGCATCGCCACAACGCTTGACGGTACATTTAACGCTGATGCATTCGATGAAGAATTGAAGCGAATCGCGCGACTGCAACTGCCAGAAATTGCGCGCAACATGGCAACGCGCGCAGGCCTGCCGCTCGCCTCAGTGACGCTTAGCAGCGCTCGCACGATGTGGGGTAGCTGCACTTCCTCTGGCCGGGTTCGACTGAATTTCCGACTGATGCAACTGGCACCGGAGTTGATGCACCACGTCGTTGCTCATGAATTGGCGCACCTCGTTGAGTTCAACCACTCCACGCGGTTTTGGGCCATTGTGGAGGGGCTTGATCCCAATACCAAGGCTCACAAGCGGGCAATCAAAGGGTACTCGGTGCTGCTAGAGCTCTAGAGCGCCCCTATTCGAACAAGACTCGCCGCCCTGTCTGCTCAAGCACGACCCGCGAGATTGCATCGGACAGCGGCTCACCGCTGCGCGTGTCCAACCAAGCGCCGTCGGCCCATCGAAAATGGTAACCCCCGCTCTTCGCTGCAACCCAGATTTCCTGTGTCGGTGCGTGGCGATTGACGATGATTTTTGTCTTGTCGATGCAAGTGATCTCCAGCACACCCTGATTAAGCTCAACGTCGTCTGCCGCGTCCGATTCGTCAATCGTTTCGACAATTTGATCGAAAAGCGCATCGACCGTTTCATTGAATTCAGTGGCAGAAATCATTTGCTATTATCGGATTGAGCTAATCAACACACAAGTCTATGCGCACACGCACCGCCGCCCCATATGTTCTTGCCATCGCGTTACTAGCAGTTGGACTATCCGGCTGCGGACAAAAGGGGCCGTTGGTACCGCCTAAAGCTGGCGCTTTGTCGGTAGTCCCCGCAGTTCGCTAACGGCTAAAGCTAACCACTGGACTCCATGCTAACCCCACATTTGAATCGCCTTGAAGACGGTGAATTAGCCTATGAAGGCGTTCGCCTTGCCGATATTGCCAGCCAATTCGGCACACCAACGTACGTCTATTCGCGCGCAACGATTGTCGAAAATTTTCGCGCGTATCAGAATGCATTCGTCGCATCGAAACCGCTGATTTGCTACGCTGTCAAAGCGAACTCTACTCTCAGCGTGCTCGCGCTTCTGGCCTCTGAGGGTGCGGGCTTCGACATCGTTTCTGCGGGCGAGTTGCAACGCGTGATTGCGGCGGGTGGTGATGCAAGCAAAGTGATTTTCTCTGGCGTGGCGAAACGCAGCGAAGAAATCGCGCTGGCGCTTTCGCACAATATTCATTGCTTCAACATCGAATCCGAAGCCGAGTTGTATCGCGTCAACGAGATTGCAATCGCCGCTGGCAAGCGCGCGCGAATCACGTTTCGGATCAACCCGGATGTCGACGCGAAGACGCATCCCTACATTTCTACCGGTCTAAAGTCGAACAAATTCGGCGTCGCGCACCTCGATGCGGTGCGGCTTTACACGCTTGCCGAGAGTATGCGTGGCATCGAAGTACACGGCATCGAGTGCCACATCGGTTCGCAGATCACTGAGCTGTCGCCATACGTTGATGCGCTGCGTCGATTGTTGTCGCTTGTTGACGACCTGTCGGCGCGCAGAATTCATCTTCACCACATCGACATTGGTGGCGGACGGGGCATCACTTATCAAGACGAGACGCTGGTTTCGATGAACGATTTTTCGCAAGCGGTTGAGCGCGAGATCGCTGGTCATCATCTTCAACTTTTGCTGGAGCCTGGTCGCTCAATCGTGGGTGACGCGGGGTTGCTTTTGACGCGCGTTGAATTCCTGAAACCTGGCGAAACAAAAAACTTTGCACTTGTTGATGCGGGCATGAACGATCTCATTCGGCCAACGCTTTACGATGCCTATCACCCCGTGACTGCGGTGCTTGCACGTGATGGCGCGGCAACGACGTACGACGTTGTGGGTCCAGTGTGTGAGAGCGGAGACTGGCTTGCACGGGAGCGTTCGCTCGTATTGGCACAGGGCGATCTGCTTGCGGTCTTGTGCGCCGGCGCGTACGGTATGACGATGGCGTCCAACTACAACACGCGTGGTCGTCCGTGCGAAGTGATGGTGGATCGTGACGAAGCGCATCTCATTCGCGAGCGTGAACGCTTCGAAGATCTGATTGCACATGAGCGCATCGTCGTATGATTTTTTCGCGCAATTGATGGCGCATTTCTAGTCGGAGATGCGCGCGCAACACGCAGTATTGCGGCATAAATTTTGTGCAACAAAACAACACCATGTTTTGCGCGTGACGATGCACACACGCGTAGTCTTGTTCACGAAAAAAATCAAGCTAGAATTCGCGCATCAGGTAAAAATGTTGTAAACAAGTTCGTGTGCCTTGAACGTTTGCAACAGTACCTGACACTGAGGTGTTTTGTGTTGTAGCGCTTATTGGTTTCGATGAAATTTTTGTCGTGACCAATGTGCGAGACGACGCAAATGATCGCCTCAAGTGAAGTTCAAAAACTGTGAGAGTCAACCCTTAGGAGACCACTATGAGCGACATGATGACGATGGCGGCCCCGGCTGCAGCTGCAGCCCCTGCCAAGAAAAAACCTGCTGCCAAAAAACCGGCAGCTAAACCAGCTGCGAAAAAAGCTGCCGCTAAAAAGCCCGCTGCCAAAAAACCAGCTGCTAAAAAGCCAGCAGCTAAAAAACCTGCAGCTAAAAAACCTGCAGCAAAAAAGCCAGCCGCTAAAAAGCCAGCCGCTAAGAAAGCAGCAGCTAAGAAACCTGCCGCTAAAAAGCCAGCAGCCAAAAAGCCAGCAGCTAAAAAAGCAGCAGCCAAGAAACCTGCCGCTAAAAAGCCAGCAGCCAAAAAGCCGGTCGCTAAAAAGCCAGCAGCCAAGAAACCTGCCGCTAAAAAGCCGGCAGCCAAGAAGAAGTAATTTCTCTCCAGAGATTTCTGTCTTCCAGCAAAACGGCGCGGCAACGCGCCGTTTTCATTGCTGCCTTCCACATTCGATCATGGCCAAGAAGACAACCAGCAAGCCACTGCAACCGATTGCGCTACCAGTCACGTTGAAGATCTCTGGCAGCAAGCCGCGAGATCCTGTCGCTACCGACCCATTCCTCAGAAAGTCAGGCCCGCACGTCGACCGACGTCGGACACAGGAATAGCTGACGCAGCAACAGTTTCAGACGGGGTCGGATGAGCTACGTGTCTCGAGGAGGAACGCTGACGACTGAGGGGCAGGTGCGTTGCGCCAATGCAAAGGACCTAATCCGCTGTGCGATGGATGATGAGCCCATGGTGACACTCGATGGCGACGTTAGCTATTCGATTGGGAAGCGCCATGTACTCGTTGCGAAGCAATCATAATCCGCAGCTATCAGGGAGTAGCTATCGCTTACTGCACGCGCGGCGCGAACCCGAAAACCAAATTTCAGGTGCCCTTATGCCCCTCTCGGTGCCGACAGTCAACGCTTCTGCTTGACTTCTTTCCTGTTACTCAGAACAGCCCGTTTCTTGGCAACGGTGGTGTAGCGCACAGCCTTTACTGTCTTGCCTCCACGTTTCACGTAGATCACGCTGCCGCCCTTTCCAGCTGTCTTTAGCACTGGGGCTGGGCCAGCGAGGTAGAGTATCTGGCCAGCGCGTGCCGAGGGTTTTGTGCGGTTCCATTGCGCGAGTGTGGCGGGCTTAATGCCGTAGCGCCTGGCGATGCCTGCAAACGTCTCGCCTTTGTGCACCTTGTGGATGCGCGGTGCCACGTATTCCGGAAACTTTGTAAATACAGCGTTCTGGATACTACCCAGCGCCTCTTCCGACGGGCCGTCAGACGGCACCAGGAGGTGGTAGCCCGCTGGCAACGTTGGAGCGGGCGAGCGGATGCCATTAACCGCTTTCAATGCACTGACACTGGTACCAAAACGCTCTGCCAGTACTTCAATGCGGTCGCCGAAGCGGGTGCGATAGGCCATCCATGAAACACGAGGCTTCTCGTTTGTTTCCAGACGCGACAGGAAAGCGTCCGTTTTGTCGGCCGGAAGCAACACCTGGTACTCGCTGCGGCCGCCGATGACAGGGCGATTGTGAGCGGGATTGAGTGCAACAAAATCCGCCTCAGTCATCTCGGCCAACTGCGCCGCGCGCTTCAGGTCAATCGGATGCGCAAGGGTAATTGTTTTGAAGTAGGGTTCATTCGGCACTGAAGCAATCGTGATGCCGAAAGCGGCTGGATTGCGAATGATGTTTTTCACTGCCTGCAGTTTTGGCAGGTAGTTACGCGTCTCTGCTGGCATGTCGAGTGACAGATAGTTGCCAACCTTGCCGCGCGCCTTCGACTTTTGCACCGCGCGTCCCACCGAGCCTTCGCCCCAGTTGTAGGAAGCCAATGCAAGCTGCCAGTCACCGAACATACCGTGCAAATTGGAAAGGTAGTCGAGTGCGCCGTTAGTGGCTTGGACGATGTCACGGCGCGAGTCTGCCCACCAATCCTGCTTCATGCCGTAGTTGGTGCCAGTCGACGGAATAAACTGCCAGATGCCGGAGGCTTTCGCACTCGAATGTGCGATCGGATTGAATGCGCTCTCAATCATCGGCAGCAGCGCGATCTCAAGCGGCATGCCGCGACGCTCAAGCTCAGTAACGATGTAGAACATGTACTTGCCAGATCGACCAACGATCCGGGCCATGTATTCCGGCCTTTCAGAATAGAACTTTTCCCACTTGGCAACCAGAGGATCATCAAGATCCTCCATCGCGTAGCCCGCGCGAATGCGATCCCACAAATCGGAAGGGAGCGCGTCAACTACCGCTTCGCTCACGACGCCGATAAGTGGCGTCTCCTTCGCAGGCGTGGCAGCGAGGGCCGATGCAACCGATGCTCGGGCAGCAGCGCCAGACAGAGCTTGGGCAGACACTACCGCTGGACTTTGGCTGGTTGGGTAGTCGGGTACCGTCGTTGCAGCGGGCGTCGACGTCCCGGAACCGCTCACGGCAGGCGCGTTTTGCACGGGGAGCGGTAGCGTCTGCGTGTCCGATGTAGCGGGGCTGAGGACTTGCGCTTCTGAATGTCCGGCCAACGAAGCGTAAAGCGCGAGCGCGATGACCGTCGAGAGCAGCGGCGCAACGTATGCGTTGCGCTTCAAATTGCGAACGGCTGATCGGGTGTGGCTGATTTTTTGCGGGGTGCAACCACCATGCTGAATACGGAGCGGGCGATCGGGTAGATATAAAAATTTGCGTGGCACGCTTTGTCCTATTCACTATCGAAAAAACTCGCGCGATGGTATCCATTAACGCGAGCGGGGTCAAATACTATGGTGGTCATGTCCGCAGTCTGGTCTCAGCCCCGGAAGTCGTTTTTCCATTGACGCAATGCCGCAAACACGTCGCTTGCCTCAGTGAGTGGTTGCCTTGCATCCGATAATTGCGACGCGGGCTGGCTCAGATGATCGCGCGTGCGCTGAATCACATCAGGAGTTGCGCAACGAAGAAACGGGTTCGTTGCCCTTTCTAGTGCGATCGTCGAAGGAAGTGTTGGCTCACCTTTTTCTTGACGCGACTGCTCGACGAAGCTGCGCGCAACAACTGCCTCGTTATCGCCGTCAACCGCCAGTGCGAAGCGCAGATTGGACACTGTGTATTCGTGCGTACAGTAAACGCGCGTCTCCTCCGGCAGCTCTGCGAGGCGCATGAGCGAATGATGTAATTGGGCTGCGGTGCCCTCAAACAAGCGCCCGCACCCCGCGGCAAACAGCGTATCGCCGCAAAACAGTATGTCCCCACTCACATACGCGATGTGTCCTCTGGTGTGCCCCGGAACTTCCAGCACACGAAACGGCAAATCTACAATCTCAGGCAAGTCGACGGTGTCTCCTTCACTGATCGCAAGAGTGACGCACTCGATGTGTTCCGCTGCAGGCCCGTACACTGGCACATTCCGCGTTCTGTTCAACGAGGCGACGCCGCCCACATGATCATCGTGGTGATGTGTAATGAGGATCGCATCAAGACTGAGTTGACGGCCCGCGAGAAATCTCTCCACCGGACCGGCGTCGCCTGGATCAACGACCACACAATGTCCATCCTTCACCATCGCCCAGATATAGTTGTCAGCGAACGCAGGAATCGGGACGATTTCCGGTTCCCTTTTATTAGTAGAGCGCATTGGATCCAAACACACACCTTGCAGACATTGACACGTTCGACGAATGGCTTGAAACCCCACTCGGGCATTACGTTGTCGCGCGCGAGCAGCTAATATTTGATCGTACTCTGGCCGATCTGTTCGGATTCTATGCGCTACAAATCGGCTGCGCCGACGTTCCCCTCTTACAGACTAGCCGCGTGACACATAAGTTCACGTTAGCGTGGGACAGCTCTGCGTCGGTGCTGGCAGAGCCGGATCAGTTGCCGTTCGCCGAGAATCAGTTTGACGTGATCGTGTTGCCGCATGCACTTGAGTTTCAGCCACTGCCACACGAAGTGTTGCGCGAGGTGTTTCGTGTCCTTAGGCCCGAAGGACGGCTATTAATTTCTGGCTTCAATCCTTATTCGCTATTCGGTATGAAGCGCTATTTCGGGCGTGAACGGCAGGGGCCGTGGGGTGGCGAGTTCATTTCCCTATCCCGCGCCAAAGACTGGCTGACGCTGCTCGGATTCGATCTGGTGGACGGTCAGCTTGACTGCTTTAACTGGCCGGCTCAAAACGAGAAGACGCTGCAGCGGCTTGCCGGGCTTGAGAGCGCCGGTGATCACTGGTGGCCATTTGCAGGTGGCGTGTATTTTTTACATGCGATCAAACGGGTCGCGGGAGTTCGTCTGATCAAACCGGACTGGGCGCGCGCTGGCCGCCGCAAACGCGCCGCTGCTACGGTGCCGACCCGGGCACACAAAGAATTCAATTTGACTCAGAGCGAAAAAGAATAGATGCAAGAACCTGAAGTCATCGTCTACACCGACGGCGCCTGCAAAGGTAACCCCGGTCCTGGTGGTTGGGGCGTGCTCATGGTCGCTGGTCCGCACAAACGCGAGCTATGCGGCGGTGAACGTCTGACCACGAACAATCGCATGGAGTTGATGGCAGCGATTGAGGCGCTGCGTGCGCTCAAACGCAAAAGCCGCGTGCGACTGATTACCGATTCACACTACGTGAAGCAGGGCATCGAAACCTGGATTCATGGCTGGAAGCGGAACGGCTGGCGTACGGCCGCAAAAGCATCCGTGAAAAATGCCGACCTGTGGCAAGCGCTCGATGAATTGAACGCTTCGCATAACGTTGAGTGGCGTTGGGTCAAGGGACACTCGGGCGATCCGGGCAATGAGCGTGCGGATCAGTTGTCGAACGACGGGATTCCGAAGTAAAGACTTTTTACGTTCTCGCGTTCGAAAAAGCGCGATACAGCTTTTATCTAAAACTTGGATCGCACTAAGGCTAGGCACAAATTATTGCAACAGTCGATATGTCGACTTTTTCGGCTTTAACTCAAGCTCAGTCGTCATTTCGCGAAAAAGCTGATCGCGCTACATGTCGCCCATCATCGCCATTGAGCGGACTGCGGAATGCGTTTCGCCGCGACCGACGATGCAGTGATCGAGCACCGTCACATCGACCAGCGCCAACGCACTTTTGAGCACCTGCGTAAGCGAGCGGTCCGCCTGACTGGGTGCGGTCGAACCTGACGGATGGTTGTGCGCGAGGATCACTGCCGCCGCGTTTTTTGCGAGCGCGGCGCGCACTACTTCGCGCGGATACACGCTTGTCTGCGTGAGCGTGCCACGGAACAGTACCTGCATCTCAATCAGACGATGCTGTGCGTCGAGCCACAGCGCCACGAAAACTTCCACCCGCTCATGGCCCAGCGAGAGGCGCAGATAGTCTTTGACGATGTCTGGCGTATTAAGCATCGGCCGCTCGCTCAAGGCGCTCGCCAGCGCACGACGCGCGAGTTCGATACTCGCCTGAAACTGCACGAATTTTGCCTCGCCGATGCCGTGCACCGCGCAAAACTCATCGCGCGACGCGGCCACGATCCCGGCGACCGAGCCGAAGCGTTGCAGAAGCTCGCGCGCAAGTTCCACCGCACTTTTCCCCGCCACGCCAACACGCAAAAAGATCGCGAGTAGCTCGGCGTCACTCAACGCGTCGGCACCCAACTCCAGCAATTTCTCACGGGGACGGTCGTCGGTGGGCCAGTCTTTGATGCTCATGATTCACGCTTTCCAGCGCAACACAAAGGGCTGCGCTGCATCAATTATGTACGCATTTACAGTATTTGCAAGCCTGTCCTGCTACTCGTCCAACCAGCTCAGCGAGAAACGTACTTGCCCAGTTCCTGCTTGGCAATCGCCGCACGATGCACTTCATCCGGCCCGTCGGCGAAGCGCAGCGTACGCGCCGCGGTGTAGGCGTAGGCGAGCGGGAAGTCGCCACTCATGCCGCCGCCGCCATGCGCTTGCATCGCCCAGTCGATGACCTGACAGGCAACGTTCGGCGCGACGACCTTGATCATGGCGATATTTTGTTTAGCGACCTTGTTGCCTGCGACGTCCATCATCCACGCCGCGTTCAGGGTGAGCAAACGTGCCTGATCGATCATGCAGCGGGCTTCCGCGATGCGCTCGTGCCAGACCGTTTGCGAAGCGATGGGTTTGCCGAAAGCGACGCGCTGCGTGAGGCGTTTGCACATGAGCTCCAGTGCGCGCTCTGAAAGACCAATCAAGCGCATGCAGTGGTGAATGCGGCCTGGCCCGAGGCGGCCTTGAGCAATTTCAAATCCACGACCTTCGCCTAGCAGCATGTTGGCAGCTGGCACTCGCACATTCTCGAACGTCATTTCGCAATGACCATGCGGGGCGTCGTCGTAGCCGAACACCGTGAGTGGGCGCACAACCGTCACGCCGGGCATATCGGCAGGCACCAGAATCATCGACTGTTGCAAGTGTTTGGGCGCTGACGAGTCGCTCTTGCCCATCACGATGTACACCGCGCAACGCGGATCGCCTGCACCGGAGATCCACCACTTGCGGCCATTGATCACGTAATCGTCGCCATCGCGGATGATCGAGGTCTCAATGTTCGTCGCGTCGCTTGACGCAACACCAGGCTCGGTCATCGCAAAAGCCGAGCGAATTTCGCCTGCGAGCAGGCGTGGCAGCCACTCGGCTTTTTTCTCGGCGCTGGCGTACTGGATGATCGTTTCCATGTTGCCAGTGTCCGGCGCCGAGCAGTTGAACACTTCAGGGGCCCACGGCACGCGGCCCGTGATCTCGGCGAGCGGCGCGTATTCCATGTTGTTGAGGCCCGCGCCGTATTCCCGGTGCGGGCAGAAGAGATTCCACAACCCTGACTTGCGTGCGAGCGGCTTCAATTCTTCGATGATATTGGTCGGCGTCCAGCGCTTGCCTGCTGCCGTGTTGTCGGCGACATCCTGTTCGTAGCGATGCTCGTTCGGGTAGATGTGCTGGTCAAAAAAGCGCAGCAGTTCTGCCTGATACTGTTTGACCTTGTCGCTGTACTGGAAATCCATTGTCTCGCTCCTTCGCTGATTCGTTACTTAAACCGTAATTTGTTTCGCGACTGCCCAGCCCTGCTCGGCAATCGGTCGTGTTGATTTGCCCATCGCAACGGCCTGCGCACTCGCCGCTGTACCGTCAACGACGCGCTTCATGATGCCCTGCAAAATGCCCGCCATGCGAAACATGTTGTATGCCATGTAGAACTTAAAATTGGGGATGCCGTCCTGACGTCCGGTTCGCCCGCAATAGCGTGCGATGTATTCCTGCACTGTCGGAATCCCGGTGCCTGTGAGATCAATGCCGCCGAGCCCACGCCCCACGCCAGGCGGCAGATACCACGTCATGCAGTGATACGCGAAGTCGGCCAGTGGGTGACCGAGCGTGGAGAGCTCCCAGTCGAGCACCGCCAGGATGCGCGGCTCGGTCGCGTGAAAGATCACGTTGTCGAGACGGTAATCGCCATGCACGATACTTGTTTCTTCGCCAGCCGGAATGTGCGCTGGCAACCATTCGATGAGCGCATCCATCGCGGGGATCGATTCGGTTTCGGACGCGCGGTACTGCTTGCCCCAGCGCGCGATTTGTCGCGCCAGATAGCCATCATGTTTGCCGTAATCCGACAAGCCCGCTGCTGCGAAATCCACCTTGTGCAGTGCCGCCTTCACGCGATTCATCTCGTCAAAAATCGCCGCCCGTTGCTCGGGAGTCATGCCCGGAAGTTGCGGATCCCACAGCACGCGGCCATCAACAAAAGCCATCACATAAAACGCGCGCCCGATGACCGACTCGTCCTCGCATAAACAATACATCGTCGCGACTGGAACTTCGCTACCCGAAAGCCCACTCATTACGCGAAATTCACGATCAACCGCGTGGGCTGATGCCAGCAGTCTTGCAGCGGGGCCAGGCTTCGACCGCAATACGTAAGTCTTGCGCGGCGTGATGAGTTTAAAAGTCGGATTGGATTGCCCGCCCTTAAACTGCTCAACGGTCATTGGGCCTGCGAACCCATCGACCTGCGCAGACAAATACGACTCCAGCGCAGCCACATCGAAGCGTTGCCGCTCCGCCACTGGCATCGTGCCCGTAAACAATTCATCTCGATTCAGCGTATCCGACACAGTGCTCCTTCTGGCGTCAATATGCGATGGTAGTGCAGGCGAATCGTGTGTTCGTCCAAGGCAAACGCACTATTGATCGTATCCGGGGAATCGACGATCCAGACGCCGCAACAAACCAGGCCAGCTAATCATGCCGCCCTTGCCCTTGGTCGCCTGTTTTGCCTGCGCCTGCGCCATGTCGATGATGGATTGTGGCACCATCAAAAGCTCGCCGCCGCCCGCCTGTGCACGAACCTGAATCGTACAAGTGGCCTCGAAAAAATACATCTGCTGGAAGGCGTCGGCGATGGTCGGCGCCACGGTCAGCAGGCCGTGATTGCGCAGCATCAAAAAATTCTTGTTGCCGAGATCCGACACCAGCCGAGGCTTTTCGTCGTCCATCAACGCCACGCCTTCGTAGCCGTGATAGGCGAGGCTTGCGAGGATGAAAATGGACTGCTGCGAAATCGGGAGCACACCACCCTTTTGCGCACTAACGGCCACGCCATTCAGACTGTGCGTGTGCAGCACACATTGCGCGTTCTCGCGCGCTGCGTGCACCGCGCTATGAATCACAAATCCCGCAGGATTGATCGGATGCGGATTGCCGTCGAGCTTGTTGCCATACAGGTCGATCTTGACGAGCGAGGAGGCGGTGATTTCTTCGAACATCAAACCGTACGGATTGATCAGAAAATTATGCCCTTCGCCCGGAATTTTCGCCGTGATGTGTGTGAACACAAGATCGTCCCAGCCCAACATCGCCACGGCGCGGTAGCAAGCCGCGAGATCAACCCGTGTTTGCCATTCTTGCGGAGAAACAGCGGCTTTGACCTTCGTTACGTCCCATTCCATTCTTGCATTCATTTTTAGCCTCCTTGGCTCGTCATTGCGGCGATGTGCGCGCGAACGATGTCATCAAAGCCCGCATCAATCGTCATGCCTAGTGATTTTCCACGATGTGCGGTGAAAGCCTGCGGCCATGATGACACGAGCCGATCCACAACCGGGTCAAGCTGCCACGATATGCGCGCTGCGAACGCGTCGCCTGCGACCCGACGCAGACTTTCCACCATCTCGCGAACGGACACTGTGATGCCGGGCACACTCACGCTTCGTGTGTACGGAAGCGCACTGGCTAGCGCTTCATGGCCGATGATGATGTTGCCGACCACACGTGGCGGGCTCAGACACCACATCTTCGCCTCCGGCGAAGCGGGGCACACGAAGTCAGCCCCCGCCAGCGGCTCGCGAATGATGCCGCTGGCAAAGCTTGATGCGGCCTTGTTCGGCTTGCCGGGGCGTACCGTGACGGTCGGCAAACGCAGCGAGCGGCCATCAATCATCCCGCGGCGCGACATGTCGGACACCAGCAATTCACACATCGCTTTTTGTGCGCCGTAGGAACCCTGTGGCGTCATAATTTGATCGTCCGGTAGCACGGCAGGCAGCGCACCGCCGAACACTGCGATGGAACTGGTGAACACGAATTTCGGTGGCATAGGCAAGAGCCGCGTGAGTTCGAGCAACGTTCGCGTCGAATCGACGTTGACGCGCATGCCGATGTCGAAGTCCGCCTCGGCTTGACCGCTGACGACAGCGGCCAGGTGAAAGATGCTGCCTGTGTCCTGCGTGAGGGCCGTGGCCAACACATTACGATCAGTAATGTCGCCTACGACTTGCGTCACACGCTTGTCGATGAGCCACGGCTCATTCTGGGCCGGAGCCATGTCAACCAACACGAGTTCCGTGATTTCGCGAACCTGTCCCGCTGCGTCGGTAAGCGAGCCGCGTTCCAGCAGTTTCGCTGCGAGCCGCTTGCCGATGAACCCGGCACCGCCGGTAATGACTACGCGCATGGATGCCGCCTTGGTTGGGTTGTAAATGCGGCGCGGGCCGCGAACATCTCCTGATTCTAGAATTGACCGATGCAGACAGTCACCGAACAAATCACAAATGCACTTTCAACGACTGGGTGGTACGTCGGTGCTTCCATTTTTTCAGTCGCGTTGACGAACGATCTTTCAGGTCAGGGGCATGCGCTAGCTGACGGCGGTCAGCTGCAAGCGGCGCAAGTTGGGCGAGCCGAGGCGGCGCAACTGAGCGTGCGACGCCGTGGTGACGACACGCTCTGGCTCACCGATGCGCCCCTTGATGCGTACGAGCGGGAGGCGCTCGCCACGGTGAACACGCTGCGCACGGATTTGAACGAAACGCTGTATCTCGGCGCGCGCTCCACCGAGCTGCACTTTGCCCGCTATGCGCCCGGCTCGTTCTACGTCAAACATCGTGACCGGTTTCGTGACAATGACGCCCGCGTGGTGTCGAT
>JAYUWL010000051.1:0-6973 GCA_043753585.1 Burkholderiales bacterium
GTCAGCACTGATCTGAGGGAAAGAGCGTCGGATTTTGGGAAACAGCAGCTCGGTTTCTTTCGGATGATGCAAGCGCTCCGGGAACTCGTCGACATAAAAAAGCATCGCACGCAACACCGTGAAAAAAGCCTCGGTGTCGCGCTTCGGACCGCGCTCAACCATCAGCGTTAGCGAGCGCAGCATCGCAGCCAGCGCAGCGTGTTCCTCGCGAATGATGCGCAGGCACAGGTGGGGCATGATCCATCTCCAGATACTTAACAATGAGGGCGAGAGTTACACATTCGCATGATGCAGGCATTGACGTGTGTCAGTGAGGCGTCTGAAACCATCAACATGCCGTCCAGGCGACGAAAACAGGAAGCCTTTCGCGGCGCGTCGAATCCCGAAAATGCCTGGGCGATGCGAAGTAGACCGGTCGCAATTTCCTCGCTCTTACAATCATGCGCATGAGCATCATAAAAGACCTACCCGTCACCCTGGCCGACGTGCAATCCGCCCGCGACAAAATCGCTGGCGCGATTGCAAACACGCCCTGCCTGCATTCAAAAACTCTTTCGCGAATTTTCAATTGTGAGGTGTGGCTCAAGTTTGAGAACTTGCAGTTCACAGCGAGCTTTAAAGAGCGTGGCGCCCTGAACAAATTGCTCTCGCTCACCGCCTTAGAAAAGTCGCGCGGCGTGATTGCGATGAGCGCGGGCAATCATGCGCAGGGCGTGGCGTATCACGCGGGTCGATTGGGCATTCCGGCGACGATTGTGATGCCGGCCTACACGCCGTTTGTAAAGGTTCGCAACACCGAAGGTCACGGCGCAAAAGTGGTGTTGATTGGCGACACACTCGCCGAAGCCTCTACCCATGCCCGTGAGCTTGCGGCCCAGCATCAGTACACGTTTGTGCATCCGTTTGATGACCCGTACATCGTTGCTGGACAAGGCACTTTGGCTCTCGAAATGCTGGAGGCGGCACCGCATCTGGACACGTTGGTGATTCCGGTGGGTGGGGGTGGTTTGCTCGCAGGATGCGCGGTGGCGGCTCGCTCGGTCAAGCCTGAAATTGAGGTCTATGGTGTCGAGTCAAAAACCTTCTCTGCGATGGCGCAACGACTGCGCGGTGAGCCGGTTAGCGTGGGAACTGAAACCATCGCCGAGGGCCTCGCGGTTCGCGATATTGGCGAGCTGCCGCTAACGATCATTCGTGCGCTGGTCATGGACATGTTGCTGGTTGATGAAGCAACCATTGAAGAGGCGATTGCCCTGTTGATCGAGATTGAGAAGACAGTGACTGAAGGCGCGGGCGCCACGGGCATCGCCGCGCTGCTGCAACATCCTGACCGATTCGTTGGCAAAAAGGTCGGTGTGGTGCTGTGCGGTGGCAATATCGATTCGCGCATTCTCGCGAGCATCCTCATGCGCAACCTCGTGCGTGAAGGGCGCTTGATCCGCGTTCGAGTCAAGCTACCCGACGTCGCAGGCGCGCTTGCGAAGCTCACCAAAGTGGTGGCCGATGTGGGTGCAAACGTGGTTGACGTGGAGCATCAGCGTCTGTTCGGCGTGTTCAGCGTGAAATCGACCGAGGTGGAATTAACGCTCGAAACGCGTGATCGAGTGCACGTGACACAGCTGCTCGCTCTCCTTGAGCAGCATGGATTTTCTGCGCATTTATTAGGGGTTGCGGAGTGACACTACCGCCCCACATGTGCTTCATCGAACGCGACTGGCTCTCCGCCAATCACGTCATGTTTCGCGACCACGAAAGCGCGACGCTCATCGACAGTGGCTACGGCCGTTTCAACGACGTCACGCTCGCCAAAGTCGGTGCCGTGCTCGAAGAATGGGACGGCCCGTCGCTCGGCCGCATCATCAACACGCACATTCACAGCGACCATATTGGCGGAAATGCCGAGCTGCAACGTGCTCATCCGGGTTGCTCGATTGCGGTTCCCGTCGATGAACAACCCGCGCTCGTCAACTGGGATGCGCCGGAACAAATGCTGTCCTACGCTGATCAGGAATGTGAGCGCTTCGCCTGGGACGATGTCATTGAGCCGGGACAGCAAGTAGAGCTTGGAGGTGAGGCGTGGAATGCAATTGCCACACCTGGGCACGACATGGGATCCCTGGTGTTTTACTCACCCCGGTTGCGAATTCTGATTTCTGCTGATGCGCTCTGGGAAAACGGCTGCGGTTTTGTGCCACCACAAGCGGTTGACGCGAAACCGCTCGCCGCGCAACGCGCCACCTTCAGGCGCCTCACCGACCTTGATGTAGCCCTCGTCATCCCCGGTCACGGCCCGATGTTTACGGACTATTCCGGTGCGCTAACGCGAGCGAGCGAGAAGCTGGAATTTTTCGCCGCTGACGACATGCGCATCGCAAAAAACGTGGTCAAGACGATGTTCATCTACTCGATCATGTGGCGTGGCGGCATGCTTCTGAGTGACATTCCGGCGTACCTGGATCAAGTCGGCGTCCACAGCGACTATAACGCGCAGTTTTTCAGGTTTAGCAACGAAGCATTTGCTGCGTGGATGGTTGCGGAGACCACGGAAAACGGCAAGTTACGGGTGGACGGTGAGCGGCTGGTCGCCGCTCGTTAGGCGCCCTACCTCATTTGCTAAAGGCGAAGCGGGCATGACGTCTAGCAAGACGCTAGCCGCCGTCACCCACTGATTGATCAACTGTTCGCGTCGCGCACTGCTTGTACGCAACACGCCTGACAGCGCAAGGCCTCGCAGCAATTCGAGGCTTAACGCAACCACCGCGTCATACCCGGATCGTTCGCGCAGCGGAAAGAAAACCTCTGCAGTCACCCGCTCGCTGTCGGCCCGCGCACGCCGCTCTTGCGCCCGCAGCACAACTCGCAGCGAAGTGTCGGTGCGCGCAACAGCCCAGAGTTCAAGCTCAGCCAGATATGAAGGCTGGCTGACAATTGCAGCTAAGGTTCGCACTGCGCGATCTAGCGGATCGGCGTGAGCGCTGAATTTGTTGCGCATGCGTCGCGCGCCCTGTTCATTGCGTGAAACCAGTTCTGACACGGTCGCGGCAAGCAAGTCAGCGTAACTCGGAAAGTGATGTAGCAACGCGCCACGACTGAGTCCAGTGCGCCGCTGTACCTCCAGCGTGGACGTGCGGGCCACCCCAAGCTCAATGAGCGAATCAACTGCCGCTTCAAGCAGTCGGGCACGAGTAGTGCCACGCTGGCTTGCACTATTACCATGCGGCGCGCCAGCATCGCCGCTCCCGACCTGTGGCGCTTTGCACGCAATAGAGCCACAGCGCACTGCGGTGTCTACTTTTCCGCGAGAAACAGGCTTCCTAGATTTACTGGCAGGGTTCATGCTGCAGTATAGAAACCGTCAGCATTGACTGTCAATCAGAAAGAATATACAGTCAGCACTGACTATATAGTTGAAGTTGCCGTTTAACGTGTGCAGTCAACTTTTTTGTCCTGTCCCCATGCTGAAGGAATGCGTCATGCCCAAGTTTTCAACCCTGCAAATCGAAGCCGACAGTGCGTCGCCACGCATCGCCCGCCTGCTGCTGAATCGTCCCGACCGCCTCAACGCGATCAACGACGAAACGCCTCGTGAAATTCGCGCCGCTGTCGACTGGGCGCAAAGCAACGACGCGATTCACGTCATCATTGTCGAGGGCGCGGGCAAGGGCTTTTGCGGAGGATACGATCTTGCGCTTTTTGCTGAGGGCAGCGACGAGCATCCGGCAAAACAGGAGACTTATCCATGGGACCCGATGGTCGACTATGCCTACATGAAGCGGACCACTGAGGATTTTATGAGCCTCTGGCGTTGCAGCAAACCAACCATCGCCAAAGTGCATGGCTACGCTGCGGCGGGCGGCAGCGATATCGCGCTCTGTTGCGATTTGCTGGTGATGGCTGAGGATGCCCGCATCGGCTATATGCCTACCCGGGTTTGGGGCTGCCCCACCACCGCCATGTGGACGCATCGTATCGGCCCAACCCGCGCCAAACAAATGATGTTTACCGGCGACACCATCGATGGCCGCACGGCTGGGGCCTGGGGACTCGCCAACACGGTGGTGCCGACAGCCGAGCTTGAGCAGGCCACCGTCGAGCTTGCCAGTCGAATAGCCGGGGTGCCGCGCGGGCAACTGGCCATGCACAAGCTCGTGATCAATCAACTCATGTTGACCACCGGACTGGAGCAGGCGCAGATGATGGCCACCGTGTTTGATGGCATAACGCGCCACAATCCCGAGGGCTTATGGTTCCGGCGTTATGCGCAGAGCGAGGGCTTTAAGGCGGCAGTTGAATGGCGCGACAGCGGGCGCCCGATCCCCGAGGGCGACGAAGCCCGCGCGCTGATCAAAGAGATCGAGGCCCGCATGGCAAACGATAACGACCAGCGACCTAATGCTTGATTGCTGCAATTTTCTGCTTCTTGGCGACCGGCACTCCGCCTGAGCCAAACTCATGGTTTTGCTCAGTAGCCAGCGTGTCAAACGAGCCGTCGATCCATTGCAACAACTCATTGGCACGAAGCAAATGTTCCTGACGTGAGGGTGAGCCAAAGCGCTCATTTCCATCCATGAACGTTTCGTAGAGCAACAGTCCACCGGGTTTGATCGACGCCAGAAGCGACATCGCATTCGGACGCCACAGGTAATTACAGACGATGATGCAGTCGAACGATTCCGGCGCGTACGGCCAGCCATATTTTTCGAGATCGCGCCGCTCTTGCACGATGTCATGAAAGCCACGAAACGACGCGAGCGCCGCTTCATCAACGTCCACCGCCGTCACATGCGCACCGTGCTGCGCGAAAAATTTTGCATGCCGCCCACGTCCGCACGCGACATCGAGCAAGCTCGACCCCGGCTGCACTAACTGCGCGTGGCGAACCATCCAAGGACTCGGCGTTTGCTGGTCATGCATTTGCGAGTGCCCCCTTTCCGGATCAGCGGGCGTTATTGGCGTCTACCACCGCCAGTGCGGTCATGTTCACGATACGCCGGACGGTAGCGCTCGGCGTCAGGATGTGAACAGGCTTCGCGCAGCCCAACAAGATTGGCCCAACAGCAACGTTGTTACCGGCAGCCGTCTTCAGAAGGTTATACGAAATATTAGCGGCGTCGATATTCGGGAACACGAGCAAATTGGCGGATCCCGTGAGTGGCGAATCGTCCACCCCTTTACGTGAATCCTCATCGAGCGCCGAGTCGCCATGCATTTCACCATCGACCTCAAGCTGCGGTGCTCGCGCCCGGATAAGGCGAAGGGCTTCCCGCATTTTTAACGCTGACGGAGTATTGGCTGTGCCGAAATTGGAATGAGACAACAGCGCCACTTTCGGCGTGATGCCGAAGCGCTGCAACTCCTCAGACGCCATGATGGTGATCTCAGCCAATTGCTCTGCCGTGGGATCATAGTTGACATGTGTGTCCACCAAAAATAGCAGACGACCCGGCAACATGAGACCGTTCATCGCAGCATACTCATGTGCCCCCTTGCGCAGCCCCAACACCTGATCGATGTAGCGCAAATGAATGTCATGAGTTCCGTAGGTGCCGCAGATCATCGCATCGGCGTCGTTCTTGCGCACCATCATTGCGCCGATAAGTGACAGGCGACGGCGCATCTCGATTTTGGCGAGTTGCGCGTTCATGCCGGAGCGCTGCGTTAGCTGGTGATATTCCCGCCAATACGCGCTGAAGCGATCATCCTGTTCCGGATTGATCAGCTCGATATCAACACCCGGCTTCATGCGCAGGCCGAATTTCTCCAGCCGTTTTTCGAAGACCGCGGGGCGCGCGATCAGGATTGGTTTGGCAATACCCTCATCAACCACCACCTGAACAGCGCGCATCACGCGCTCATCCTCGCCTTCCGCAAAAACCACACGACGCGGCGACTTGCGCGCTGAGTCGAAGATGGGTTTCATTACCGCGCCCGAGTGATAAACGAACTGCGCGAGCTGCTGTTTGTACGCGTCGAAATCCTTGATTGGTCGCGTGGCAACGCCGGAATCCATCGCGGCCCTGGCCACCGCTGGTGCGATGCGAACAATCAAGCGCGGGTCAAACGGTTTTGGAATCAAATACTCAGGGCCGAACGAGAGCGAGCCGCTGTCGCCATAGGCCGCGGCCACCTGATCATTTTGTTCGGCCATTGCAAGGTCAGCAATCGCCTTGACCGCTGCGACTTTCATCGCCTCGTTGACCGTCGTCGCGCCGACGTCCAGTGCGCCGCGGAAGATAAACGGGAAGCAGAGAACATTGTTCACCTGATTCGGGTAATCACTTCGACCGGTTGCGATGATCGCGTCGGGCCGTGCAGCCTTCGCGATGTCTGGCATGATTTCCGGCTCCGGGTTTGCGAGCGCCAAAATCAAGGGGCTCATCGCCATTTTTGCGAGCCACTCTGGTTTCAAAACGCGGGCGGCTGAGAGTCCGAGGAACACGTCGGCGCCGTCGAGCAATTGATCAACGGTGCGCAGATTGGTCGCCTTGGAGTAGCGCGCCTTGTTGTCGTCCATCTCTTCAACGCGGCCCTGCCACACCACGCCCTTGATGTCCGATACCCAAATATTTTCAATCTTGATGCCTATGGCCACCAGCATGTCCAGGCACGCGAGCGCCGCCGCGCCCGCGCCCGAACACACGAGCTTCACGTCTTCCGGCTTCTTGCCAACAACGCGCAAACCATTGGTGATCGCAGCGCCGACGATGATCGCCGTGCCGTGCTGGTCGTCGTGGAACACCGGGATATCCAGCAGGTCCTGCAGTTCCGTCTCGATGCGGAAGCAGTCCGGGCTCTTGATGTCCTCCAGATTGATCCCGCCGTAGGTGACGCCGATGTTCTTGACCACGGTAATGATCTCGTCGACGTCGGTGCAGCTCATTTCCACATCGATGGCGTCGACGTCGGCGAAGCGCTTGAACAGCACGCCCTTGCCTTCCATCACCGGCTTGGCGGCGAGCGGGCCGATGTCGCC
>JAYUWL010000052.1:0-2233 GCA_043753585.1 Burkholderiales bacterium
TCAACGCAGCACTTGAGACAGAGCGTCCGCTGAACGAACCAGAGCTCAAGCTGATCGGCGCGGCCGCGGAGCACTTCGCATCCTGGATCGAAGATTTGCACACCAAACATCACGTTACGCTGGACGTGTCAGTGCTCGACGGCTTGGTCGAAAACTGCACGCCGCGCTTCGGTGGCAGCGGTTCGAAATCTGCGGCAGACCCGGCCCCCAGCGCTTCAAAGCAAGCGGAACCAGCGATGTTCGTCGCAGAAACCCCGCTCTTGATCGGATCGACTGACTGCATCGATATCGGCGAGGCCGAGTTGGACGCGTTGTTGGCAAACGCAGCTGCCACGTTGGCCGTCAATCAACCCTCGCCGCCAACCGTCTCGGCACCACTCGATATCCCTGCTTTTCAGGCCTTTGTGGCTAGTGAACCCACGCGCGAACAGGTTGATATTTTCCATCCCGAGTTTGAGTTTGTAATGAACTCTCAGAGCGACGACATTGATGTGCTGGGCGTCTGCGTTTCGCGCGCGTTGTTCTCGATATTGACTGACGAAACACGCGTGCACTTACAGACGCTCGACTATGAACTGACGTTGATGCAGTTCGATACCGAACTTCCACCGAGTGATGCGATGGTTCGCGCCAGTCACACGTTGTGCGGCATTCATCGCACTGCCGGGTTTTTTGACATTGGAGACTTTGCAGGCCTGGTCGAAAGCGCGCTGATGGCGATTCGTCGTTCAGGGCGCACGGCGTCCGTCATAAGCGTGTTTGCCGCTGCCACCCAGTCCTTGCGCACCGCCACATTGCGTCTTCAGGCGCAGTCGCCGACGTCACCGGAAGAGCGCGTATACATCGAGCGCTCCCGCGTGCAGTTGCACGACCTGATCGCTGATGCCGGCAACGCCGATCTGGGTGTGGAAGTTGAATTGCTGGAGCAAACTCACGCCGAAGAGCGCGCGTTTGAATTGTCGGTGACGGCACGCGACTGGAATGTGGCTGCACCTGTTGCGCCAGCGCAATCGTTGATTGCGGGTGGCACACAAGCGGTGGACACGCCGATGGCGGTTTCCACGGAGCCAGCGCCGACGGCATTAGGGAGCAATGACGCCGCTCTGACGGCGCAAGGGGCGGACGCGCCTGGTTCTGCGATAGAACCGCCAATCGAAACCTTTGACGCGATGGTGGCGCCAGTCGCGTCGTCGCCCGTTGTTGCCGCCTTGCCGCCCGTTGCGCGTGCGGCAGTGCCACCCCATCAAGTACCGTCCGTCCCAGCCGTTGCAAGCGGGTCGCCTGTTATGGCCTCAGCCACGGTTGCCGTGGCTACGGTCGGTGCCTTTGTGGTCAATCGTTTTGTTTCAACGCCGCCCGCGGTATCAGCCGTTGTTGTTCCTTTAGCCCTAGTGCCCACTGTGGCAACAGCACGCATCGCGCCACCCGTTGATCCTCGTCCTGTCGCTGTTTCCGTTTCACGCAGCGGCGAAGATCCGCTGGTAGACGTTCGCGATGACATCGACGATCAGGTGTTGCCCATCTTCATTGAAGAGGCGCAGGAATTATTTCCAACCGCCAGCGCGCAGGTCAACGCGTGGCGCAACGACGTTCGCAATCCCGCGCATTCGGACGGCCTCAAGCGCACATTGCACACTTTAAAAGGCAGCGCGCGGATGGCGGGCGCCATGAGGTTGGGCGAAGTGGCGCACAACCTTGAAACACATCTGCTGGACGTGAGCGACGAGCCCGCTCCAGCGGTATTCGACAATTTCGACGAGTACTTGGACGACATCGCCTTCTTGCTGGAGAGGCTCACGCGTGGTGAAAAAGACGTGGTTTTGCCGCGATTTGCTGCAGCGGCCGCGCCTGCAGCGGAGACGTTTGAGCCGGAGCTTGATGCGGTTGACTCGGACGTTGTCACGGAGCCGACGTTTGCCGTGACGACAGAAACGGCCGCGCCATTGGCGACCACGGCAGCTGTAACGCAGCCGCGCTCGTTGACTGAAATCGCGCGCAGTCTGGCCATTCGCCCGACGGTCGTCGCAGCGCCTTTGGCCGCCGATGTTGGCACGGCGTTTTTGCGTGTTCGCAGTGACTCGGTTGAGCAATTGGCCGACGAGGCCGGTGAGATTTCTATCCACCGTTCGCGCATAGAAGCCGAGATGCGCAACCTCAAGGTCGGTTTGCTCGACTTGACGGCGTCAGTCGTGCGCTTGCGTGGTCAGCTGCGTGAAATTGAAATTCAGGGCGA
>JAYUWL010000053.1:0-20908 GCA_043753585.1 Burkholderiales bacterium
TTTTGCTGGGCAATGCGGCGGCGCATCATGGCAAGGCGTCCAGCCTTCTGATGTTGGCCAACTGGATCGCGCAAGAAACCGGTGCCACGGTCGGTTATCTGACCGAAGCGGCCAACACCGTGGGTGCGCAGCTGGTGGGCGCGGTGCCCGGTGCCGGTGGGCAACACGCGGGCCAAATGCTTGCCGGCGGGCTCAAGGCGGTGCTGCTGCTGAACAATGAGCCCGAGTTCGATTCCGCGTCCGGCGCGGCCGCTGCAACCGCTTTGGCCAGCAGCGCCATGGTGGTGAGCTTGAGCCCGTTCAAGGCGAACCTTGCGTTCAGCGATGTGGTGTTGCCGATTGCGCCTTTTACCGAAACCCCGGGCAGTTTTGTGAATGCGGAAGGGCGGCTGCAGAGCTTTCACGCCGTGGTCAAGCCGGCCGGCGATGCGCGACCTGCCTGGAAAGTGCTGCGGGTCCTGGCCAACATGCTGGGTTTGCCGGGATTCGATTTCGAGTCTTCGCTCGACGTTTTGAAGCGCGCCGGTTTCGATGGCGTGGCTGGCTCCGCACTGGTCGCGCAGAACAAATTGAGCAACCGAAGCGACGCGGCGATTGACCTGACGGCCGCGTCGGGCGAGCCGGCGGTGGCGAGCATTTACCAGCTCGACTCGATCGTGCGTCGCGCGACCTCGCTGCAACTCACGGTCGATGCGCATGCCGATCGTACAGCGGTGCATGCCGGCCACCAGCATGCGGAGGCGACCGCTTGATCGAGCAGATCTATTCCGGCGGTCTGGGACTGGTTTCCGCCCCTTGGTGGACGTTGGTGGCGTGGCCTGTCCTATGGACGCTGATCAAGATCGTGGCGGTGCTGTTGCCCTTGATGGGCTGCGTCGCCTACCTGACGCTTTGGGAACGCAAGGCGATTGCGTTTACGCAGTTACGCCACGGCCCCAACCGGGTAGGGCCGAGCGGCTTGTTCACGCCGATTGCCGACGCGCTCAAGCTGATGACCAAGGAAATCATCGTGCCCTCCGCCGCCAGCAAGGGCTTGTTCCTGCTGGGCCCGATCATGACCATCATGCCGGCCTTGGCGGCCTGGGCGGTAATTCCGTTCGGGCCCGACGTGGCATTGGCCAACGTCAACGCAGGCTTGCTGTTTCTCATGGCCATGACATCGCTGGAGGTTTACGGGGTGATCATCGCGGGCTGGGCGTCCAATTCCAAATACGCTTTCCTGGGTGCGCTGCGGGCATCGGCGCAGATGGTCAGCTATGAAATTGCGATGGGTTTTTGCCTGGTTGTAGTGCTGATGGTGTCGGCCAGCATGAACATGACCGACATTGTCATGGGCCAGGGCAAAGGCATGTTTGCCGACCATGGTGTCGGGTTCCTGTCCTGGAACTGGTTGTCCTTGCTGCCTATTTTCCTGGTCTATTTCATCGCCGGCCTGGCCGAGACCAATCGCCACCCATTCGACGTAGTGGAGGGTGAGTCCGAAATCGTCGCCGGACACATGGTCGAGTACTCAGGCATGTCTTTCGCGATGTTTTTCCTGGCCGAATACGCCAACATGATTCTGGTCTCGACCTTGTGCGTGATCATGTTCCTGGGCGGCTGGTTATCGCCGTTCGCGTTCCTCGACTGGATACCTGGCTGGATCTGGCTCGCCGCCAAGACCTTCGTCGTGGTGACCATGTTCCTGTGGGTTCGGGCGACTTTCCCCCGCTACCGTTATGACCAGATCATGCGTCTGGGCTGGAAGATTTTTATTCCGGTGACCTTGATCTGGCTGGTGGTAATCGGCGGCTGGATGCAAACGTCCTTCAACATCTGGAAATAAGCCATGACCGCTATTACCTCTCCCGCCGCGCCGGCTTCAGCACCTTTTTCGCTCAAGGACTTCCTGTCCAGTTTCATGTTGCTGGAGCTGTTCAAGGGCATGGCCGTGACCGGCCGCTACATGTTCCGGCGCAAGATCACGGTCCAGTTTCCGGAGGAGAAGACGCCTGCCGGTCCACGTTTTCGCGGCCTGCATGCGCTGCGCCGGTACGAGAACGGTGAAGAGCGCTGCATCGCCTGCAAATTGTGCGAGGCGGTGTGCCCGGCACTGGCGATCACGATCGAGTCGGAAGTGCGCGACGACGGTTCACGCCGCACCACGCGCTACGACATCGACTTGACCAAATGCATCTTCTGCGGTTTTTGCGAAGAAAGCTGCCCGGTCGATTCGACCGTTGAAACGCATATTTTCGAGTACCACGGCGAGAAACGCGGCGACCTGTATTTCACCAAGGAAATGCTGTTGGCCGTTGGTGACCGCTATGAAAGCGAAATCGCTGCCCGTCGCAGCGCAGACGCCAAGTACCGCTAAAGCGCTTGTCGTCCATAAGAAAAAAACCCAGCCATGGATTTGAAAGCCGGTCTGTTCTACGTCTTTTCGGCGTTGCTGCTGTTCGCGTCGTTTCGCGTCGTCACCGCGCGCAACACCGTGCACGCGGCACTGTTTCTGGTGTTGTCCTTCTTTCAGGCCGCGATGATCTGGATGCTGCTGAAGGCCGAGTTTCTGGCGATCGTGCTGGTGCTGGTCTATGTCGGTGCCGTGATGGTGTTGTTCCTGTTCGTGGTCATGATGCTCGACATCAACATCGACAGCGTGCGCAAGGGCTTCTGGCGCCACCGCTCACTGGCGGTGCTAGTGGGCGTGGTGATTGCGCTCGAAATGGCGGCCGTCCTGATGGGTGGCTTCCGGGTCAGTGAAGAGCCCAAGGCGCTGGCCGCTGCGGGGCAGATCCCGGGTCAGTTCTCCAACACGCGTGAGCTCGGTCGCTTGCTATATTCGGGCTATATTTTTCCGGTGCAGATTGCCGCGGTTATTTTGCTGGTCGCCATCATCGCGGCGATCGCGCTGACGTTGCGCGGGCGCAAGGACAGCAAACACATAAGCGCCACCGATCAAATCCGGGTGCGCCCGGGCGACCGGTTGCAGATGGTCAAACTCGCAGCCACCCAACCGGCGCAGGTCGCGGTGCCCGTGCCGGCAGTGCCAGCGACCGCTCCGGCCCTGGAGAAAAAAGCATGACATTGACGCTCGGGCATTTCCTGTCACTCGGCGCCATGTTGTTTGCGCTTGCGGTGGTCGGCATTTTTCTCAACCGCAAGAACCTCATCATCCTGCTGATGGCCATCGAGCTGATGTTGCTGGCCGTCAACATCAATTTCGTCGCCTTCTCGTATTACCTGGGCGACATGCGCGGCCAGATTTTTGTGTTTTTCATACTGACGGTAGCCGCCGCCGAATCCGCCATCGGCCTGGCGATATTGGTTCAACTGTTCCGCAACAAGTCCAACATCAACGTGGACGAACTCAATACGCTCAAGGGCTGATAAAACGATGAGTCAAACCCTTTCCGCGTCCACGTTGCTGACCGTGGCAGTGGCGCCTTTGGCGGGCGCGCTGGTCGCCGGTGTATTTGGAACCGCATTCGGCGGCAATCGTATCGGCCGTCGCGTCACCCATAGTCTGACGATTGCCGGGGTGGCGCTGGCCTTCGTGCTCTCGGCGCAGACGCTGTGGGCCGTGGCGATGGAAGGCGCGCGCTTCAACGAGACGATCTACACCTGGATGGTGGTGGGTGGCCTCAAGATGGAGATCGGATTCCTGGTCGACGGCCTTACCGCCATGATGATGTGCGTGGTGACCTTCGTATCCTTGATGGTTCATATCTACACCATCGGCTACATGGAGGAGGATCCCGGTTACCAGCGCTTCTTCAGCTACATCTCGCTGTTCACGTTTTCGATGCTGATGCTCGTAATGAGCAACAACTTCCTGCAGCTATTCTTCGGTTGGGAGGCAGTGGGCCTCGTGTCATATTTGCTGATCGGTTTCTGGTATACCAAGCCAACCGCGATTTTCGCCAACATGAAGGCGTTTCTTGTTAACCGTGTCGGGGATTTGGGCTTCCTGCTTGGCATCGCACTCGTCGTTGCCTATACCGGTAGCCTCGACTACGCAACTGTGTTCAAAACCGCACCGTCGCTCAAAGATATTTCGATCATCATGGGCCCGTTCGGTGTGGTGTCTTTAATGACTGCAACCTGCATACTGCTATTCATCGGTGCGATGGGTAAATCTGCCCAGGTGCCGTTGCACGTTTGGCTGCCCGATTCGATGGAAGGTCCAACTCCGATTTCCGCCTTGATCCACGCGGCGACGATGGTGACAGCTGGAATCTTCATGGTCTCGCGCATGTCACCGCTGTTTGAAATGTCGACGACGGCGCTCTCATTCGTGCTGATCATCGGCGCCACCACGGCGTTGTTCATGGGCTTTCTGGGCATCGTGCAGTACGACATCAAGCGAGTCGTGGCGTACTCGACGCTCTCACAGCTTGGCTACATGACGGTAGCACTTGGCGTCTCGGCTTACAGCGCTGCAATGTTCCATCTGGTCACCCACGCGTTCTTCAAAGCCTTATTGTTCCTTGCAGCAGGCTCGGTGATCATCGGCATGCACCACAATCAGGACATCCGCTACATGGGCGGGGTGCGCAAATACATGAAAATCACCTGGATCACGTCCTTGATCGGGTCGCTCGCGTTGATCGGCTTTCCGCTGTTCTCAGGTTTCTACTCGAAAGACACAATTATCGAGGCTGTTCACGAGAGCAGAATTTTCGGTCACGGTTATGCGTATTTCGCGGTGATGGCTGGTGTGTTTGTCACGGCGTTCTACTCGTTCCGTATGTACTTCCTCGTCTTCCACGGCAAGCAGCGGTACAGCGAAGCGCCGCATGAGGATTCCCGTCATGACGATCATGGGCATGGCAACCATAGCGGCAAGCCGCACGAATCACCGTGGGTAGTGACCGTCCCGCTGATCTTGCTGGCGATCCCTTCCGCGATCCTCGGCTTTTTCGGCGTGGAAAAAATTGTGCATGGCGACTGGTTCAAGGGTGTCCTCGCAGTGGCGCAAGAGCACGACACGCTCTCCGCGCTAACGGCGAAATTTCACGGCCCGCTGGGCATGGCCATCCACGGGCTATCTACGCTACCCCTTCTGCTCGCAATGGTTGGCGTAGCGCTGGCGTTTTATCTGTATGTGATCAATCCGGCGTTGCCCGCAAAATTGCGCAAGCAATTCGGGTTCATCGTCAAAATTCTCGAGGAAAAATACTACTTCGACCGCTTTAACGACTTCTTCTTTGCCGGTGGTGCTCGCAAATTGGGCGAAGTGTTTTTCAAGGCTGGTGATCGCGCGATCATCGACGGCGCGATGGTGAATGGTTCCGCCAGAAGCATCGGCGCGCTGTCGGGCGTGTTGCGTCATTTGCAAACCGGCTACATCTATCACTATGCTTTTGTGATGGTGGCGGGCGTGCTCGGCTTCCTCACGTGGCTGCTGCTGCGCTAGAGCTAATAAATCAACTATGCTGCTCTCATTCTGCATCTGGATTCCCATTCTCGGCGGCCTCGCCGTGATGACCACGGGACGCGACAAAAGCGCCAACGTAACTCGTTGGGCCGCATTGTTCGTCGCCGTCGCAGGCTTTCTCGTCACGATCCCGCTCTATACCGGCTTCGACCCGTCAACCGCCGCGCTGCAGTTCGTCGAGAACGTACCGTGGATTGAGCGCTACAAGATCGGCTACTACCTGGGCGTTGATGGTCTGTCGATGTGGTTTGTGATGCTCAACAGCTTCACTACGATTCTTGTTGTGATCGCCGGTTGGGTCGTGATCGAGAAACAGCCTGCGCAATATTTCGCAGCTTTCCTCATCATGTCAGGCCTTATCAATGGCGCATTTGCTGCCGCCGATGCGATGCTCTTCTACTTTTTCTTCGAGGCGATGCTGATCCCGATGTACCTGATCATCGGCATCTGGGGCGGGCCGAATCGCGTGTACGCAGCGATAAAGTTTTTTCTTTACACGCTGCTCGGCTCACTGTTGATGCTGGTTGCATTTTTGTACCTGTACAACGTCACCGGCGGCAGCTTCACGATTGCTGATTTCCACAAAGTGCCACTGGGCAAAACACCACAGATTTTGATCTTCGGCGCCTTCTTTCTCGCGTTCGCCGTAAAAGTGCCAATGTGGCCCGTGCACACATGGTTGCCGGACGCACACGTTGAAGCGCCCACTGGCGGCTCAGTTATTTTGGCCGCGATCACATTAAAGCTCGGAGCGTACGGCTTCCTGCGTTTCATCCTGCCGATCGTGCCGGATGCCTCACACATGATGGCGCCGTTTGTCATCGTTCTCTCGCTGATCGCCATCGTGTACATCGGCTTCATTGCGCTGATCCAGACCGACATGAAAAAGCTCGTCGCGTATTCATCGATCTCGCACATGGGCTTCGTCACGCTCGGCTTCTTCCTCTTCGTGGGCGGGCAGGGCAGTGCACTCGGCATCGAAGGTGGCCTCATGCAAATGATCTCGCACGGCTTCGTTTCCGCTGCGATGTTCCTCTGTATCGGTGTGATGTATGACCGCCTGCATAGCCGGAACATTGCGGACTACGGCGGCGTGGTAAACGTTATGCCCAAATTTGCGGCGTTGATGATGCTGTTCGGCATGGCCAACGCTGGTCTGCCCGGAACGTCGGGGTTCATTGGTGAATTCACCGTCACATTGGCTGCGGTGAAGCAGGGTATGTTCTGGACCGCCGCCTGCGCGGGCCTCGCGTTGATCCTTGGTGCCGCATACACCTTGTGGATGTACAAGCGCGTGATTTTTGGTGAAATCGGCAACGATCATGTTCGCGAAATGAAAGACGTCTCGCCGCGTGAATTCTGGATGCTGATGCTTGTTGCCGCTTGCGTTCTGGGCATGGGCCTGTATCCCGCGCCGTTCACTGAAGTGATGCACAAGAGCGTTGAAGCGCTCATCACGCATGTGTCGCACAGCAAACTGTAGGCGCCCGAGAACAAGACTATGAAAGACATCCTGCTCGTTCTCCCGGAAATCGTGTTGCTCTGCCTCGCGGGCCTCATCCTGATCGCTGACTTGTTCGTGACTCGCAGCCAAAAGTGGTTTACTTACTCCTGCGGGATCGGCGCGCTGTTGTGGACCGCGCTCTATGTCTTCGTGCCCTTCACGCCAATCGCTGGCGCGGTCAGCGAAACGGCGTTCTCCGGCCTGTTCGTTGCCGATGGCGTCGCTGCGGTGTTGAAGCTGGCAATGTTGCTCTCAGCTGCGGTTGCGCTTGCCTACTCATGGAGCTATCTCAAAAAGCACGGGCTCGACAATGGCGAATACGTCGCTTTGGTGCTTTTCGGCACGCTTGGCATGATGGTGATTGCCAGCGCTGCAAGCATGCTCACGGCCTACCTTGGCGTTGAGCTCTTGAGCCTGTCGATGTACGCACTGGTTGCACTCAAACGCGATGACCGCATCGCGACCGAAGCGGCGATGAAGTATTTCGTACTCGGCGCGTTGGCGTCGGGCTTACTTCTGTTCGGCATGTCGATTCTTTACGGTGCAACCGGCAGCATCAGCCTGAACGGTATTTCGCTGGCGCTGGCTAAAGCAAACAAAACCGCAGTTGCACTCGGCGTTATCTTTATTGCAGCGGGCGTCGCGTTCAAGCTCGGTGTCGTGCCGTTCCACATGTGGGTGCCCGACGTTTACAACGGTGCCCCGACTGCGGTGACCCTTTTCCTGGGTACCGCCGCGAAACTTGCCGCGTTCGCGCTGGCGTATCGCCTGTTTGGCGCAGCGCTAACGCCAGCAGCAGCCGATTGGTCGATCATATTCGCCGTCATCGCGACACTTTCTGTCGTACTCGGCAACCTGATCGCCATCTCGCAAACCAACATCAAGCGCATGCTCGCATACTCGGCGATCGCCAACATGGGCTTCCTGTTGCTTGGCTTCGTCGGCGGCGGCCAGGACGGCTACGCGGCGGCCATGTTCTATGCAATTGCGTACGCGTTCACTGGACTTGTTTCGTTTGGCATCCTGGTGCTTCTCTCGGGGCGCGGCGTGGAGTTCGACAACATCGACGACCTGAAAGGTCTCAACAGTCGTGCGCCCTGGTACGCATTCCTCATGCTGCTTGCCATGTTCTCGCTCACGGGCATCCCGCCTACGATTGGTTTCTGGGCAAAGCTTTCGGTGATCGAGGTCGTTATCAACGCGGGCTACACCTGGATTGCCGTGGTCGCCGTTCTCGCATCGCTCGTGGGTGCTTTCTATTACTTGCGCGTTGTTCGCGTGATGTACTTCTCCGAGGCACCAGAAGGTGCGCTCGCGATGCCAGGCCGGGCCGAGACTGTGTTGATCTCAGCGAACGCGCTGGCGATCCTTGTGTTCGGCGCGTTGCCGGGCGCGCTTATAGCACTTTGCGCCAAGGCGTTGCAAGCGACCTAGACGGGCATCGACATCGGTCGGGAGCGCCTCTGGCCAGTCCTGCGCTCGGGCACTTGCGCTCGCGTAACAACGGATGACCCGGCAGGCACTGCGGCCGGGGTCGTGTCACAGTGAGACGCCAATTTCGCACTCATGGATGTCGGCATCTGAAGTCGCCACGGCGCCCCAGACAGCCTGCGCGTGACGCGGTTTGCTGCTGAGCAAAATGCCGCAATGTAATGGCTTTCTCGCAAAAGCCCCAATCCTTATGGGCTAGAGTCTAATTTCTCGCTTTATCGATAACTGCATAAAACGCTGCCTAGCCCTTACGCAGAAAGCTTTTCAACAGAAAGTTGAAACTCCTATCGAGCATTCATCACAGCTTCATAGAACACCCGAATCGCAACACGCTCTTCACCGAGCTGACTGAAGGGTACGACTGCACGCTCGGCGCCCTGCAGCCGCAGTTCGTGTTGCCGTGAGCGAAGTGTGCGGTAGGCGGCGGCGGCATTCGCGCCTGTTTCACCCTCGACCAGTCCCAGTTCGCCAGCACGAATCGACAGAGCTATGTTGCCGTGGTTGGCGCGCAGAGTTGGCTCGGTGGCGGCGTAGTGCAGCACCAGCGCCTGTACCGCAAACTCAAGGTCGACGAGGCCACCGCTGTCGTGCTTGATATCAAACACCTCCGTGAGTTTTCGGTTGGGATGCCCGTCACGGACTTTGGTTCGCATGGCGATGATTTCGTCGCGCAGGGTGGGCCATTTGCGCGGTTTGGCGATGATGTCCTGGCGAATCAGCTCGAACGCCACGCCGACCTCGGCGTCACCGGCCGCATAGCGCGCACGGGTTAAGGCCTGATGTTCCCAGGTCCAGGCTTTCTGTCGCTGATATTCGGCGAAGGCGGAGACCGTCGATAGCAGGAGACCGGCGATGCCATCAGGACGCAGGCGAACATCAATGTCGTAAGCGCGGCCGGCAGCGGTTAACGTGATCAGCCAGCTTTGCAGCCGCTGCGCAACTCGCGTGAGTTGATCGCGGTGCTCCACAGCTTCGTCGGGCATCAGAAATATCAGATCAAGGTCACTGGCGTAACCTAATTCTTTGCCACCCCAGCGGCCGTAGGCGATGACCGCGAGCGTTGCGCTCCGAGGCAAACTGGCGGTGTTAAGGAGATGCGCCAGCGTGACCTCGACCACTGCATCGGCGAGGGCGGACAGATGATCCGACAGCGTTTCCAGCGGCAGCAATCCGGCAATGTCTTTCAGCAGCAAGCGAAAGGTTTCCCCCTGCTGAAAATGTCGAATCGTATCGATAGCACGCTCGGCGTCGTCGCCCGCTTCAGCGAATCTGGCCGCCAGATCGCAGCGCCACTGCGCGTAGTCAATCGGAGAGCTGAGCGTTCGCCCGTCCATCAACTCGTCGAGCAGCAGCGGATGCTTGGTGACGTAGCGAAGCGCCCAATCGCTGGCTGCTGCAAGATCAACTACGCGGTCAAGTACTTGTGGACGCTCTGTCATCAATGCGAGATAGCTTGAACGCGAGGCGACCGCCAGTAACAAGTCCAGCGTTCGTTTGAACGCCGCGTCGGGCAGCGTTGTCGTCGCGGCCCGGCTAATCGCCGTGTGCACCAACTGCTTCATCCGCGTGCGACTCGCTGCGGGCAGAGCGCGAACGCGAGCACTATCCATCGTACTGCGCAGGTAGGTTGCTGTACTTTCAGCGTCGGCAAACCCAAGCGCCGCCAGCGTCGCGGTCTCGGGCAATGACGCGAAATCCATGAAGGCAGGTGTACGTGTAGAAATTTGCGCCGCAGTGGCTTCGCTGACGCCAAATGTGCCGGTCAGCGTGCCGTCGAAAAAGAGCGCAACTTCATCCCTCGTTTGCATCAACACGAGCGTGAGCGCGTCAGCGTCGGCATATCCAAGCACTTCCGCGAGCAGCGTGTATTCACCGCTATCGCCAACCCGCCCCGGAAGTAACTGTGTCTGTTGATCATCGCGGTATTGCAACACGTGCTCAAGCCGTCGAAGCCAGCGGTATTGCTGCATCAGATGATCCGCCTGATCGCCGCCGATCTTGCCCGCTGCGGCAAGCGCACGAAGTGCTGGGATGGTGGGTTTGGCGCGCAGACTGGCATCGCGCCCCCCTCGCACCAATTGTCGCAGCTGTGCGCCGAATTCAAGCTCGCGAATGCCACCGCGCCCGAGCTTGATGTTGTTGGCGTCGCTTTTCTCGGCACGCAATTGCGCATGCAATTCGCGCATGCCGGCCACGGCGTCAAAATCGAGATAGCGGCGGAATACAAACGGCGTGGTCAGGGCCGCCAGTGCAGTTCCCAGCTTGCCCGTCGCCACGCGTGCTTTGAGCCATGCCAATCGCTCCCACATGCGCCCCTGGGCAACGAAGTACTGCTCAATAAAATCGAGCGTTGGCACCATCGGCCCCGCATCGCCGTATGGACGCAAACGGGTATCGACGCGAAATACAAATTCGCCGTCGATTTCACGCGCAAGCGTTCGCGTGACCTCACGTGCCAGTCGATTCAAACTGTCCATGGCGTCGCTGGAGGGTTCATCGCAAACGAACACAAGGTCGATATCGGAGGACACGTTGAGTTCACACGCTCCGAGCTTGCCCATTGCAACGGTCGAGAATCCATACGGGGGCTCGGCGCTGCCAAACACTTTTTTGCTTTGCGCCGCAGTCGCCGCTTCAAGCGCTATGTCGGCAAAGGACGACAAATCGGCGACGATTTCCTCAAAAGGTGCGTTTAGCCCGAGATCGCGAACCACAGTGCGCAGCATGAGTTCGCGTCGCGCTTTGCGTAATTCGCTGTCAATCGTGTCGCTTGTACAGGCTGCGAGAACCGCCCGCCAATGCTCAAGGGCAAATCGTGTGTTCGGCGACGCATACACACGCGCCACCAATCCCGGATCGCGCCGCGCGACGCCTTGCGCAAATCGGCTGTAGCTGAACGCTTTGTCTATTGAAGGTGTCTGAACCATAGAGACAGAGAACATTAAAATACGATTAGTATGCAGGAGAAGCCCGATCCACAGGACGCTTCGGCGAACCCCTCGCGGTTGCCGGCTCCTCCGCTATCTAACGCAAGCGCTCCGCTATCGGCTTGGCAAAAATGGTCTGGGCACGGGGTACGCGTAACCTTCTGGTGCGTGCTGGCGGCCACAATACTCTTTTTGGGAGCAGTTGCAGCGGCGCGGTTCTGGTTGATTCCGAACGCAGACAGTTTCCGTCCTCGAGTAGTGTCGGAGCTCTCGCGAATCACCGGCCAGCGCGTCGTGATCGACGGGTTTGAGGCAGGCTGGAACGGCTGGTCGCCCGAGCTCAGGTTGTCGCGTCTGCAAATTATGGATACGCGCGGTAAGCCGCTCCTGGTACTGCCTGATGTCGAGACGACGATCTCCTGGCGTTCACTATTTTTATTTGAGCCGAGGCTGTCCGCCTTGACCATTCGTGCACCACGGTTGGTGGTACGTCGAACTGCGCAGAACTCACTGACCGTGGCGGGCATTGACATTGATCTGTCAAGCCAGAGTGACGGCGACCCTGGCCTGATTGACTGGCTGCTGAAGCAGCGACTGGTGCAAATCGTCGGCGGCGAAATCGAATGGCAGGACGAGTGGCGCAAATTGCCGCCTTTACGACTCACGAACGTGAATATTCGCTTGCTCACTAACGGCTCGCAGCACAGCATCGGCATGAGCGCGGTGCCGCCTGAGGCGTTGGCGTCGCCGATTGACCTGCGCGGCAATTTCAGTGGCACTGACCTGAAAAAGATCAGCGATTGGGACGGCCTCGCCTATCTGCGCACGGACTACGCCGATCTGGGACTTTTCACGCGCTACTTTCCGTTGCCCATTGACATTTCCCGCGGCTACGGCGGTTTGCAGGTGTGGTTCGAAATTGACGATGGGCAACCGGTGGCGGTCACCACCGACCTCGAGGTGCGGCAGGCCAAAGTACGCTTGCCATCGATGGCATCAGGCGTCGTTAGTGCAGCACGGGATACCGACCCCGCCGAGGCTCGAACAGGGTTGCTGGAGCCGCTGGAACTGGCATCATTGGCGGGACGCCTGTCGTGGCGTAACAAGGTGCTTGCAGCCGGTGATGGCAACGTCCCGCAATCGAGACTGACTCAACAGCGCTGGTCGGTGCGTGACCTGACTGCGGTTACAAACCCCGACATTAAAACCTCTGCGATGACCGGCGAGGTGGTGGTCGATTTTCGCGGTGACGAATCGACCGCCGGATCGGTACGGCTGTCGACACTTGATTTGGGCAGCGTCAAGGCGATTTCCAGGTCGCTACCGCTCACCAATGCCCTGCGCGCACTCATTCAGCGCAGTCAACCGGCTGGTTTGGTGAATTCGATTGATGCGAGGTGGCACGACCAGCCGAATCGGTCAAATCAAGGCTTGCCGAACGCAAAGGCAGGCGAGGCGGCGCTCGGTCGCTACTTTGTGGAAGGTTCAGCGGAACTGTCGAACCTCGCCTGGCGCGAGCATGATGGCATACCCGGTGTAACCGGGCTTTCCGCGTCGATCAAAGGTTCAACGCGTGAAGGCGAGATCCAGCTTGGAGCGCGCAATGCAACCGGGGCGGCGGGACTCTTGAGTGGGTTGTTGTCAACACAGCAGGGAAAAGCTGCCAAGCCGACCGCGAAGGCGGCACCGAAGTCAACGCCCTCCGCTATCGTGCTTGACTTTGGAAAGCGATTTGACGCACCACTCACCTTTGACGCGCTGCGTGGCACGCTGAAGTGGGCGCGCAGGGTCGAGGCCAACGGCGTCATTGTCACCAGCATCGATGCTTCGTCAATCGCGTTTGAAAACGCAGATCTTGCGGGCACCATTCGCGGCAGCTGGCACTCGGATTTACTCGGTCCTGGCGTTGCTAATCTGACCGGTACGCTGTCGCGCGGCAACGTCACGGCAACGCACCGCTATTTGCCGGTCGCGCAGGCGGCACACACCCGTGAGTGGTTGCGGCTGGCGGTACTCGGTGGCACCGCGCACGATGGGCGTTTTGTGTTGAAAGGGCCACTGTGGCATTTTCCGTTTCGCGATGATCGCGAAGGGATATTCGAGGTGACCGGCCAGGTGAAGGGCGGCGTACTCGACTACGCAGATCATTGGCCTCGTGCCGAAAATATCGATACTCATCTGACTTTTCGGGGAACTCGAATCAGCGCAAAAGTTGCCAGTGCAAGCATCTCGGGCGTTCCGGTTTCCGCGACGGACGTGACCCTGGATGACACTGCGAGTGAGTCGCCCAAACTTGAAATTCGCGGTACTGCGGCGGCACCGGTGAATGATTTCCTGCAGTGGGTGGTCGCCAGTCCGGTTAACGCGTGGCTTGATGGCTTCCTGCAGACGGCCAAAGCGAGCGGCAGTGGACGACTGAATCTCGCTCTCAGTTTGCCGCTGGCAGCGATGGAAAAGTCGCGCATCGTCGGCGAGTTTGCGTTAGCTGGCAATCATCTGGAACTGGGTGGCGACATTCCGCCGCTCGACAACGTTTACGGCAGTGTTCGTTTTACCGAGGCTGATTTCCGTAGTGAAAATTTGACTGCTGAGGCGCTTGGCGGGCCGCTGAAGGTGGCTATCGCGTCCGACGGTGCGCGGATAAAGACACGGGCTTCGGGCTCTGCAGCACTCGAGCGCGTGCGCGAACGCTACGCCTATCCGGGGTTTGACCAGCTTGCAGGGCAGGCACAATGGACGCTCGAAACAGCGCAGGCGAGGACCGGCGCGAGCGGTGCAACTGGCGGGACGGCGGCAGCGTCTGACAACACGCTCACCGTAAATATTGCCACGCTGCAACCACACTGGCCGCTTGACAGCATTTTTCAGGTGACTCAAGCACCACGAGACCCGACGCTGCCAATAAAAATAAATTTGCAACGTGCGGCGCTTGAAAAGGGACGTGACCGGCTGACAATTGAAATTCCGGGGCAGCTTCATGCCATTCTGGAGAGAAGCGCCGCCAACACTGCCGATGCACGCGTCATTGAACGGGCGATTCTTGACATTGGTGCGCAGAAAACAGCCCTGCCGGCGCGTGGTTATGCGTTGCGTGGGGACGTGCTGAAGCTGGATGCAGACGCTGCGATCGCGTTCATGAACGCTCCGACAGTATTGGGCAAAAAGAGCGTTAGTGGCCTGCCGGGCGAAAGTAACAGCGCAGATTTCGTCAACATCAATATGCGTGCGATGGAGGCGGTTCTTTACGCTCACAAATTTAACGACGTGACTTTGCGTGCCCAGCCCACCGGACAACGCTGGCGCTTGGCGTTGCGCAGTAAAGAAGCCACCGGAACCATCTCGCTCGATACGGCGGCGGACGGCGGTGGCACAGTCGACGCGGTCGCCATCCGTCTGCAGAGTTTTTCGTGGCCGACGCCAGTACCTGTCTCAGCGCTCGTTACCGCTACTGAACGAGCGTTGCCCGCCGCCGAAAGTCAGCGCTGGCCCAAACTGGATTTGACCGCCGACACCTTTATCAGCGAGGGTCGCGAACTCGGCAAACTTGAGATGCGAGCACAGCCCGCGGTCGACGAATGGCGCATCGAACAGGTGAAGCTCACGAATGCCGACGGCAGCATCGAGGCGAAAGGGCGCTGGCGACCCAAAGGCGGCTCGGCTGTGCTTGGCGATACGGCAGTGGATGTGACGCTGAACTGGTTGGACGCCGGCAAATTCATGGCGAGATTTGGTTTGCCCAAAGGTGTGGATCGGGGCGCTGGTTCGCTGACCGGGGCAGTTAGCTGGGCCGGAAGCCCAGCGCAATTTTCATATGCCAAATTAGGCGGCAAATTCGCGCTTGAAACCGCGCAAGGCCGATTTACCGAGATGGAGCCGGGGATCGGAAAATTGCTGGGTGTGCTGTCGCTGCAAGCGATTCCGCGCCGACTTTCGCTTAATTTTGATGATCTTTTTGGGAAGGGCCTTGCTTTCGATGAAGTGAAGGCGGAGGTTGCCATCAGCGACGGCATTGCGCGAACCGATAGTTTCACGATCAGCGGACCGTCTTCACGCGTACAAATTCGGGGCAGTGCTGACATGAATCGCGAAACGCAGGATTTGCAGGTGCGCGTGTTCCCGAGCTTGTCGACGGCCACCGCAATAGGTATTGGACTGGTCACCGCGAACCCCGCCATTGGCGCCGCCGCACTGCTCGGTCAAAAGTTGGCGAGAGACCCGATCGAGCGCTTCCTGATGCGGGAATTTACGGTGAAAGGCACCTGGACCAACCCGGACGTCAGGCAATCCGGTGCGGTGCCGCCGAAGGCTGCCGCTGTGAATCGGGTTGAATAGAGCAGTCGCGCCTGCTTCGATAGGTGCCTGCAACCTGCAATGTGCAACCTGCTATTTGATGCCCTTCAGAAGCACCAGTACCGCGCCGCTGCCACCGCCATTGGGACGCGGCTCGCAGTAGGCGAGCACTTCATCTTTTTGTTGCAGCCAGCGCCGGACCTTGCTGCGCAGCACCGGGATTTTCTGGTGGCTTGACAGGCCTTTGCCGTGGATGATGCGTAGGCAGCGCCAGTCGGCGGCGCGTGCTCTGCGCATGAAATCCAGCAATGCTTCATGCGCCTCATCCTGGGTATGGTGGTGCAAGTCAATTTCGGCGTTGATGGTCCACTGACCCCGCCGCAACTTACGCAGCAGATCAGGGCTGACGCCAGCCCGCAGGTAGCTTTGCTCATCTTCGATATCAGCGCCGATGTCCCAGCTCATGGGGCTGGGGTAGAGCGCGAGTTGGCTGGCGCGCAGCGCGGCTTTCTCGTCGGCTTCGCGATGTACCGGGTTCGGTTTCGGTGGCTCACGGCGGACGTTAGCCAGTGGTGTTTGCGTCAGCGGCACCGCGTCCTTGACGACCGAACGGAACAGCTGTCTATCGGTATCGCTCGGCTCCTGAAAAGGGCTCCAGGGCCGAAAGTAATCGGCAAAGCGCAGCTCAGGTTTCACCGGCGTGGGTTCGGGCTTGACGAGGTCGGGCGCGGCGCGAGCCGCCGCGCGCCGCTCGCGGCGCGACTCTTTGCGCTCCGTCTTGAGGAGCGTCGCTAGTTCCGACAAGTCCTTCCCGGAAGCCATCGCAATCGCCCGACAGCTCGTCCGCGACTAGCCGTGCAAAGCTTCGAGAAAGGCCTGCGAGTCAAGCGCGGCCATACAGCCAGTCCCGGCGCTGGTGACGGCTTGGCGATACACGTGATCGGCGACGTCGCCAGCGGCAAATACACCCGCGATATTGGTCGAGGTTGCCCCCCCTTCGGTGCCTGTTTTGACCTTGATAAAACCACCTGCCATATCAAGCTGGCCTTCAAAAATTGCGCTGTTCGGCGTATGCCCGATCGCGACAAACAGCCCTGGTGCGTTGATTTCCTGTGTCGCTCCATCCTTCATACTTTTTAAGCGCACGCCAGTGACGCCGGAGTTGTCGCCGAGCACTTCGTCGACGTAGTGATCCCAGATCACGCTCATGTTGCCGCCTTTGGTTTTCGCCATCAGTCGGTCCACCAGAATGGCTTCCGCCTTGAATTTATTGCGGCGATGCACGACGGTTACTGTCTTCGCAATATTTGAAAGATACAGCGCTTCTTCGACTGCCGTGTTGCCACCACCGACGACGACAACATCCTGGCCTTTGTAGAAAAAACCATCGCAAGTAGCGCAGGCCGACACCCCTTTGCCTTGAAATTTCTCCTCGCTTGGCAAACCTAGGTATTTTGCTGACGCGCCGGTGGCGACGATCAGTGCGTCGCAGGTGTACTCGCCGCTGTCGCCGACCAGTCGTTTGGGGGTTTCGTTGAGAAACGTCGTGTGAATGTGGTCAAAAATAATTTCTGTACCGAAACGCTCGGCGTGCTTCTGGAAGCGCTCCATCAGTTCCGGACCCTGCACGCCGTCGGCGTCGGCTGGCCAGTTGTCGACTTCGGTCGTGATGGTGAGCTGCCCGCCTTGTTGCAGGCCGGTGATGAGCACAGGCTTCAGGTTGGCACGCGCCGCATACACGGCAGCGGTATATCCCGCGGGGCCAGAGCCGAGGATTAGGAGGGGGCAGTGACGGGTGGTAGACATGGTGTTGCGGTGCAGGAGAAGAGAAAGATCGAAAAGCAAATTTACGTGTGCAGGCTTAAGCCAAACTTATTCCCGGATCAAAGCGACGAACAGGTGGAGGTCAGCCGCCCGTCAATGCCACCATGCGAATCAAATGCGCAAGCGAAGTCGCTTCCATTTTTTCCATGACGCGCGCACGGTGCGCCTCGACGGTTTTGATGCTTATGTCGAGGTCGTACGCGATGGTCTTGTTCATTTTGCCGGTGACGACCGCGTCGAGTACCTGACGCTCGCGCTCCGACAATGTGGCCAGGCGGGTTTCAATGCCGGAGACGTGGTGCTTTTGTGCCTGTGTTTCAACGGCGAACGACAGCGCCTCTTCAATGCGCTTGAGCAGTTCGCTCTCAGCAAACGGCTTTTCAATAAAGTCAAATGCGCCTCGTTTAATCGCGGTAACCGCAATCGGAACGTCAGCATGCGCGGTCACAAAGATCACCGGCAAATTGATGTTGCGAGCCACAAGCGCTTCCTGTGTTTGCGTTCCGCTCATGCCCGGCATACGCACATCAAGAATCACGCAACGCGGCGGGCCGCCGACGCCAGGTTTTACTTCAGCGAGGAAACTCTCGGCGTCGGCAAACAGTCGTGCCTGATAGCCATGTGTTTGCAGCAGCCACGCTACGGAGTCGCGAAACGCCTCATCGTCGTCGACGACGTAGACAATGCCGGGATGGATGCTCATAAATGGTTGAGTCTTGCTCGAAGTGTTGAAACGTGAAATGCAAAGAAGCCGGGTTGACTCAGGGCGTGCTCGTCCGCCATCCCTAGCCAGTCTCGCCGTCCGCAAACGGCAGCGTAAACCGGAAAATCGCGCCGACCGGTGTATTTTGCTCGAATGTTAGGTTGCCCTCGTGATATTCAATTAAAGAGCGACAGATGTTAAGCCCCATGCCCATACCGTCAGCCTTGGTGCTGAAAAATGGCGAGAACAGCTGTTTCGCAGCGTCTGCATCTACGCCCACGCCGTGATCAGCCACCTCAACAGCACAGCGGTGTGCGTCGAGGCGCACGGTGCGTACCTGAGCGATACGCGCATTGGCTGGGAGCTCTTGCATCGCTTCACGGGCATTGCGCAAAAAATTGACGATGACCTGTTCGATCATGATCCGGTCGGCAAACACCAGCGGAAGACCCGCAGCAAGTTTCAGCACGCAGGTTAGCGCGCGTTCTTCGTCATCGCTTTCGACCAACTGAACGACGTCCTCGACCAGCGCGTTGATGTCGAGTGGCTCGCGCTGCGGCTCCCGCGTGCGCACAAATTCGCGGACGCGACCAATGATGGCACCAGCCCGGGCGACCTGGGCATCGGCCTTTTCCATCGCACCGATGACCGCCATATCGGGCGAGCCGTTGCCCTTGAGGCGCTGGATGCAACCATTGACATAGTTGGCGATGGCCGCGAGTGGTTGATTGATTTCATGGGCGAGCGTGGACGCGATTTCGCCGACTGTCATCAACCGCGAGGTGCGCGTCAGTTTGTCCTGCTGCGTCTGCCGGATGCGATCTGCGTGGACACGATCAGTGACGTCGCCCAGTGTCGTGAGCCGCGCAATTCGACCGTCAACCCAGCGCACGGCGCGGGTGCGCGTCAAAAACCAGCGATGACTAGCGCGATGCTCAAGCTCGTCCTTGAACACTTCGCCCGGCTCACCTTCGATCGTCAGCAGCGAACTCGCCGGGTATTTGCTGCGTGGGCTGATGACAAAGCCATCCTCAAGATCACTGGCGTCCTTGCCGACCGACAGGCAAGGAAAAGCCTCCTGGGCGCTGGTATTCAGATAAAGCACGTCGTTTTTGTACAAATCGCTCACGTAGACCGATACGTCAAGCGAATCAAGCACCTTTTCAAAACGCTCGTTGGTAGTGCGAAGATCACCGATGGACTTGACGTAGAGCCGGTCACGCTCGGTCTCGGCCTGTCGGCGCATGCGTTGCTGCTTGCGCAGGCCAATCAGCGTCCACACCATGAGACCGGTGAGCGCAAGCACGGCTGTGGACAGAGTAAGGTTTGGCAGCAGGGTCGATGGTTTGGCACCGACCAGGGTTATTTGCAGATGGCGCCAGGGCAGCGACAGCGGCACCGTGTGTTTCACCACGCCAGACTCGATGTGCATCGCCTCAGCGTTGGTGATGCCTTGCCCGGTGGTGTCGCTGATTACGACGCGATACTTCCGACCTGCCCATTCCGGAGCACTGCGTTCCAGCAACTCGTCAAAGTGAATCAGCGAATTGATGGAGCCCTGAAACTGGTCGTTGCTAAATACCGGGGCTGAATATTCGATGCAGAAGCGGCCCACATCGTTGCGATAGGGCCGTGAATAAGTGCTTCGTCCGGTTTTCTCCACGAGGCCCATCATCCAGACCTGATCGGCGAAGGGAGCACGGGATCGCTTGACAATCTCAAGTGATCGTGTGCCCGGTGCGTGCCGGATCACGTCAAAACCTGGCTCAATGCGCAGAACGTCGGAAATGTAGCCGGACTCAATGGCGCGCTTGCCAGCGATACGGTCAAACTCTTCCGCTGAAATGCGCACCGCACCCACATCAAGCGCCAGTCTGTCGAGAAACTGCTGATCGTTTTCAAGGCGCCGTGTGATCGACTGCTCTACAACCGCTGCATCACGAACAATCTCCGCGTGTCCGAAGTCCGCTTCGTGCTGCGCAACGAAGTAAATCAACAGCATCATGCCCGCAGCAAAGGCCAGCAGCATCCATTCGTGGATGTACCAGTCGCGCTCGGGTTTGGGCGCGGCGGTTGGCGGTGCGCTCGACGGCGTTACGGGCCGCACGTTTTCAATCGGGATATCAGGCATAGCCTGATTTTATGTTTCGGTGTACGCTAACGCAGGAGTTAATGGTGTCGGCACGCGGACATGGCGGGCCAGCGCAAAAAATAAGGAGGACAACCATGCTGGTCAGTGAAATTCTTCGCATCAAAGGCAGCACGCTGTTTGCTGCTTCGCCAGAAACGAGCGTATCGGAGGCCGTGCATTCCATGGCCTCGCAGGACATTGGATCGCTGGTGGTGATGGAAAAAGGGAAGCTCGTGGGCATGCTCACCTTTCGCGAGCTGATCAAGGTGCTTGACGAGCGCGGCGATCAGTTAAAGACCATGACGGTAGGCGAAATCATGGAGCGAGACCCGCTAACCGCCGATCCTGCGATGGACGTGCAGCAATTGCGCAAAAGTATGCTGGAGCGTCACGCCCGCTACATCCCGGTGATGGAGGGCAACATGCTCATGGGCGTAGTGTCGTTTCATGATGTGGCCAAGGCCGTGTTTGAAGAGCAAAGCTTTGAAAACCGCATGCTCAAGAGCTACATCAAAAACTGGCCGGATGAGGAAGAGACTGCGGCGCAGCCCTTGAATTAGCGCGGCTTGCCAGCGCGCTTCGCAAGCAGTCGCGACAACGCGCAGCACCAGTACGTCGA
>JAYUWL010000054.1:0-6892 GCA_043753585.1 Burkholderiales bacterium
CGAGATCCAGTTGCTCGGCTCCGCTTGCTGGTCTAGACATGTTGGCCTCCGGTGATTCAGAGCCTTTATTATTAACTATTTAATTGAGAATTGGAATAATACGATCATGACGCTTACCCAGCGGGGCTTTGTCAGCCTCATCGGACTCTACCAACGGTGCCTCTCGCCGTACAAGGGTCTCGCGTGCGCGCGTAACGGGTTACCAGTGGGGGTCGTGTTCGGGTTGCGGGAAGTAACTGGCGCGGCGGACGGGAGCAGTTGGGTTCGTATTGTTGTTGAGGCGCAAATTCGCGGCCTGTGCGGCCGAAGCGACGACATTGCAATTTATGGCAATGGATCCGGCGGATAACAGTGAGGCTGGTCGCCGATTAGCTCAATTGGACAACCCGACCGCTTTGTCATCACGGAATAAAGCAAATCCGGTCACCGGTTATTGTTTTGCCGACGATGCCGGAAATGCCGCGTGCTGCCTGGCAGATGTGTTCGTGTGAGTCGCTACTCCGCCCGAATACTCCGCTTCTTCACCAGCGCACCCCAGCGCGTCACCTCGGATGCAAGCAAGATTCCGAACTCCTCAGGCGTGCCAGCAGCTGCCGAGAGCCCGTCTGAGGCTAATCCACTTTCCATGCCACTCGCGGTAAGCGACTCGTTGATCGCTTTGTTCAGCTTCATCTGGATGTCGCGCGGCAAGCCCTTCGGCGCGACCAGACCATGCCAGTTGGTGACCGAGTAGCTCGGGTAACCACTCTCGACAACGGTAGGCACATCGGGCAACGCCGCCAGACGCTTCGGTGTACTGACCGCAAGCGCTTTAAGCTGCCCGGATTTGACGAACGGCAAGGTCGACGCGACCGTCCCAAACACCAGTTGAGTGTTGCCGGAAATAGTATCCGTGAGCGCGGGCGATGTGCCCTTGTAAGCCGCATGCACAATGTCAACGCCAGCAATGTCGAGAAAATATTCAGTCACCAGGTGGGTGATGCTGCCGTTGCCCGCTGACGCGTAGGTGAGTTTGCTCGGCTCCTTTTTCGCGTACTCGACCAGTTCCCTGAGATTGCTAACAGGCAGTTTAGGGTTCACCGCAATGATGAACGGGCCGCGTGCGAGCTGCGCGATCGGCGTCATGTCCCTGATTGAGTCGAACGAAACTTTGTACACCGATGGATTGACTGTGTAACTCGCCGCGGCAAGCAACAGCGTGTAACCATCGGCGGGCGCACGCAGTGCCAACTCGGCCCCTACGTTGCCACCGGCACCCGGTTTGTTGTCAATAATCACCGGCTGACCAAGCTTCTCGGTCAGGCGCTGCGACAACAGCCGCGCGATGAAATCGGAGCCGCCACCCGGCGCGAAGGGAACGACGATTTTTACGGGCTTGTTGGGGTAAGGTGCGGGTTGCGCGGAAACCTGCGTGCTGAAAATACAGATTGCGCTAAACAACGCGAGCACACAAATGCGATGCGAAAATAGGAAAAAGAAATAGTTCATGGTCGGATACCTTTCAACTCGATAGTAACGCCGCGACACTACTAGCACGGCAACACGGAACGTCAAGCGGTTCCGCCAAAGCGGTGTCACGACAGCGGTAATATTTCGCCAGGCGATGGCAAAAATCAAAACCGCTCGCTGTCCGGCCTATAGTTTCGTGCCCATATCGCGCACCGCCTCGTAACGAAAGCACGTCGTCAAATGATCGTTGACCATGCCGCACGCCTGCATGTGCGCGTAAACAATGGTGGAGCCGACGAACTTGAATCCTGCCTTCAACAACGCTTTCGATAGCGCGTCGGATTCCGGCGTGTTCGCTTTGTTGTCTTCGCGTTTTTTCAGCGCGTTTTGTTTCGGTTTGCCATCTACGAATTTCCAGAAAAAATCAGTCAACGCAAGCTCCGGGCGCGCTGCCGTTTCGCACAGCTTCAACAACGCCTGCGCATTGGTCACCGCTGCGCGAATCTTCAGTTGGTTGCGAATAATGCCAGCGTCGAGCAGCAACTTCTGAATCTTTGCCTCTTTGTAGCACGCGATTTTTTCAACTTCGAATCCGTCAAACGCCTTGCGATAGCGCTCACGTTTGGCGAGTACCGTCTGCCACGACAATCCGGCTTGCGCGCCCTCAAGAATAAGCATCTCGAACATTTTGTGTTCGTCGAAACAGGGTACGCCCCATTCTTCGTCATGATACTTTTCGTAAAAATCGGGGATGCCGGTGGCCCAGGCGCAGCGCGCGTGTCCGTCTGAGGTCAGTTTCGGTTTTTCTGCTTTTTTCTCCGCCATCATGCCGCCGTCCATTGCATCGTGCCGCAGGCGTCGAAGTCGAACATATCGCCATGCGCCACTTCCCAATAGTAGCCATCCATATCGGTAAAGTAAAAGTGATAACCGCCCCAGAATGTCGATTGTGGCTGCTTGACAATCGTTGCTCCAGCGGCGTTCGCGCGCTGGTGAATTGCGTCGATTTCGGCGCGACTTTTCGCGTTGTGCGCGAGCGTGAATCCGGCAAAACCAGTGCGCGCTGGCGACAAATCGGGCGACACATCTTCAGCCAGTTTGTCCAGAGGATAGAGCCCGAGCCACACCCCAGGCAGCTCGATAAAACGCACACCGTCGTGACTCTTGTTTGGCGGCGTCGCGAGCACCTGCTCGTAAAACTCAGTGGCTTGATCCAGATCTGCCACGCCTAGCGTGATCATGCTCATTCTTGGAATTTTCACTATCGCACCCCCGCGTTGATCATCGCGATGATAGTGCTTATTTGTACAGTAATCAACCGTTCAGTTAATGGGCAGCTTTCGCCGCGCAAACCAGCTGCCGGACAAAATCCCGCCTCCAACAATCAGGAACAGCGGCAGCATTCCGGTGCTCGCCGAGAGCATGCCAAACACAAGCGGCATCGTCCATTGGCTGGTCGAAATCATCGTCATCCGCATGCCGTTCACTTCGCCGATCCGGCCGGCTGGCGCTGCATCATGCAATAGCGACAGGATGATCGGCTGGCTAGCGCCCAACCCCAACCCGATGACGAATGACAGCGCCAGCATCAGCGTGTAATTGTGGGTAAAAGCGAACGCCAGAAACGTGCAGCCGGAGATCGTCATTGCCGTGATCATTACGCCGCGTTCACCCAGGCGATTAGTTAAAGACGTCATGAAAAAACGGACGACGAATACCGCAATGGCGAAGAGCGAAAGCACCGAGCCGATCTGCGTCGCCGTGAGCCCCAATTCGCTACCCAACACCGGCACCATGAAAATGTACAAATCCCAGCCAACGGTGATGAATGCCGCTGTGATCAGCGTGTTCCGTAGCACCGGCATGGCGAACAGTTCACGTGCACCGCCGTCACCTGTATCTGGGCGCGGCGGTGCGGTCGGCAGCTTCAGAAGCCTCGTAGACAGCGCGACCGCAGAAATCGCGGGCAACACGGCAAGCACCGCGAACGCCGCACGAAAACTCACATGATCGATCATCAAACCGGCAATCAGCGGCCCGAGAAAACTCGAAATCGAGAAGCCCATCGACATCACGCTGAATGCCCGGACCCGATTGGCGCTGCCACCGTACAGACCTACCGCGTACTGCGACGACGCGGCGATCGCCATCCAGCCTATGCCAATCGCGCAGGCGCACAGCGCGAGAACCCCGAGCATCGGCTCGATCGCGGCAATCGCGCCGCCAACCGCCAGCAACGCGCACCCAAAGAGCAACGGTCGTTTCAGCGGAACGCGATCAACCAGGCGTCCAACGCGGATCGCGACGAACGCCGGGACAATGTTGAACATGGCCGTCAGCAAGCCGACCCAAAGCGCACCGCCACCGGCTTTGATCGCCGCGAGCGAGGTCGCGATGCGAATGCCGTTGAACGCGGTGTGCGCGATGATCAGCAACAGAACGAGCAGATAGAGCTCACGCGGCAAAGCCGAAGGCGCTGGCTCGACCGGCGTGGGCGGGTCGGGCTGAGTTGGCGGATTGGGCAGAGCAGAGGACTCGTTGATGGCGAGCCGAGAGGGGGGCGAATGTTCCAAGTGCACAATTATCCCGCGTCGGCGCACGACTTTGGCGTAAACGTCTCAGTTGTGTGGCTTGATCAGCTTTTTGATGAAACCGTTCTTGCATAAGGGCTTAGGCGCGAAATCGCTACAAGTTGATAATGGGCGATTTATGCTTTCAGCCTATAAGCGAACGGCGTTTCATAGAAAAGCTGTAATCTTTGTGGAATCTAGCGCAGCTATGCCGATTTGGCCTGATTCGCGATTTCGCCGTTAGCGGCGCGCTCGCAGTTCGCCCCGTAAAATTAATGGTTTCGCCTGCACAAGGCGAGCGTGGGGAATCATCACAAACCCCATCGCAACCGACTCAATTCACTGCCAAAAACAAACATGAAACTTGCTGAAATCCGGGAAAAGTTCTTAAGCTTCTTCGAATCCAAGGGCCATACGCGCGTCGCCTCGTCGCCGCTCTTCATCGCAGCCGACCCGACGCTCATGTTCGTTAACTCGGGCATGGTGCAGTTCAAGGACGTGTTTACGGGTGTGGACAAGCGCGCCTACAAACGCGCGACCAGCTCCCAGCGCAGCGTGCGCGCCGGCGGCAAACACAACGATCTCGAAAACGTCGGCTACACCGCGCGTCATCACACGTTTTTCGAGATGCTCGGCAACTTCTCGTTCGGCGATTATTTCAAGCGCGACGCCATCAAATACGCATGGGAATTGCTGACCGTTGTGTACGGTTTGCCGAAAGAAAAACTGCTGGTCACAGTGTATGCCGATGACGACGAAGCCTTGAACATCTGGAAGGACGAAATCGGCGTGCCGGAAGACCGCATCGTCCGCATTGGCGACAACAAGGGCGCGCGCTACGCGTCCGACAATTTCTGGATGATGGGTGACATTGGCCCCTGCGGTCCCTGCTCGGAAATTTTCTATGACCACGGCCCGCACATCGCCGGTGGCCCGCCCGGCTCGCCTGATGAAGACGGCGACCGCTTCATCGAAATCTGGAACCTCGTGTTCATGCAGTTCAACCGTGAGGTCAAGGACGGCCCGATGTTGCCGCTGCCGAAACCCTGCGTCGACACCGGCATGGGTATGGAGCGCCTGGCCGCCATCCTGCAACACGTACACTCGAATTACCAAATCGATTTGTTCGTCGCACTGATCAACGCAGCCTCGCGCGAAACGGGTTGTACTGACCTCGCGAATCCAAGCCTCCGCGTGATAGCCGACCATATCCGCGCCTGTTCGTTCCTGATCACCGACGGCGTTGTCCCTAGCAACGAAGGTCGCGGCTACGTGCTGCGCCGGATCATCCGCCGCGCACTGCGTCACGGCTACAAACTCGGCCAGACCAAACCGTTTTTCTACAAACTGGTGGCTGAGCTTGACGTGCAGATGGGGGAAGCCTATCCCGAGCTGCGCGTCGCAAAAGATCGCGTTGCCGAGACGTTGCACTCTGAGGAGATTCGCTTCGGAGAAACGCTGGTGAACGGCATGGCGATTCTCGAAAGAGCGCTTGCCGATGGCGCGAAAACACTGGACGGTGCAATCGCATTCCAGCTCTACGACACCTTCGGTTTCCCGCTCGATCTGTCCGCCGACGTCTGCCGCGAACGTGGCGTTACGGTCGACGAAGCAGGCTTCGAAACTGCGATGGAGAAGCAGCGCACAACGGCCCGCGCCGCAGGCAAGTTCAAGGCCGATGCTGTGCTTGCCTACGACGGGCCGAAGACCACATTCCGCGGCTACGAATCGTTGTCGGACGAGGGCCGCGTGATTGCGCTGTACAAAGACGGCGCACGGGTTGACTCGCTGGTCACGGGCGACAGCGGCATCGTTGTTCTCGACCGCACGCCGTTCTACGCCGAATCCGGCGGTCAGGTCGGAGACAAGGGCGAACTCAGCAAATCGGGCGTCTGCCTGACGCTGTTCACGGTTGAGGACACGCTGAAAGTGCAGCCCGACGTGTTCGGTCATCACGGCACCGTGCAAAACGGCGAACTGCGCGTCGGCGACACTGTTGCGGCTCAGGTCGATTTCAACGCCCGCACCCGCACCATCCGCAATCACTCGGTCACGCACTTGATGCACAAGGCGCTGCGCGAAGTGCTCGGCTCACACGTCGCGCAAAAAGGCTCACTGGTTGACGCCGACAAAACGCGCTTCGACTTCGCACACAACGCGCCCATGACCGACGCCCAGATTCGCGAAGTGGAAGCTAAAGTCAACGCCGAAATTGTCACCAACACGGCGACGCACGCTGAAGTCATGCCCATTGAAAAGGCCAAAACGAGCGGCGCGACGATGCTGTTCGGCGAGAAGTACAGCGACGAAGTCCGCGTGCTCGAAATCGGCAGCAGCAAGGAATTCTGCGGCGGCACACACGTAACCCGCACCGGCGACATCGGCTTCTTCAAGATCGTCTCTGAGGGCGGCGTAGCGGCAGGCGTGCGTCGCGTAGAAGCGGTCACCGGCCTCAACGCAATGACCTTCGTGCAGGCGCTAGACGCCCGCATGTCGGACGTCGCAGGCGCACTGAAAATTCCGCAAACGGAAGTCACGACCAAGATCGCGCAGATTCAGGATCACGTCAAAGCTCTGGAGAAAGAACTCGCAGGACTCAAGAGCAAGCTCGCCGCCGCAGCGGGCGGTGACTTGCTGAGCAAAGTCGTCGAGAAAGACGGCGTGAAATTCCTGTCAGCCGAAATCGAAGGTGCAGACGCCAAAGCGCTGCGCGAGATGGTCGATCAGCTGAAGAACAAACTGGGTTCGGGGGTAGTGCTACTTGGCAGCAAGTCGCCGGATGGAAAGGTTGCTCTGTGTGCGGGCGTAACGGCGGATTTGGTTGGCAAGTTCAAGGCGGGTGAGATTGTGGGCAAAGCCGCGGCGATTGTTGG
>JAYUWL010000055.1:0-2216 GCA_043753585.1 Burkholderiales bacterium
GCCACGCAGGAAGAGGAGTACACCCTCGAACTGCGCACCCGTGATCGCGAACGAAAGCTTCTGAAGAAGGTCGACAAGGTGATTCGCATGATCGATGACGGCAGCTTCGGCTGGTGCGAAGAAACCGGCGAACCGATTGGTCTGGCGCGTTTGATTGCACGTCCGACGGCCACCCTGTCCATTGAGGCGCAGGAGCGCCGGGAGCGCATGCAAAAGCTCTACGGCGATTGATCTGTCCCTGAATTACGTCCCCGCGTCCGAATCACCAAGGATTACAACAATGAGTGCACCCTTCTCCCTCCCGCCGCTTCCGTATGCCGACACCGCGCTTGAGCCGCTGATTTCTGCCAACACGCTGTCGTTTCACTACGGCAAGCATCATAAAGCCTACGTCGACAACCTGAATAAACTGGTTGAAGGCAAAGATCTGGCGACCATGACGCTTGAGCAGATCATCAACCTGTCCGCTGGCAAGGCCGACATGGCGGGCGTATTCAACAACGCTGCACAAGTCTGGAACCACACGTTTTACTGGAACAGCATGAAACCCGATGGCGGCGGCAAGCCAACCGGTGCGCTGGCAGCGGCAATTGACAAGGACCTCGGCGGTTACGACAAATTCAAGGCCGACCTGTCGGCTGCTGCCATGACGCAATTTGGCTCCGGCTGGGCATGGCTTGTATCCGATGCTGGCACGCTCAAAATCGTTAAAACCGGCAACGCGGAAGTGCCGCTCACCAAGGGCCAGAAGCCTTTGCTGACCATCGACGTGTGGGAACATGCTTATTACCTCGACTATCAAAATCTGCGTGCAAAGTACGTTGAGACGCTGATCGACAAGCTCCTGAACTGGGACTTCGCGAACTCAAACTTTGCCAACTAGTCAGAACTGTTGTGACACAAAGAAAGGCCGGTGTTCCGGCCTTTTTTTATGGATTTTTGAGAATGAATGTGGGTAATCAGCTTTTTCGTGAAATGACGGCTTCATCAGGGCTAGCGCCTGATTTCGTCAAAAGTCAATAATTGATTAAAATGAAGCTAAGCCCTCGTTTAACGGGCACGTTAGCGAAAAGCTGTACTCCGGTTGCAACGTGCAAGGACGTTCAGCTGTGCTGAACGTTGCCGGTTTATCGCACCGCTACAACGCAATCGCTTCCAAGTCTGAAATACATTTCGGCAGTTTCTCGCTCGGCAAAGGGCAGGCGCTGTTGCTACGCGGCAACTCTGGCGCTGGTAAATCGACACTGCTGCACTTGCTGTGCGGCGTGCTTCCGATTCAGGCCGCGAGCGGCGAGGTGGTGCTGGCTGGCCAATCGCTGCAAACATTGACGCGCTCCGAACGGGATGGCCTGCGGCCCTACACCGTCGGCTGGATGCCGCAGCGACAGTTTTTGATGTCCACGCTCACCGTGTTCGAAAACGTGCTGCTACCGGCTTCTTTGGCCGGGCGCGCAGATGACGTAGCGCGTACGCGGGCGACGGCTTTGCTGCACTCCTTCGCGATTGCCGATCTCGCCCAGCTACGTCCGCAAACGCTCTCGGTCGGGCAGGCGGCCCGCGCGAGCCTTGCCCGTGCGCTCGTCACGCAACCGACGCTGCTGCTCGCCGATGAACCCACCGCAGCGCTCGACGCGGTGTCTTCGCACCTTGTCATCGAGCAAATCGCGCGCTATGTTGCGGGCGGTGGTGCCGCCATCATCGCCAGCCACGATCCGTCGATTCGCGCGTTGTGGGACTCGGTTTCTGACAACAGAGCGCCGCTGGCTGAACTTGAGCTGTCCCAATGACCGTGCTCCTGATCCGTCGTTTCCTCGCCGACCGCCCGTGGCAGTTCGCGCTCGCCGTCATGCTCTGCGCCCTCGGCATGGCCAGTGCGATTGCCATCGTCTGGCTGCAATCGGTGCTGGAGCAGCATGCGCGACGGCAGGCCCAGGGCATTGACATCGTCGTCGGCGCCAAAGGCTCGGCGCTGCAAAACGTGCTGGCGGCGGTGTACTACCTTGACGTTCCGAACGGCAATATTTCGCTCAAGGAAGTCGACGCGTTGCGGGCGAATCCGCAGGTTGCCAAAGCGATTCCGATTGCCGTTGGCGATTCGGTTGGCGGCGCGCGTATCGTCGGCACCACCGATGAATTTATCCCCTTTTACGGTGGCACGCTGGCGTCCGGCACGCTCGCCGCCGCCCCGATGGACGCGGTGCTGGGCGCCGGCGTGG
>JAYUWL010000056.1:0-2215 GCA_043753585.1 Burkholderiales bacterium
TGGTCGCACAGGGCCATGAGTTCATCGACTTTAGCGACGATGCGGTGTTGTTCGGCAAGGGGCGGGAGTGGAACGACCTGAAGTGCGGCCATTGAGGAATTTAGTTCAACTTGGTTCGTGGCGCCCGCTGCACGATCTTCGATGCTCCCATAAACATGATCTGTTGCGAGCCAAGAACGCACATACTCCGAGTTGACCAGTGCGCACCTAACTACCGTGACATGGCTATCGCAAACCAGCTTCTCGGACGGAGCTAATACGCGAACGATACGACCAATCGTTCCTGTTCCGGTGGAGTTCCATAGCAGGTCGTTATTCTGCAGAAAGCGAACCTGTTCATATTTTTCTAGTGATTCCAAAGTGATTCGACGCGCGGCTCCTAAATCGAGCCCTCGCCACTGAACGCACTTTTGAGAAATTACTGGCGCACCGTCAGTTGCTGCATAACTTGGGGATTTTCCTCGTTGCATGTACGACGTGACCTCTTGCAGCCGTGTCCAAACCCACGAACCGGGTAAGGCAAATGGAATGTCTTCTAATGCGATATTTGCAAGTGACTTTTTCTGCTTAGTTAGTCCTTCAAGCGCCAGCCGTGACTTTTCGGACGCGACTCTCTTCAAAAGCAATTGAGCTGGCTCATCCCCCGCATCCTGCTCAACCAACTTCCCCCGCACCGCCAAATCCAGAATAAATCGGCGCAGACGCGGCACTGCGCCCGGCGCTTCGGCCAGGCGGTCGAAGTGCGAAAGTAACTGCGTGGCGTTCATCGCAGCAGGGCTTCTTGCAGGATCGCTTTGAGCTGGTCGCGCAGGGCGGCGGCTTTGGCTTCCGCTTCGTTCAGGCTGGCGAGCAGTTCTTCTGGGTCGCCGTGGTCGGCCTCGATCGTGTGCGGGTTTTTGATGTCGAGGTTGTAGCCGCGCGCCTTGACTTGGTCGGCGGTGACGCGCCACGCCACTTCGCTTTCAACGCGGCCTTCGCGCGCGTTGCCACCCCACCAGTCGACGCAGCCTTGCAGGTGTTCAACGCGGATCGGGCGGGTCATCGAATACGCTTTTTGTCCGGCGGGCACGCGGTGTTCGTAAAACCAAATGTCTTGGGTCGGTGCGCCTTTTTCGAAGAAAAGCAGGTTGGTGCCGATGCTGGCGTAGGGCTTGAACACGCTGTTCGGCAGGCGCACGATGGTGTGCAGGTTGCACTCTTCCATCAGGTGTTCTTTCAGCCGGGTTTTGACGCCTTCGCCGAACAGGCTGCCGTCGGGCAACACTACGGCCGCGCGGCCACCGGGTTTGAGGATGCGGATGATGAGCGCGAGAAATAAGTCGGCGGTTTCTTTGGTGCGAAAGTGCTGCGGAAAGTTGGTCTCAATGCCGTCCTGCACCGTTGCGCCGAACGGCGGGTTGGTGACGATGACGTCCACGCGGTCGGCGTTGGTGTAGCTCACGTATGCGCGTGCGAGCGTGTTGTCGTGGCGAACAAAGCTTGCGTCTTCTACGCCGTGCAAAAGCATGTTGGTGACGCAGAGCATGTGCGGCAGTTGCTTGAGCTCGACGGCGCGCAGGTTGGCTTGCAGCGCGGCTTCGTCTTGCACCGTCTTTACGTAACGGTCGCGCATGTGGCGAATGCTGCAGGTCAAAAAGCCGCCGGTGCCGCAGCTGGGGTCCATGATGACCTCAGTCGGCTTCGGGTCGATACGATCGACCATGAAGGCGGTGACGGCGCGCGGTGTGTAGAACTCGCCGGCGTTGCCTGCGGCTTGCAGGTCGTTCAACAGTTGTTCGTAAATGTCGCCAAAGTGTTTGCGCTCGGCAAGGTCGTTGAAATTGACTTCGCTGATTTTGTTGACGACCTGGCGGATGAGCTGGCCGTCTTTCATGTAGTTATAGGCGTCTTCAAACACGGCGCGGGCAACGCGGGCGCGGTTGGCCCACGGGCCAGTGGCGGATAGCTCTTTGAGTGAGGGGAAGAGGTCGCCGTTAACAAAATCGATCAGTTCTTTACCCGTTATGCCCTCGGGGTTTGCGGCCCAGGCGCGCCATTGCAGGCGCGTGGGGATGGGCGAGTGATAGCCGTCTTGCATGACGGCGAGTTGCTGATCCTGATCATCGACGATTTTGAGGAAGAACATCCAGCACAGTTGCGACAGACGTTGCGCGTCGCCGTCGACACCGGCGTCTTTGCGCATGATGTCCTGAATGGATTTGACGGTGTTTCTTGC
>JAYUWL010000057.1:0-2201 GCA_043753585.1 Burkholderiales bacterium
CCGCGTATCGACGGTCGTGACACGCGCACCGTGCGCCCGATCAGCGTGCGCACTGGCGTGTTGCCGCGCACCCACGGTTCGGCCCTGTTCACCCGCGGCGAAACGCAAGCACTGGTTATCGCCACGCTGGGCACCAAGCAAGATGAGCAGATGATCGACGCGCTCGCCGGTGAATACCGTGACCGCTTCATGCTGCACTACAACATGCCTCCGTTCGCCACTGGCGAAACCGGTCGCGTTGGCACACCAAAGCGTCGCGAAATCGGTCACGGCCGTCTCGCCAAACGCGCGCTGATTGCCGTGTTGCCATCAGAAAAAGACTTTTCGTACTCGATGCGTGTGGTCTCGGAAATAACCGAATCGAACGGTTCGTCGTCGATGGCTTCGGTCTGCGGCGGCGCGCTGGCGTTGATGGATGCGGGTGTGCCGTTGAAAGCACCGGTAGCCGGTATCGCGATGGGCTTGATCAAGGACGGCTCGCGCTTTGCGGTGCTCACCGACATCCTCGGCGACGAAGATCACCTTGGTGACATGGACTTCAAAGTGGCCGGCACTGACCGCGGCATCACCGCGCTGCAAATGGACATCAAAATCCAGGGCATCACCAAAGAAATCATGGGCGTTGCGCTAGCGCAGGCACATGAGGCACGCGTTCATATTCTCAAGATCATGAACGAAGCGATGCCGCACGAGCGCACCGAAATGAGCGCCTACGCGCCACGCATGGTGACCTTCAAAATCAATCCTGAAAAGATTCGCGACGTTATCGGCAAAGGCGGTGCGGTCATTCGCGCGTTGTCAGAAGAAACGCATTGCCAGATCAACATCGAAGATGACGGCACCATCACCATTGCCTCGCCAAACGGTGACGATCTCGCCGAATGCAAAAAACGCATCGACGGCATCACTGCTGAGGTCGAAGTGGGCAAGACCTACGAAGGCCCGATCATCCGCATCATGGACTTCGGTGCGGTCATTCAACTGTTGCCAGGCCGCGATGGTCTGCTGCACATCAGTCAGATCGCCAACGAGCGCGTCAACGCCGTGACCGACTACCTGACCGAAGGCCAAACGGTCAAAGTCAAAGTGCTCGGTTTTGACGACAAAGGACGCGTCAAGCTGTCGATGAAAGCGCTTCTCGAAGATCAGGCCGCTGCTGCCAATGCAGGCCAGGCGGGCATTGCGCCACAAGGGTAACCGCGCATCACGCTGCAAAAGCGGGGCTTCGGCCCCGTTTTTTTTGGGCATTTGCTTCAGAGTGCCGATTCACGGTTCGGTCTGAGCTAACGCAGCAAACATAGAGTGAAGCACCTAACCCTCAAAAAATGCATGTTTCAAACGACAAATTGAATCGGTCGTAAGACACAATCCGCTGTGACCGTTTAGTTGTTGCAATAGGAAAAAAACATGCCGACCTACACCCCACCCCTTCGTGACATGCGTTTTGTGATGCAGGAGCTACTTAATGTTCCCGCTGAACTCGCCGCTTTGCCTGCGCATGCCGACAACGACATCGACACCATCATGGCGATTTTGGAGGAGGGCGGCAAGTTCGCCTCCGAGGTAATTTTTCCGTTAAATCAGGGTGGCGACCGTGAAGGATGCACGCTCGACACCAAGACGCACGCAGTTACCACGCCCACGGGCTTTAAAGCGGCCTACAAGCAGTTTGTTGACGGCGGTTGGGCGGCACTCTCCTGCGACCCGAAATATGGCGGCCAGGGCCTGCCACTAGTGATTAATCAGGCGTGCTACGAATTCTTGAATTCCGGCAATCAGGCGTGGACGATGTATCCCGGCCTCACGCACGGCGCGTATGAGTGCCTGCATGCGCATGGCACGCCCGAGCAGCAAGAGTTGTATTTGCCCAAAATAACAACGGGTGAATGGACGGGCACCATGTGCTTGACCGAGCCGCATTGCGGCACCGATCTCGGCCTGCTGCGCACCAAGGCTGAGCCATCGTTGACCCATGTGGCGGACGGCAGCTACACCATCACGGGCAACAAAATTTTCATCAGTTCGGGCGAGCATGATTTAGCCGAGAACATCGTGCATCTCGTGCTCGCGCGGTTGCCTGATGCGCCGGTGGGGTCGAAAGGGATTTCGCTGTTCATCGTGCCGAAATTCATTCCGAACGCGGACCAATCGCTCGGCGCGCGTAACCCGATTTTTTGCACCGGTCTTGAACACAAGATGGG
>JAYUWL010000058.1:0-6790 GCA_043753585.1 Burkholderiales bacterium
GCCAGCGACGAGGCGGCGGGATCGAGCCCCTGTTTCACGAATTCTTCAGCGAGCGCGAGGCAATAGCTTGGCGTGACCATGATGATGTCGGGCTTGAAATCGGTGATCAGTTGCACCTGTTTTTCGCTCTGACCGCCGCTCATCGGGATCACCGTGCAACCCAGTCGTTCCGCACCGTAGTGCGCGCCAAGCCCGCCGGTGAACAGGCCGTAGCCATATGCAATATGCACCATGTCGCCGGGACAGCCGCCCGCCGCGCGGATGCTGCGAGCGACGCAATCAGCCCAGGTGTCGATGTCGTTTTTGGTGTAGCCGACGACGGTGGCTTTGCCAGTGGTGCCGCTTGATGCGTGGATGCGCACCACCTGCTCACGCGGCACGGCGAACAGGCCGAACGGGTAGTTATCGCGCAGGTCGCCTTTGGCCATGAAAGGGAAGAGGGCCAGGTCTTCGAGGTGCTTCAGGTCGGTCGGATGAACGCCTTTTGCGTCGAAGGATTTTTTGTAATGCGGGACGTTGTCGTACGCATGCGCCACGCTCCATTGCATGCGCTTTAGTTGCAGGGCTTGCAACTCGTCGCGCGAGGCGGATTCGATGGCGTGGAGCGGTGTCGGCGATTTTGTTGGCATGGTGAAAGTCGCTATGGACGATTAGTTTTTTCGATCTGAACTGCCGTCATGCTCGCTGAAGGCGGGCATCCAGATTGTGGCGTATAAAGGATGGTGGACTGAACTGCGACAACGACCATCCTAGATTCCCGCCTTCAGCGAGAATGACGCCATAGGTGAGGTGCCGTCGCTTGCTTTCGCGGGAGCGGTTCCACCGCGAATGATGGCGTTCGCATTCGCGAATCGCAGTGGAACCTTTCCCACAGGCCGAGGCGTCACTTTCATATCGGCTGCGTTGTCGGAATCACTTCCCCCGCAATCCTCGCACTTTTGCCACGGAACAGGGCGATGACGTCGCCGTTCTGGTTGGTGAGTTTGATGTCGTAGACGCCCTGGCGGCCGCGTTGTGCTTGCTCGACCGCCACAGCCACCAGTGTGTCGCCCAGCGTGGCGGGTGCCAGAATTTCAATCGAGAATCCGCTGGCTACGGTGTTCAGGTTGCCGCTGTTGCAGGCGTAGGCGAATGCGGTGTCGCATAAAAGGGCCATATAGCCACCGTGGCAGATGTTGTGCCCGTTGACCATGTCCTGCCGCACGAGCATGGACGTGGTGGCGCTGCCGAGATTGACGGCTACGATCTGGATGCCTAGTGCGCGAGCCGCGTGGTCACGCTTGTACATCGCGTCAGCGATTTCTTGCGGTGAGGGTGCGGTGGTCATGCTGTGTAGGGTGTGCGGCAGAGCGCGCACCTTGGTGGCGCTACGATTTCGACGGATATGCCTGTCGCGATGGTGCGCATTTTGATGCGCACCCTACGAAGTAAACGAGCCATCGCTCCATACCTTTCGTTGCAGCAGCAGCGATTGACGATAGCGATCATCGCCGGTGTGGCCTTGCAGGTTCACGAGGATTGCGTTCATGAGCGTGATGCCGATGCGGTCTGCTGTTTCCAGCGGGCCTTCGGGGTGGCTAAGTCCCAGCTTCATCGCGGTGTCGACGCCCGCTGCATCGGCCACGCCTTGCAGCACGGCGTCGGCACCTTCGTTGGCGAGCATGGCGAGCGTGCGCGCGACCACCATGCCAGGAACATCGTCGATTACGGAGACCTCAACGCCAAGCGCACGGAAGAGGCCGACGGCATCGGCGAGCGCGGCCGTAGTGGTCTCTTCGCCGCGTGCCAACGCGACGCGTGGCGTCTTTGCAAAGTCGCGCGCGAGATCGAGCATGACGACGTTAGTGATGTCTTCTTCGTAGGCGAGTTGTGTGGCCGAGCGACCGTCATTCAGGCACACGGTTGCATTGCCGACGCGCAGCATGCCAGCGCCGAGCGGGTCGTCCTCTTTGCGGGCCTGCACCTTGATACCAGCGGCTTTGATGCGATCCACCAGCGGGTCGAGCGCGTCGGATTCAAGCAGATATTGAATCGCGGTGGGCACCGGGCCGAGCGACGATGCAGGGTTGTCGGACGCGACCGGTTTTTCATCTGCATAGCGATAAAAACCGCGTCCCGATTTGCGACCGAGCAGTCCTCCCGCAACCATCTCCTCCTGCGTCAGGCTCGGGCGATAGCGACTGTCCTGGTAGTACGCGTTCCACACGCTTTTGGTGACCATCAAATTGACGTCGAGACCGATCAGATCGAGCAGTTCGAACGCACCGAGTCGGAAGCCCCCCACTTCGCGCAGGATCAGGTCAATCGTTGCCACATCGGCCGCGCCAGACTCAAGCGCGCGGAAGGCTTCAGCGTAATACGGTCGCGCTACACGGTTGGCGATGAAGCCTGGTGAACTCTTGCAGCGAACCGGCGTTTTTTTCCATTCGATTGAAGCGGCCTCGACCTTGCCGGCGGCTTCCGGCGACGTGAGAAATCCGCTCACGACTTCGATCAGCGCCATCAAGGGCGCAGGGTTGAAAAAATGCATCCCGACGACGTTTTGCGGACGCGCTAAACCGTTGGCAATGGCCGTGATCGAGATGGATGAGGTATTGCTGCCGAGGATCGTGCTCTCGGCGCAAATGCTTTCCAGCGATTTAAACAGCGCCTGCTTCGCCGCAAGGTCCTCGATGATCGCCTCGATCACGAAGTCGCAGTCATGAAATTCCGCGAGATCGGGGGCGGCTGTGATGCGGGCGATGGTGGCGGTCGCGGCCTCAGCGGTGAGCTTGCCCCTGGCTGCAAGTGCGTTCAACGTGGTGCCGGTGCGCTCAATGGCGAGGGCAGCTGCGCCTTCGCGCGCGTCGAACAGTTTGACCGCGCAGCCCGCCTGTGCCGCAACCTGCGCGATGCCCGCCCCCATGGTGCCTGCGCCGATCACGCCGATGTTTTTGAAGGTGATTGACATGGTTATGTTGTGGCTCCGAAAATTACGGCGGTTGAGTGCGTCTGGGCTACTGGGATGCTATCCGAGCAATAAAACATAACCGACCGCTCGGTCGGTTTTCTGGTTTGAACAGATTGGCTTTTCCGTGTGATGACCGCTACACATAGGTAATAAGTCAATAAATTGCATAGTCGACTTCATGCGAAAATAGTTGCTAGCCATGCATCGATGGCGGTTACACGATAAAGCTGATAGTCAGTATCGGCTGAAAATATTTGCGTCATCGCCCCGTAAACACCGCCGCCCGTTTCTCCTTAAACGCTGCGACGCCCTCACGGTAATCCTCAGAAAATCCGCATTCACGCATCAAGCTGCCTTCCAGCGCGAGTTGTGCGTCCAGTGTGTTGTTAGCGCTGGCGTAAATTGCGTGTTTGGTGCGGGCATAGCCGAGCGTTGGGCCGGTCGCCAGTTGCGCCGCAACGGCGTCAATTCGCGCGGCGAAATCCGCATCAGCAACACATTGAAAAATCAGCCCGATTTCTGCTGCGCGCTTGGCAGGGATTTTGTCGCCGAGGAGTGCTAGCCCCATCGCTCGCTGTGTCCCCACGAGACGCGGCAAAAAGTACGACCCGCCAGTGTCGGGAATCAAACCCAGTTTGCAAAACGGCTGTAAAAAACTTGCGCTTTCGGTCGCGATCACCAGATCACAGGCCAGCGCGAAATTGGCTCCCGCACCCGCTGCCACCCCATTGACCGCAGCAATCACTGGCATCGGCAAAGCGCGAATCGCCTTCACCAGCGGCCCGTAATTTTTCGCAACGGATTCACCCAGATCGACCGCTTGCCCCGGCGCGACGGCGCGGTCATTTAAATCCTGCCCCGCACAAAATCCCCGCCCTGCGCCTGTGATCACGAGTACGCGAGCTCCGTCCGGGCTGAGCCGCGAGAGCGCGTCGCGCAACTCCTCATGCATCACCTGTGTGAATGAATTCATCCGCTCTGGGCGATTAAGCGTAATCCGCGCGATGGCGTCTACAGTGCGGTATTCAATGGTGGTGAAGGTCATGGCGTTACCCTTAAAGCGATTGCACCATGGTAGCCGTGAACGCGATTTTTGTGGAAGACCGCGGCCGCGATTAGCTCACCACGCGCAGCGGTGGTGCGGTCGGGGCAGCGTGCGAACTGTTGACCGATGCTTGCAGCCAGATGAGCGTGTTGGCAAGATCCATCGGCCGGGAGATATCGTATCCCTGCGCGAAATCACAACCGTGAGCTTCCAGAAATTGCAACGTCGCACGGTCCTCGACGCCTTCCGCCACCACCGTGAGGCCCAGATTGTGGGCGAGCGTAATCGTTGACTGCACGATGACGGCGTCTTCCGCGCTCTCGGTAACCCGGGACACGAATGATGCGTCCATCTTCAAGCCCTTAAGCGGCAAGCGACGCAGGTAGGCAAGCGAGCAAAAGCCGACGCCGTAATCGTCGATCACTATGGAGAAACCCAGCGCCCGGCAATCAGCGAGGATTTGCGCAGCCCGATCCGGGTTGTGGATCAGCGACGTTTCGGTGATTTCAAGATCGACCAGTCGCGCCGACAAGCCAAATTTCTGGATGCTGCCCTGCAGGTGCGCAACGATATTGCTGTCGCCAAGCAAACGCGGCGAGATGTTGATCGACACGCCGACGCCGGGAGCGGTGGCCTGCCAGTCGTGCGCGGCGTGCAACGCCTCCTCGATCACCCAGCGCGTAAGCACGCGGATGGAGTCCGACATTTCGGCTTTGTAGACGAAATCCTGAGCGCTCAGCCGTCCGTACTCGGGATGGTTCCAGCGCACCAGCGCCTCCATGCGCACGGGGCGCTGGGTCAGGCAATTGATGATGGGCTGAAATTCCAGCAGCAGCTCGCCGCGCTCGATGGCCTCGGGCAGATCAGCGAGCAACAGTAGTTTTCTGCGTTCGAAAACAACGGTGTTCCGGCTGAACAGGCGAACGCCGCCACCGGTTTGTTTGGCGTGATACATCGCCTCATCGGCAGCGCGCGATAATTCGGAGAACGTTTTGCCGTGAGTGGGGTAGATCGCCGCGCCGATGCTGGCGGAGACGTGGAATTTGCCACCGCCAATGATGAACGGGGGAGCCAGCGCGTCGGTAATCTTCTGACCGACGCGCATAGCGCCTTCGGCCGTGCCTACGCCGCGCACGAACACGCCGAATTCATCACCGCCCAGTCGCGCTGCAATCGCGTTTTCATCGACAAGCGCCTCGTCAAAGCGCGCCTTCATCTGGCGTAACACCTCGTCGCCCGCGCCGTGGCCCAGCGTGTCGTTGACATCCTTGAACTGGTTCAGGTCAAGCAGCAGAAGCAAAGCGACTGTACCCGTGTTACGAGCGCTACTCTGATCAATCAACTCGTTGACCTCGCTCACTAGACGTTGGCGATTGAGCAAGCCGGTCAGCGGGTCGCGAAACGCGAGGTGTTCGAGTAGCGACTGGTATCGCTTGCGATCAGTAATGTTGCGCCGCGCGCCCCAGATGCGAACCAGTTTGCCGTCTTCCACCACGCCGAGCAAGGTGAGCGAGAGCCAGTGTTGTTCATCGGCTTTAGCCCGCAGACGCAGTTCACGCTCGGTCAGACGATAGCCACGGTCAATCCAGTCTCGCAGCGATGAGCCTTTGAACAATTCGGGCATGAAACCAAACAGCTGACGACCGATGACCTGTTGTGGTTCGAGCTGATAGTCGCGCGCGAATGCAGCGTTGGCGTCGCCGATACAGGCGTGCTCGCGTAGCGCCGTGATCTGGGCGTCTGGCGGCAACGTGATGTCGATCGGCTCCTGCACGTCGACCGACCAGATGGAGTCGTGACTTGCCTGAATGAATGCACGGTGTCGCTCGCGAGCCTGTGCGAGTTCCTCTTCGGACCTGGCTCGCTGCGATACCTCGTAGGCAAGTGAGAGCAAATCGACGGCGGAGCTCGCAAACGCCTCCGAATCTCTGTCCCAGGCGCGGACGCCTGCGCAGTCTTCAAAGCAAACCACCCCCCACAATTGGCCGTGATGAAACACCGGAACATCAAGCAGAGCACGAACGCCTGTTTGCGGCAAATAGGCGGCGCGAAGCTCGCTTAACACGGGGTCAGTTCGTGCGTCTTCCACGGCAAGACTACGTCGCTGCACGACCGCTGCGAAATAAGTCGGGAAGTCGGCCGCAAGCAAGCTCACGCTGGCTGGCGAAGCCGGGTTTGCCACATCGGTGACGGTACGGGTGTCATGCTGATACAGGCAATTCATCCCGCTCTGGTCTTCTGTGAATTGCCAGAGACCGCCGCGCTCGACTTTTAATGTGCCTGCCGCCTGCGAGACGATTTGCTCCACGGCTTTAAGGAAATCTGCACGATTGACGACCACCGGATTGCGCGCCAGCGAGAACAACGATTCGTGGTACGCCAGTAGCCGCAATTCACGCTCTGCACCGGCGCTGATGTCTGCCAGCGTGCCGACATAGCGCGGTCGGCCATCGTCCAGCAACGTGCGCTGGCCGCGGCAGGAAAGCCAGACGACATTGCCGGAATGCGTAAGCACGCGAAATTGTGCTTCAACCGAAAGCTCGTTATCGGAACAGGACTGCAATAACCGCGCCACGGCAGCGCGATCAGCGGCAACAATCTGATGGGTGAACTCGGCCACCGGGCCGTAGTAGCGACCGGGTTTCAACGTCTGAAACGATAGTACGTTGTGATACAGATCAATGAGACCGGTCGCGGGAAAATAGTCCCACAGTCCGACGCCGCCAGCTTCGAGAGCGCGGTGCAGCAGAGGCTCGTTTTCACCGAAGGGTATTTTCGTCAAGCGAGCGATGCGC
>JAYUWL010000059.1:0-2180 GCA_043753585.1 Burkholderiales bacterium
ACAGCACGGCGCATGTAAAAATGCTCTGCATGTATCGGTTTATCGTGACCATCAGGCAAGCGCATAACCGGGAGGCAAACTGGTGGCTTTTTCCTGCAAACGCCGCGGCATCTGCCCCTCGTGCGGCACGAGGCGCATGGCGGAGGCTGCAGCCCATCTGGTTGACCATGTCATCCCGAAAGTGCCGGTGCGCCGGTGGGTGTTGTCATTCCCGATTCCCTTGCGAAGAGAAGTGGCTCAGCAAATTCAGACAGCGGTTTAAGCGAAACTTCAGGGCATAAGGCGAGGCGTTAAAAGCGCTCGCGAACTGGAGTTTTTATGTTGAAGAAGAAGTCATCCGTTGCCAAGAAGCAGCGCCGGAAATTGAGTGCTGAATTCAAGGCCAAGGTTGCGTTGGCGGCACTTCGGGAAGACAAGACGTTGGCACAGCTCTGTGCCGAGTTTCAGGTTCACAGCACGCAAATTAACGACTGGAAGCGGCTGCTTGTTGAAAGAGCCGCTGCGGCTTTTGAGGGGGGCGCGAGCGCTCAACGTCTGCCTGCCATTGACGTGGTGCCGCTGCACGCAAAGATTGGCGAATTGACGCTGGAGAATGATTTTTTAGAACGTGCGCTCACCAAGGCGGGGCTGCTGAGCGCAAGATGATGATTGACCCAAACCACGCCTTGTCCATTGTCAAGCAAGCTGAGGCGGTAGGCATTAGCCGCGCATCGGTCTACTACGTTCCACGCCCGATAAGCGCTGCTGATTTGGCGCTCATGCGGCGCATCGACGAGCTGCATCTGATGCACCCGTTCATGGGCGCACGCCAACTCATACGGGAGTTGGCTAAAGAGGGCATCAAAGTGGGTCGCTGCCACATCCGCACCCTCATGCGGCGGCTTGACGTTGAGGCGCAGTGCCCGCAGCCTGGCACCAGCAAGCCCGCGCCGGGACACAAGATTTACCCCTACCTGCTGCGCTGTATCGCCATTACCTTCGCCAATCAGGTGTGGGCGTTGGACACCACCTACATCCCGATGGCGCACGGCTTTGTCTATCTCACGGCGGTGGTGGATGTGGCCAGCCGTCGCGTGCTCGCGCACAAGACGGCCACCACGCTTGAGGCGCATCATGCCGTGGAGATCATCCTCCAGGCGTTTGCTCGCTTCGGTATCCCGGAGATTGTCAACACCGTAAGCGTCCGATTTGCACCGTCTTGACTGCAGGACGTGAGATCAGCTAGGCGGCGAGCGCGGAGGCCTCGGTCGTGTGTTGCGTGAGGCGAGGCAACTTTGCTGCCACATTCCACGGCAACAGCTCGGCGACTTTGCTGATGCGATGCTCGCTGATATGGGTGATCACGTAGCGCAAGTACGCTTCGGGATCGAGTCCACTGAGTTTGGCAGTTCCGATCAAACTGTAGATTGCCGCCGCGCGCTCGCCACCCGCATCGGAGCCCGCGAATAAAAAGTTCTTCCGTCCAAGCGCGACACAGCGCAACGCTCGCTCAGCGGCGTTGTTATCAATCTCGACACGCCCGTCGTCAATGAAGCGAGTCAAGGCCACCCAGCGCGTCAACGCATAGCGGATGGACACCGCAAGTTCGGATTTCTTCGACACACGGAGAAGCGTCTGCTCGAACCACGCTTTAAGTTCGCACATCTTGGGTTGAGTGTGTAGCTGTCGTATTCGCCGTCGCTCGTCGGGCGGTTTACCGCGAATGCTGGACTCGACCTTGTAGAGGGCACCGATGCGGTTCAACGCCTCAAGCGCCACAGGTGAAGCTTGCAGCGCGTGCAAATCGAAGAACTTGCGGCGAACGTGCGCCCAGCACGCAGCCTCCATGATCTCCGGGCTGCCGTGTTCGTCACAGCGTTGATAGAGTCGCTCAAAGCCCGCGTAACCATCGGCCTGCAAAATGCCCTTGAAGTCTTTAAGATGACCTGCTGGATGTTCACCCTTACGATCAGGGGAATATGCAAACCACACCGCAGCGGGTTCGCACGATGGTTGATTGTTCTGTGCGTTCGGAGCATTGCGATCATCACGCACGTAGGTCCACAGCCGCCCAGTTTTTGTGGTGCCACGCCCCGGTTGTAGCACCGGTACCGGCGTATCGTCAGCATGCAGTTTCGTCGCACCCTTGACGTAGTTTGCGAGCGACTGCACGAGCGGATCAAGCAACTTGCTCGCGCCGC
>JAYUWL010000060.1:0-2174 GCA_043753585.1 Burkholderiales bacterium
GGTTTGCCGCAACCGCTGAAGCATGTCAGTCACACAGTCTTCAACGACTTCATTCAGGCTGACTTCGGTGAGCGCCATCTGCCCGCGCGCTTCGTCGGCCAGGGCTAACGCCAGCAGTTGATCAATCAAATGACTGGCGCGAACTTCGCTTTTTGCGATGGCTTCCAGTTGCTCGCGCAACACCGCCGGATCACTATATCGAAGGCCGTATTGGGCAAGCGCGCGGATCCCGGCCATAGGGTTTCGCAGCTCATGAGCTACGTTCCCGGTGAATTCTCGCTGCGCCTGAATGCCCTGCTGGATGCGGGCTAGCAGCGCATTGGCGGCATCAGTCAGCTGCGCGACATCGCGCGAGGATGCCGCCGCAGGAATCGCCGAAAGATCAGTGGTGTCACGCTGTTGAAGCGCCAGGCGCAGGCGGTTTAGCGGCGCCAGATCCCGCCCGATGGCGACCAGCAGCCAGCCTGCCAGCGCCACCAGCAACAGCACCTGAGGAACCACAGAAAAAAGCAGCAGTCGCTCGATGAGTGCGCTTCGTGATCCACTTGTTTGGGCCACGATGGTTATCCAGGGCTTTGTACTGGTCGGAGCCAGCGTGACGGTACGCACAGGTGAGCCAAGGTGCACGCTGTCTGCAAAGGCGTAAGGCGTATCGGTACGCGGGGTATCGCTGGCAAGTGCCTTCTGTTCCACGACAGCGGCAATCAATCCGTTGTGGCCAGCTATCAGACTGCCATCACGGCGCTGCACAGCGAAAAAAACTTTCTCGGACTGATCAAACAACAACGAGGCTAATTCGCGCGGCGAAAGATCCAGCGTTGGCTCACCCCCTTGCAGTCGCACCTGGGCGGAGAGCGAGAACGCGTCGTCCAGGAGGGCGCGATCAAACGCTTTTAACGTAAAGTGATAGGCGAGGCCCACGGTTGTCGCGGTACCAAGGCACCACGTTACGAACAGCGGCGTCAATACGTGTTGCAGCAGTCGCTGGCGCAGCGTTACCAACGAAGCCGAGCGATCACTCATTCATCAACTTCGAGCAAATATCCAAGACCACGAAGGGTTTTAATCGTCGCACCACTACCCTGCAATTTCCGACGCAGGCGAGAGATAAACGCTTCGAGCGCATTGTCACCAAGCGCATCATCGAAGCTCGAAAGTTTGTCGGAAAGCACCCGCTTGCTGACGACCCGACCAGGTCGAGATGCGAGTTCCCAGAGCACTTCAAATTCGCGCGCCGGCAAGTCGAACGGCGCCTCGCCGACAAAGAAGCGTCGTGCAGTCCGGTCCAGCGCCAGGCGGCCGACTTCAACGCGATCAGTGCCGCCCTGCGAGCGGCGCACGAGCGCGCGGAGCCGTGCCTCAAGCTCGGCCAGTTCGAACGGCTTCCCGACGTAATCGTCGGCCCCGGCATCGAGCCCGGCGATGCGCTCGTCGGTTCGATCACGCGCCGTTAGCACCAGTACTGGAGTCGCATTGCCGCGCCGACGCAGCTCCTTTAGCGTGGTCAGTCCTGACCCGTCAGGCAAATTGAGATCAAGAACAACCGCGTCATACGGTTGAACCAGCAAAAACGAATCTGCTTCGGCACGATTCGCCGCAGCATCGATGCGGTGACCCGCATCAGCCAGGCTCCGCGACAACACATTTCGCAAAACAGCATCATCTTCGACGATCAAAAAGCGCATAGAAAGGTAAGGCTCTAAAGGTCAGGTAAGGGTCAGGCTTGCTGCGCGATAGTTGGCAGCGAGAGGGACAGATGATAAACACTAAAACTGCGGGGATGAGCATGTCGCCACGCTCATTACGCGTCGACTCGGCAATTGTGTTGGCAATCGTGGCTAGCTGTGCATTCGGGCACGCTGCTCTGGCGCAGGCGCCGATCACGCTGCGGGAAGTGCTGCGCGCGGTCAACGAGAGCGCCGAGGTGAGGCTCGCGCGGCAGGCGCAGGCTGGTGCCGAGGCTGACGTGTTGTCCGCCGATCACGCGCCGCTGCCAGTGCTCTCGTCAAAACTTTCACAAATTGATTTGCAAAATGGGTTGGGTGCCGGGGATTGGCTGGGGCGCAAGCGTATCGACAAGTCAGTCGGGATTGACTGGACGTATGAGCGCGGCGACAAGCGCTTGCATCGCACGAGCGCAGCAAAAAGTCTGGTTGCGGCAGCGGCCGCCGAGA
>JAYUWL010000061.1:0-2169 GCA_043753585.1 Burkholderiales bacterium
CGTGGGTGTAGCCGCCTGCGCGTAGCGAGTGCAGGTAGTTCATGGCGAGGTGGTTGAATCCGTCAGCAGCGACGAGTTCGTTGAAACGACTGACGACATCTGCGGCTCGCCGCATTTGCCCAGGCGGTGTTGGGTGGCGATTTCCCAGGCGCTGGCGGCGCTCACCCAGATGTCGTTGGCTTCATCGGCGATTGCAGCGCGTGCGGTGGCGGACAGTCGGAGGTCGTTGGTCCACCACCAGAGCAGGGCGTGGGTGTCGAGCCGGAGCGTCATCCTCGCCTAGCCTTCCCACGCGCCCCGCCAGTCGCCCCGGCTGGCGCTTGGCCGCGTCGTTGGCGAGCGGCACCCATTCGCGCGTAAGGCTTGCGCGCTTTGGCAAGGATGATCTCGTGACCGGCGTGCGCGTACTCCAGCAGTTGCGAAAAGCGCGTTTTGGCGTCGTGGACGTTGACAAGGGTAGGCGTGATAGACGGAATAGGCGGTTTAGTTTCGCACCATCATGGACTGAGTCGCATGACTAAATCGATTATTGGCTCCCAAAAGTGCCAAAAAATCGCTACAGCATACTGACAAAACGCATAGGCTATAAGGGGTATAAGCCAATTATTTAGATAGTCGACATAACAACAATGTGACCGCTATATGTATATTGAATGGTGCTTTCAGAAGAAAGCTGTTGTGATCGATTCGCGTCACTCTGGTAGCACATTACGCGACCGCCGCCGCGTAACTGGCCTGATTGATGGCGCGTTTCGCGTCGAGTTCTGAAGCTACATCCGCACCGCCCAGCAACCTGAACTTTACGCCCGCAGCCGTCAGCGGTTCGACGAGTGTCCGCAAGGGAACTTGCCCGGCGCACATCACGATGTTGTCAACATCAAGCCACGTCGCGTTCTCACGTTTTTCGCCGTAGGTGATAAGCAGGCCCTGATCGCTGATCTCTTCGTAGTTCACCCCGCCCAACATTTCCACACCGCGTGACTTGAGTTCGGCTCGATGGATCCAGCCAGTCGTTTTGCCAAGGCCTGCGCCCGGCTTTCCGGCCTTGCGCTGCAGCAGGGTAATTTGTCGCGCGGGTGGCGTTGGTTTGGGTTTGACCACGCCGCCCGGTGCCAATTCAGGGTCGACTACACCCCATTCGGCGAGCCATTCATCAAGGTGCAATGTCGGCGAATGATCGCCTTTCACGAGGAATTCTGCGACGTCAAATCCGATGCCGCCGGCCCCGATGATGGCCACCTTTTGCCCGACTGATTTCTTGTTCGCGAGGACGTCAACGTACGACAGCACCTTGCTGTGATCCTGCCCCGGAATCTTCGGATCACGCGGCGTCACGCCTGAGGCCAAAAACACTTCCTCATACCCGCCCGCCGCGAGCGTTTCCGCATCGGCGCGTGTGTTGAGGTGCACATTCACGCCCGTGACTTCGAGCTTCTTCTTGAAGTATTTCAGCATCTCGTGAAACTCTTCCTTGCCGGGAATGGTTGCCGCCATGTTGAGCTGGCCACCGACCTTGTCTGCGGCTTCGAACAGGTGCACCTCGTGCCCACGCTCGCCCAGTACGGTCGCTGCGGCGATGCCCGCGGCCCCTGCGCCGACGACCGCGAATTTGCGCCGCTTGGGCGTCGGCTTGTAAATCAATTCAGTCTCGTGGCAAGCGCGAGGATTGACCAGACAGGACGACATCTTTTGCGCGAAGATGTGATCAAGGCAGGCCTGATTGCAGCCAATGCAGACGTTGATTTCATCGCGACGACCTTCGGCGGCTTTCTTGACAAACTCCGGATCGGCCAGGAACGGCCGCGCCATTGAAACCATGTCGGCGCAACCATCGGCGAGCACTTGTTCCGCGACTTCGGGAACATTGATGCGGTTTGAAGCGATGACCGGAATCGTGAGTTCAGGCTTGAGCTTTTTCGTGAGCCATGTCCATGCGGCCCGCGGTACGCTCGTCGCGATGGTGGGTACGCGCGCTTCGTGCCAGCCAACGCCCGTATTGATGATCGTCGCGCCTGCCTTTTCAATGGCCTTTGCGAGTTGAACGACTTCAGACCATGAGCTGCCCCCGGGAATCAAATCGATCAGCGACAGCCGGAAAATGATGATGAAATCGGGCCCCACGGCTTCACGCACCCGGCTCACAATTTCGACCGGCAAGCGCATGCGGTT
>JAYUWL010000062.1:0-2160 GCA_043753585.1 Burkholderiales bacterium
TTGACGCAGGTCGAACAACGCGCCACGCGGATCAGTCTCCGTGCCCGCACCATGCACCAGTTCTGGCAACGCGTTCGACAATCCGCCCGCGCCGACATCATGAATCGCGAGGATCGGATTGGCCTCACGCAAACGCCAGCACGCGTTGATCACTTCTTGCGCGCGGCGCTGCATTTCAGGGTTGCCGCGTTGCACTGAATCAAAGTCAAGATCAGCGGTGTTCTGCCCCGTCGTCATCGAGGATGCAGCACCGCCGCCCATGCCTATGCGCATGCCCTCACCGCCCAATTGAATCAGCAACGTGCCCACTGGAAATGCGATTTTGTGAACGTGAAGATCAGACACCGCACCGATGCCACCCGCGATCATGATCGGCTTGTGATAGCCGTAAACCGTGTCACCAACGCGTTGCTCAAAGGTGCGGAAATAACCACCCAATACCGGGCGACCAAACTCGTCGTTGAACGCAGCGCCGCCAATCGGGCCTTGGATCATGATGTCGAGCGCGGACGAAATGCGGTCCGGTTTACCCACTTCAGCGGTCGCTGCTTCCCAAGGTTGCGGCAGGCCAGGCAGGCGCAGGTTTGACGTGGTGAATCCGGTCAAGCCCGACTTCGGAACCGCGCCGCGACCGGTGGCACCTTCATCGCGAATCTCACCACCGGCTCCGGTTGCCGCGCCTGCAAACGGGGCGATTGCGGTGGGATGATTGTGCGTCTCGACTTTGGCCAGATAGTGAGTGCGGTCAGCGTGTTCGGCGTACAAGCTGTCCGCATCGGGATAGAGGCGCAGCGCGTCGCCGCCGGTCAAAATAGCGGCGTTGTCGGAATACGCAATCTCGGTGCCGACTGGGTTTGCTGCATGGGTGTTGCGGATCATTGCGAACAGCGACATGACCTGCGCGACGCCATCAATGGTCCAGCTCGCGTTAAAAACCTTGTGTCGGCAATGCTCGGAATTCGCCTGCGCGAACATCAACAATTCGACATCAGTCGGATCGCGTTCGAGCTTGTTGAACGCTTTGACCAGGTAATCGATTTCATCAATCGACAACGCGAGACCCAGCTCACCGTTTGCCATTTTCAGCGCAGCGACTGTGCGTGAAATCGTGGTCAGCGGCTTCGCGGCGTGCGTGTCAAAAATGGCTTTGGCGGCAGCGATGGTTGACAACACCACTTCGGTCATGCGGTCATGACAGGCCTCTTCAATTGCGCTCTTTGCCTCCTTCGGCAACGGCCCTTCTGAGTTCACCCAAAACCACACGCCGCGCTCGATGCGCTGCACGAAACTCAAGCCGCAATTGCGCGCGATATCGGTCGCTTTCGATGACCACGGCGAAATCGTGCCGAGTCGAGGCACCACGAGAAACGCATGTTGATGGCTCTCGCTCGGCTCGGCGTCGGCACCGTAAGCGAGCAGCGCATCGAGCTGAAGCCGTTCATCGCGCGTAGCCTCACGGCCAAGCTTGGCGAAATGCCAGAACTCGGCGCTGACATCGGTAACGCGATGAACCGCTAAAGCGGCAACAAGTTTGTCCTGACGGAACTGGGAAAGCGTGGCAGAGCCGCGCATTGAGATCACGGTGGAGCCGCTGAGACCTGAAACGGTCGTATCTTGTGGAGTCTGAAATGGGGCGGGCATGCGCTCTATGGATGCGCTTGGGCGGGGTCGCGAAGCGAGATGTTGCGCGACCTGCCAAAGCTTTGACCGGAAACCCCGATTTTACCGATATGCCGCTGGAGCTCGTGTGATGGCGCGCGCGCGAAGCGCCGCCCGACTACTGCACGCCGAATCGATTGGGGATTTTGATGTTTTCTTTCATGTACTGGTTCATCGCCAGTTTGAACACGCCGCTTTCGAACCATTTCGCGTAGGTGGTTCGAATTTGGCCCGTTGCAAATAAATTTGAAAGCGTGACATCCATCAGCTTAGTGAACGCCGGGTCGTCCTTGCGATACATGATCGCGTACGGCTCCACCGACACGTACTTGCCTACGAAGTCATACGCGGTCGGCTCTTTGGCCTTGACGACCAGCCCAAACAACAGTGCGTCATCGTTGGCCACAGCAACGGCGGCACCGCTTTCCATCTTTAAAAATCCTTCGGCATGATCCTTGGCCGTGATGATCTTCAAATCAAGATTGCGCTCTTGGCTAACTT
>JAYUWL010000063.1:0-6685 GCA_043753585.1 Burkholderiales bacterium
GCGCAAATGCGAACTACCCAGACACTGCGTTGGGTGAAGCAACTTGCAGAAAACGGGATAAGACCCCGGTTGCCCGCTAGGCCGCCGCCTCAAACGCCAGATGTCCCGCTGTGACCGTCGCCCTGACAACGCCCGGCAACTCATAGCTAAGAAACGGTGAATTCTTGCCCGCGCTTCTAAATCCGGCCTTGTTGATCAGGCGATAAGCGCCGGGGTCAAACACGCAGACGTCGGCGACCGCATCTACGGCCAAAAGACCTGCGTTGAGTTTTGCTGCCCGAGCGGCGTGATGGGTGATGCGTCCGAGCGCAGTAGGGATTGCAATGCGCGCCGATTCTGCGAAGCGCAACGTGAGCGACAGCAAGGTTTCCAGTCCCGTTGCGCCAGGTGCTGCTTCGCCGAAAGGCACCTGCTTGGCATCATCCTGACGTGGGGTGTGGTCAGAGACGATGGCGTCAAGCGTGCCGTCGATGACACCAGCGCGCAATGCGTCGCGATCGCGCGAGGAGCGCAACGGCGGTGATAGTCGATAGTTCGAATCGAAATTTCCGATATCGAGATCAATGAGATGCAAGTGATTGATCGCAACATCGGCGGTTATTTTGAGGCCGCTCAATTTGGCGCTGCGGACCAACGCGACGCCTTCTGCGGTGGAAACGCGGCAGACGTGCAGATGAACGCCGGTCACCCGCGCCAGTTCGATGTGGGTTGCCAGCGCGATGATTTCGGCACTGGACGGTATGCCTGCGAGACCCAATCGCGATGCCACCTCACCTTCGTGTGCGACGCCATTGTTTGCAAGATGCAAATCTTCAGGCTGCAACCAGACAGAGTAACCGAACGTCGCGGCGTATTGCATGGCGCGCAGCAATACCTGGGTGTCAAGCACGGCGCGATCAGCCTGCGAAAAACCAACGCAACCGGCTTGTGCGAGTTTGGAAATTTCCGCGAGCTGAACCCCCGCCAGCGACTTGGTCAACGCACCGAGCGGGTACAAATGCGTGCCGTGAAACGACTGCGCTCGCAACCGCAGCATATCGACGAGACCCGGCTCATCGAGCACGGGGTCGGTGTCGGGCGAGCAGACCATGCTGGTGACGCCGCCTGCGGCTGCTGCTGCCAACTCGGTCGCCAGAGTGCCGCGTTTGACGTGAACCGCGAGATCAACCAGACCGGGCGCGACGATGCAGCCCTCGGCGTTGATGTCGCGATTGCTATTCCAGTCGGCGGGTTGTTCGCCAATCGCGACGATTTTGCTGGCGGCGATGAAAACATCGGCCTCTGCGTCAAAGCTCGTCGCGGGATCAATCACGCGCCCGTTGCGAATGGCGATCTTCATCGTGTGCTCCCTGACAAAATCGCCATCACCGCCATGCGCACCGCGATGCCGTAGGTCACTTGCGGCAGGATCACCGATTGCTTGCCGTCAGCGACGGCTGAATCAATTTCTACGCCGCGATTCATCGGGCCAGGATGAAGGACGATGGCGTCGGGTTTAGCGAGCGCCAGTTTCTGCGGCGTCAAACCGTAGCGCGAAAAATACTCGCTCGCGGAGGGCAACAACGCACCGGCCATGCGCTCATTCTGCAGACGCAGCATGGTCACGACATCCACACCCTTGAGCCCTTCTTCAAGCGAGGTGTACACGCGCACGCCTAGCCGCTCGATATCAGCAGGCAACAGCGTTCGCGGCCCGATCACGCGCACCTCGGGCACACCAAGCGTCGTCAGCGCATGAATCTGCGAGCGGGCGACGCGCGAATGCAACACGTCGCCCACGATAGCCACCGTCAAACGCGTGAAATCCGTTTTGTATTTGCGAATGGTGAATACATCCAGGAGGCCCTGCGTCGGATGCTCATGCCGTCCGTCGCCCGCGTTGACCACATGGATATGCGGCGCGGCGTGTTGCGCGATAAGGTACGGCGCGCCACTCTCAGCATGGCGCACCACGAACATGTCGGCATGCATCGCGGTTAAGTTTGCGATCGTGTCGAGGATGGTTTCGCCCTTGTTGGTGCTGGAGCGCGCGACGTCCAGGCTCACCACGTCGGCGGACAGGCGCTTCGCTGCAATCTCGAACGTCGTCCGCGTGCGCGTGGAATTTTCGAAGAAGATATTGAAGATAGATTTGCCGCGCAACAGCGGCACGACTTTCACTTCACGCTCGTTGATACCGACGAAGCTCTCGGCCGTATCGAGAATGCGCTCAATGATACGCTTGGGCAGACCTTCGATGGCGAGCAGATGATGCAGATCGCCGTTTTCGTTGAGTTGTAAATTCTTTTTAGACAGCATCAACGTTGCATCCAGGGTTCAGTCGTTAGCGCAAATTTTCCGGTGTCGTTTCTGCTGAGCGCGAGCATCAGATCGCGCGAAACAATCAGCGGCGCGCCGACGTAATCGGCGGCAATGGGCAGTTCACGTCCGCCCCGATCCACCAGTACGGCGAGCTGCACCGAGGCCGGACGCCCGTAGTCGAACAGCGTGTTTACCGCGGCACGGATCGAGCGCCCCGTAAACAAAACGTCATCCACGATCACGATGTGCGCGCCCTGCACCGAGAACGGAATCTGCGTGCTGCGCACATTACTTTTCAGGCCACTGGTCGACAGGTCATCTCGATAAAACGACACATCGATGTAGCCCACTTCATGCTCGCCATCAAGCTCGGCGGCGAGTCGATCCGCAAGCCAGGCGCCACCGGAATACACGCCGACGAGTTTCGCGTCATAGGCGATGGCCGGCGCCATTTGCGCTTTCAAATCGTTGAATAACGCTTCGGCGTCCGGCAGATTAACGTTGTCCATGGTCATGATGTTTTGCTGACTTCTGCAACAGTAGCGGTAACGGGCATCGCACCCTCGTCAAAAAAACGGCGCAGAATCTGCGCCGCTGCTTCGGCGTCTATCGCCTTTTTTCGCTCTTGCCGGGACAGTCGGCTGCCGGTTCCGGCGAGCGCCTGCGCGGCGTCTACGCTGGTATAGCGCTCATCCACCAGGTGCGTTGGCCGGTCAAAGCGGCCGGTCAACTGCCGCGCAAATTTTTCACAGCGGGCGGTCATTGCATGTGGTTTGCCATCAGGGTGCGACGGGCGCCCCACGACAAACGCGCTCGGACCCCACTCTTTCACCAGCGCAGAAATGGCCGTGAATCGTGCGTCATCGTTGATCGCGTCAATGGCGATAAGCGGGTTTGCCGTCTCGGTCAAATCATTGCCGAGTGCCACGCCGATACGTCGCTCCCCAAAATCGAAGGCGAGGAACGTGAGATTGCTCACAAACGCCTCTGCGCTGCGGAGAGGTCTTTCACGCGTGCCCCGCAACGCTGGACAAAGCAAATCGTGAAATTCCCAACCGCTCGATTGCGACGTTCAGCAAGTCCTCAGGCGGCGTGACGAACAGCATGTCCGCATCCGCCTGCACGGTCAGCCACGCGTTCGCTGCGATTTCTTCTTCCAGTTGACCCGCACCCCACCCGGCATAGCCGAGCGTAAGCAACCACTCTTCCGGACCGGTGCCACCGGCGACCGCCTCAAGAATGTCTTTCGACGTGGTGAGCGAGAGCTCGTCGCTCACAATGATCGACGAGTTCCACGAACCATGCGACCGATGCAAAACGAAGCCATGCTCCACGCTGACCGGGCCGCCAAAATGCACCTTGCGTTGCGACAAACGAATATCGGACACCGCAACGGCGATTTGCTGAAACAGGGAATCCATCGTCAGCGAGGTCGGGCGATTGACGACGACGCCCAGAGCGCCGCGCTCGTTGTGCTCGCACAAATAGGTGACCGTTCCCCTGAAATTGGGATCAGCCATGGCGGGCATGGCAATCAAAAAGTGGCCAGCGAGGCAGCTTGATTCCATAAACCTGATTCTAGGCCACCTCCAGAAATTCAATTTATCGGGATGCACTGTTGGGCGCGGGCGCGCAGCAACCGGAATGTACGTTTTGTGTACATGAGGATTGCGAGCACTTCGCAACGAAACAATGCGCCCGAGAAATGAATTTGTAGAGGGGGCCTTTACGTGGCTGGCAAAATGTGCCGATGCTTCACCCCTCCTCCCTTATGTGGTTCCGCCGTGACTTGCGGTCGTTTGACAATGCCGCCCTTCACGCGGCGCTCACGCAGTCAGAACGCGTGCATTGCGTGTTCGTGTTTGATCGCGAAATTCTTGATGCACTGACCGAAAAAGCAGATCGCCGGGTTGAATTTATTTGGGAAAGTGTGGTTAAACTCCGCTCAGCGCTTGAGGCGATGGGCGGCGCGCTGCATGTGATTTACGACACCGCGCGAGAAGCGATTCCAAAGCTCGCGCAGGCGCTGGATGTGGACGCTGTGTTCACCAATCACGACTACGAACCGCAGGCCGTCGCCCGCGACGCGCACGTGGCGGCGATGCTGAAGACCAAAGGCATCACGTTCGAAACACGCAAAGATCATGTCATCTTCGAGAAAGACGAAGTTCTGACCGGTACCGGCAAGTTTTTCTCAGTGTTCACGCCGTACAAAAACGCGTGGCTGAAGCGCCTTGAGGCGTCCTATGTAAAACCTTACCCAATCGAGCCGCACGCTGCTCGGTTCTGCACCCTCTCCCGCAGCGCGGGAGAGGGTGGGGGTGAGGGCGGTAGCAAAGCAAACATCCCGTCGCTTGAGGAAATGGGTTTCAAACCCACCAATCTGCGCGAACTGAAATTCCCCACCGGCATGGCGGGTAGCGAAAAACTCTTCACCGAATTTTTAGAACGTATCGACCGCTACAGCGACACCCGAAACTTCCCGTCGATCAAAGGGCCGTCGTATCTCTCGGCCCATTTGCGCTTCGGCACGGTGTCTATTCGCGGCCTGGTGGCCGCCGCGTGGCAACGCTGGCAGGAAGGCTCGCGTGGGGCAGAGGTGTGGCTGTCGGAGCTGATCTGGCGCGATTTTTACGTTCATATCCTGCATCACAATCCCCGTGTGATTGACGGCGCATTCAAGTCAGAATACGACGCCATCCGCTGGAGTAACGACCCCGAGCGATTTGCCGCATGGTGCGAAGGCCGTACCGGGTATCCGCTGGTCGACGCCGCGATGCGCCAGTTGAATCAGACCGGCTACATGCACAATCGACTGCGCATGGTTGCCGCCAGTTTTTTGACCAAAGATTTGCTCATCGACTGGCGCTGGGGTGAAAAGTATTTCGCCGACAAACTTAATGATTTTGACCTTTCCGCGAACAACGGCGGCTGGCAATGGGCGGCGTCCACCGGCTGCGACGCGCAACCGTATTTCCGCATCTTCAACCCCATCACGCAGAGCCAGAATTTCGACGAAAACGGCGTGTTCATCAGGAAGTACGTGCCCGAAGTCGCGAAACTGTCGAACAAGGATATCCACGCGCCGTGGCTCACGCCGCCCGTTGAGCAGCGCGCCAGAGATTTTGTACCGGGGCGCGATTATCCGTTGCCCGTTGTCGATCACGCCGTGGCGCGACTGGCAACGCTTGCGGAGTTCAAACGGGCATTGGGCGCAAAGTCCCCTCCCGCAGACAGGTAGGGTGTGCGCCAGAGCGCGCACCACGGCGGCCATTGCTGACGGTTGTGTAGGCAAACGCGGTGCGCATTTTGCTGCGCACCCTACGCGCTATGATCGTGCCCAACATTACGAAGAGAGATCCGCATGAAATCGCTGGCAAATCGCGTTGTACTCGTCACCGGCTCCACCAGCGGCATTGGCCTGGCGATGGCGCGTCGCTTTGCACTCGCCGGTGCGGAGGTGGTGATGAACGGGTTTGGTGATCCTGCCGAAATCGACCGTCTGCGCGAAGAGATCGCCGAGGCGTCCAAAACGCGGGTGCATTACATCCCGGCTGATCTGTCGAAGGGCGCCGAGGCGCAGATGCTGGTCAAGCAAACCATCGCCATTTGTGACCGCATTGATGTGCTGGTCAACAACGCTGGCATTCAGCATGTGTCGCCGATTCAGGACTTCCCGGATGACAAGTGGGACGCGGTGATCGCGATCAATTTGTCGTCTGCGTTTCATACCTCGAAGATTGCGCTGGCCGACATGCAAACGCGCGGCTGGGGCCGCATCATCAACGTCGCATCGGCGCACGGTCTGGTCGCCTCGCCGAACAAGAGCGCCTACGTCGCGGCCAAGCACGGCATCATCGGCCTCACCAAAGTCACCGCGTTAGAAAACGCCAAGACCCTGATCACCTGCAACGCCATCTGCCCCGGCTGGGTCGACACCCCGCTGGTGCGCAAACAGATCGAGGCGCGCGCCGCATCGCAGAGCATTTCGGTGGATGCCGCGACGCAACAGCTGGTCGGCGAAAAGCAGCCGAGCGAACGTTTCGTCACGCCGGAGCATCTGGCCGAACTGGCGCTGTTTTTGACTACCGAAGCAGGTGGTTCGATTACGGGCAGCGCTTACACAATGGATGGCGGTTGGACGGCGCAATAGTCGCGCCCGATGTCGCGACGCGTGCGTCCGCCCGTCTCGTCATCGACACCAACGTGCTGATTTCGGCGTTGGTGTTCAAAGACTCACGTCATGTACGGCTGCGCGAAGCCTGGCGCTCCGGGCGCGTCACGCCGCTGTTGTCCGTTCGCACCTATCGCGAGCTAAAGCATGTGCTCGGCTATCCGATGTTCAAGCTTGAGGACGATCAGATTGCCGCCGGCCTCGCGCTCC
>JAYUWL010000064.1:0-6603 GCA_043753585.1 Burkholderiales bacterium
ACACGGGGCTTGCGGCAGGTTACTAGGGCTGCGACGCAACACACCTATTTCCGTATCACCGGCTGTCGATAATTGCAGTCGCCTCAGCCGCGCGACTCACTACCGTCTGTTGCATGCGTTCGCCCTCCTCAATGCCGTGCAAGTTCAGCACGTGAGGCGTGCGCCGGGGCCGCAGGGGCCTGACACAAGCACGTTGTTGTCGAACGCGGCTTCGGTTGTGCACGCACCGGTGCCGGTACAGCGACAGGCGCTCTTGATTTCGCGCACCCCATTGACGCAACTGGCATCGCTCCCGTTGCTGCAATATTCGTATGGTGCCAGTATCCGAAAACCGTCAATGGCATACCCCAGCACTACGCCGGGTGTTTTCGCGGGCAGAAAGGTCGTTGTACCCGCGAGGGTTTTCTGATTAAAGACGCACTCTGGAAACGCGTGGTAGTGCTACTGCATCACCTGCCCGCCGCAGTAGTTGGTGAGGCTGGTCTTGAACGGATCGGCATAGTTGTCCATGGGCGCCTCAACCGGCCCGTAAGTTTGCACGCCGTTGATCATGACGGTAATCGGTCCGAGCACATTGCGCAGTGCAGCGGGAGTCGCGGCAGCGAGTGGCAGTTGCGGGAAACGCCATGTACGCGCGTTGGTTTGATAAGCCACAGTGGTGCCGCCCATGCCAATCCCAACCGAATCGAAATTGGGTACTCCGTCGCTGGCAACACTCACCACGCCTTGGGTGCAGCTCACGCTGACGACCGGTTGCAGGCGTTGCTGTCCCAGCCCGTCTTTCCATCGAGATTTTGTCGATGTAGAGGCTGCGTGAGCTGACGTCGGGGAAGTATGCTTTTTGCACGCAACCACTGTAATTGGCGAGCGCTGCCGACAGGCAAAAACTCACTCCCTCGGCCTCCCAACCGAGGTTGACAAACTTCTGATAAAGCGTCTGATCGGTGGTGAAGCGGTGGTTGGGATTGTCCGGAAAGCGCGTATTGCCGCGAAATACCCGGGCCGTTTGCGTGCCAGCCAGGCGCAATCGGGCACGGTGCCCGCTTTTGCGACCTCGGCGGTGCAATTTATCTTGTCAAAGATGAGACCACCGGCGTCGAAACCTATCGGCTCAATCTTGACCTGCTGAATCGAGGTGGTTTCCGGGTTGACTCCCAGCTACTTCGCGGGCAACGCGAATAGGAGCGATCGCTTTGGCTAAACGATTCCCCGTCTCGATATCCGTTCAGATAAGTCGCGTGGTCGTCCTGACCGCCCGGATTGCCGTGTTGCTGACCATGCTCGCGATCATTTGGGTGGTAGCCCTGCTTGCGACAGCGATGCTGTGGGTGCCGATGCTCGCGATAACCTTATCAAAATCGCGCGCGAATTTGCGCTCACTTGGCATCGACCGGATGCTGGTGCGCGGGCATACCGACGCGGTCGGCGCACGCGAATACAACCTTGCGCTGTCCAAACGCCCTGCCGACGCCGTGGCTCGCGTGTTGGGCGAGGGTGAATATTCGGTCGAAGGCATCGACACCAAAGGCATGGGTTGCGCCGTGCCGGTTTCCGAAAATGCGACGGTCGACGGCTGTGCCAAAAATCGGCGGGTGGTCATCATTGTTCAGGTGCCAACTGCGAGCGCCTGGGCGCTGCTTCGCTCATGCATAGCGCCGCCCGACTAGAGAGGTCAAGCTATGGGTACGCGTCGATGGTGCTCTCGGATTCTTCCAACACTTCGTTGAACTGTTGCGCTCGCAAAGACTTGGTGAAACTTTCGCAATTCATCGCGTAGACCCGAACGCGGTGTCTGATCTATTTTTGTCTCTGTGATGACACGTCCGCTAACCGCAAAAATACATTCGACAGCCTTCAGACAGTGACAAAATATGGCCATGAATACCACCCCCTCGCCGTCATTCCAACACGGTAACCCGCTGCACGGCCTGACACTGGAGACGATCCTCAATGCGCTGGTCACCCATTACGGCTGGGCTGATCTTGGCGAGCGCATTCCGGTGCGCTGTTTCACCCATGACCCCAGTGTCGGTTCCAGTCTTAAATTTTTGCGTAAAGAGCCCTGGGCCCGTGAGAAAGTCGAGGGCCTTTATCTGTTCATGCTGCGCGATATGCGACGAGCGAGGGTGGCTGGCGGGACGGATGCGAGTGGAGGCGCGATATGAGTTGCACTTATTCAGTGGATTTAATACAGCGCTTTCATGTCACAAAGTTATCGACAGTTTTTAAGGCAGGCGTCGCCATAAATCGACTGTTGGCAATTTTGGTTGGTACTTTGACCGCACTGCTTCTGCATGGCGTCGCGAATGCACAGACCACTCGGTACACCACACTGCCTGCGAACGTGGCGAGCTCCGACGGCATAGGTAAGCGATACATGGGACGCGAGATCGCAGGCGTCATGGGCTGGCAGGGCGCGGCGTGGCTTGAGCGTGAGGAACGGGAGAAGGAAGAACGAACTGACGTCCTCATCAAGGCGCTTGATCTGAAACCGGGAATGGTGGTCGCTGACATTGGCGCAGGCACCGGTTATTTGTCACGACGGATGGCGAAAGCGGTGGCCGCAAACGGCAAAGTGTTGGCAGTTGACGTGCAGCCCGAGATGGTGCGGATGCTGAAGCGTCTGGCGCAACAAAAGGGCCTGTCCAATATTGTCCCGTCGCTTGGCAGCGAAACCGACGTGAAGTTACCCGCTGCCTCGGTTGACCTGGCGATCATGGTGGATGTTTATCACGAGTTGGCCTACCCGTTTGAAGTGATGGAGAGCATCATCCGCGCGCTCAAACCCGGCGGGCAAGTGGTGTTCATCGAATATCGTGCCGAGGATCCGAACGTACCGATCAAAGCATTGCACAAAATGAGCGAAGCACAAGTGCGGCGCGAAGCAGAGGAGCATCCGCTAATCTGGGATCGTACAGTCGCCAGTCTGCCATGGCAGCACATGGTCGTTTTTCGGAAGAAGTAGCAGGTCATCAGGGCCATCGTTTACGGCTCCACCCGCTATCGCATCGTGTCGCGGTCGCAGCTTGCAGCTTGCAGCTTGCAGCAGACCGCAATGAGTGTTACTGTTTGTGTGTCACCAATCAAGCGATAGGAGGCGATCATTCAGAACCTACTTTCTCCCATTTTTTACTGAATTTTTATCTGCGCGCAAGCGTAACGATGCTCAATTGAGTACGCAAAACTTAAGCGCCTTCAGGGGCGCTTTTTCGTTAGCAAGGCATCTTGTCGGTGCGTGATTGCGCCGTGAGCGCAAACCCGAGTTGCTGATCAACGAGTTTTCAACGCCCCGAGTCCGGCCTTCTCGACACGTCCGTCAGCTTTGTGTCGCTGCCAACGCTGCATTGAGCGTCTTGCTCGGTCGCATCACGGCTTTGACCTTGTCGCTGTCGGGCAGATAGTAGCCACCGATGTCGGCAGGCTGGCCCTGTACTGCGGCGAGTTCTGCGGTGATGGTCGTTTCGTTATCGGTCAGTGTCCTGGCGAGTGGTGCGAAGTGCGCTGCCAGTCCGGCGTCATCCTTTTGCGCCACCAACTCCTGAGCCCAGTACATGGCCAGGTAGAACTGGCTGCCACGGTTGTCGAGTTGGCCGGTTTTGGGTGAAGGATTCTTGTGGTTGTCGAGAAGTTTTCCGGTCGCAGCATCCAGTGCCTTCGCCAGAATTTTGGCCTGGTTGTTACCCGTTTTCAGGCCCAGGTCTTCCAGCGAAACGGCAAGCGCCAGGAACTCACCCAATGAATCCCAACGCAAGTGATTTTCTTCGACAAGTTGTTGCACATGCTTTGGCGCCGAGCCGCCCGCCCCGGTTTCGTACATGCCACCACCGGCCATTAGCGGCACGATAGAGAGCATCTTGGCGCTGGTGCCCAGCTCCATGATCGGGAACAAATCGGTGAGATAGTCGCGCAGGATATTGCCGGTGGCGCTAATAGTGTCGAGGCCACGAATTACGCGCTCCAGCGTGTAGCGCATGGCGCGCACCTGACTCATGATCTGGATGTCGAGACCAGCGGTGTTGTGCTCGTGCAAATACATCTTTACTTTGGTGATGACCTGCGCTTCGTGCGGCCGGTACTGGTCGAGCCAGAACACAACAGGCGTACCGGAGTTGCGCGCACGGTTCACGGCGAGCTTCACCCAGTCGCGAATCGCCGCGTCCTTGACCTGACACATGCGCCAGATGTCGCCCGCCTCCACGTTCTCGCTCATCAGCACCTCGCCGGTCGCCAGATCGGTAATGTTGGCCACACCGTCCTCGCTGATCTCGAACGTCTTGTCGTGCGAGCCATATTCTTCCGCCTGCTGCGCCATCAGGCCAACGTTAGGCACTGTGCCCATAGTTCTGGGGTCAAATGCGCCGTGCCATTTGCAGAAGTTGATGATCTCCTGATAGATGCGGGCGAAGGTGGATTCTGGCATCACGGCCTTGACGTCTTTCAGGCGACCATCGGCACCCCACATCTTGCCGCCGTTCCGAATCATGGCGGGCATCGACGCGTCCACGATGACATCGTTTGGCGAATGGAAATTGGTGATGCCCTTGGCCGAGTCCACCATTGCCAGCTCGGGGCGGTGTTCGTGGCAGGCGTGCAGGTCGCGCTTGATCTCATCCTGCTTGCTTTGCGGCAGCGTCGCTATCTTGTCATACAGGCTCACCATGCCGTTGTTGACGTTGACGCCCAGCTCGTCAAACAGCTTGCCGTGCTTCTCGAAGGCGTCTTTGTAGAAGATGCGTACGCAGTGACCGAACACGATGGGGTGCGACACTTTCATCATTGTCGCCTTCACATGCAACGAGAACATGACGCCAGTCTTGTAGGCGTCTTCGATTTCCTTTTCATAGAACTCTGCCAGCGCCTTCTTGCTCATGAACATGCTGTCGACGATTTCACGGTCGAGCAAAGCGACTTTGGGCTTGAGCACGATGGTCTTGCCGCTCTTGGTGAGAAGCTCCATCTTCACGTCGCGCGCTTTGTCGAGCGTCATCGATTTCTCGCCGTGATAGAAATCCCCGTGATGCATGTGCGACACGTGCGAGCGCGAAGCCTGGCTCCATTCGGCCATACTGTGCGGATTCTTGCGAGCGAAATTTTTCACAGCCAGCGGTGCGCGGCGATCCGAATTGCCTTCGCGCAGAACCGGGTTGACAGCGCTACCGGTGCATTTAGAGTAGCGGACACGAAGCGCCTTGTCTTCGTCGGTCTTCGGATCTTCGGGATAGTCGGGGATCGCGTAGCCCTTGACCTGCAATTCCTTGATGCAGGTCATCAATTGCGACACCGAGGCACTGATGTTGGGCAGCTTGATGATGTTGGTGTCGGGCAGCAGCGTCAGCCGGCCCAGTTCAGCCAGGTTATTCGGCACGCGCTGTGCTTCAGTCAGGTATTCGGGAAACTCGGCCAGCACACGCGCGGCGACCGAGATATCGCTGGTCTCGATGTGTATGCCTGCCGGGGCCGTGAAGGCGCGGATGATGGGCAGGAAGGCGCAGGTGGCGAGCAGGGGCGCTTCGTCGGTGAGCGTGTAGATGATGGTTGGCTGCTGGGTGGTCATTCGAGGTCCTTGCTGAGTTCGGCTGGAGTGCGGGCGATTTTCGGTAGTCCCATGAACCCGCGCGGTTGCGGTGCCCGGATTAGGCCCCCCACTTTCGAATGCTACGACGCCACCGGTCGGCGCCCGAACGAAGTGCGCGTCAAGCCGGCCCGCAAACCGCAACCGTTCGCCACCGCACCGACAGATCCTGGACCAGGCCAAAGCATCAAAGGCAACCCGATACGCTAATGCGCAAGGATGTGAAATGCCTCAGCACGGCCCTGTTCCAGCCCCGGTCCTGCATCCGCGATGCGGATGAAGAAGCTCATGCGCACGGTCGCCTGGACCCAGAGTTTCCAGCGCCGTTTCGTTGCGATGACCCGGCTGTTTGCAGGCTCGGGTCAGCGGGCGCTGGCCACGGCATCGAAGCCTGCGGTGGCCAGGAGTTCGCCGCCGCCGCCGACTGATGCTGGCGGGTGGACGCCCGGCGTGGTGATGGGTGCGGCAGGTGCTCGGCGTTTCCGGCTGTATCGCCCGCCTGGCGTCCAGCCGGGCGAGCGCTTGCCACTGGTGGTCATGTTGCACGGCTGTGGTCAGGATGCCAACAGCTTCGCTGCCAGCACGCGGATTAACGCCATCGCCCAGCGCGAGCGCTTTTTGGTGCTCTACCCGGAGCAAGACCGCCTGGCCAACGCGCAGGGTTGCTGGAACTGGTTCGATACCGGCAACGGCCGTGCGTACGGCGAAGCGGCGCTGATCATGAAAGCGGTGGACCAGGTCTGCCTGCTGCAGCCCATCGACCCCGAGCGGGTGGCCATCGCCGGTTTGTCGGCCGGCGCCAGCATGGCGGCTTTGCTGGTGACCCGCTACCCGGATCGTTTCAAGGCGGTAGTCATGCATTCGGGCATACCGCCGGGCACCGCGCATTCCACCTTGTCGGCACTGGGCGCCATGCACGGCCATCGCGCGACACGGCCGCTGGCGGCCACACCCAGCGCCATGGCGGCCAAGTGGCCGCCCTTGCTGGTGATACACGGCACCGCCGATGCGGTGGTTTCGCCCCACAACGG
>JAYUWL010000065.1:0-19931 GCA_043753585.1 Burkholderiales bacterium
GGCAATTGAAGCGCTCGCGTCGGCCATCAAGATGGCGCGCAGCGGCTTGGGCAATCCGCGTAAACCGATTGGCTCGTTCCTGTTCTCGGGGCCGACCGGCGTCGGCAAGACGGAAGTGGCGCGCCAACTGGCGTTCAGCCTCGGCGTGGAGCTTCTGCGCTTCGACATGAGCGAGTACATGGAGCGTCACGCGGTGAGCCGTTTGATCGGTGCGCCACCGGGCTATGTGGGCTACGATCAGGGCGGACAGCTTACCGAAGGCGTCACCAAGAATCCGTACTGCGTGCTCCTGCTCGACGAAATCGAGAAGGCGCATCCAGACATCTACAACGTGTTGTTGCAGGTGATGGATCATGGCACGCTGACCGACAACAATGGTCGCAAGGCTGACTTCCGCAATGTGATCATCGTAATGACCACGAACGCAGGCGCAGAAACGCTGACCAAGAACGTGATCGGCTTTAACAACACCAAAGAAGTCGGCGACGAGATGGAGGCCATCAAGCGCATGTTCACGCCCGAGTTCAGGAATCGCCTCGACGCGACGATCAGCTTCGGCGCACTCACGCACGATGTCATCCTGAAAGTTGTCGACAAGTTCCTGCTCGAACTCGAAGGTCAATTGCACGAGAAGAAGGTTGACCCCGAGTTCTCGCAAACACTGCGCGACTATCTCGCCAAAAAAGGCTTTGACCCGCAGATGGGCGCGCGCCCCATGGCTCGCCTCATTCAGGACACGATCCGCCGTGCCCTGGCCGACGAACTCCTGTTCGGCAAACTGGTCGGCGGCGGCAAGGTCATGATCGACATTGATGTCGATGCCAAGGGCGATGGAAAGGTGAAACTTTCCTTCCCGGAAAGCGACGTGCCGAAAGAGGCAGCGGAAGAGGCGACAGTTTAGGCAGTTGTCGCTATGCGCTGGCACACATGAGAATAGTCGGCGACAAAAACCGCCACGAATTTGTGCTCGATCCGATTGAGGCGATACGTCGCGGCGAGATACTCGAGCAGCAGATGAAAATTCTGCTCGCGCCGCATGCACGCGGCGTCTGGCATGGCACCCACGAGTTTTTCAATCGCATGGATGATGAGCGTTCAGCCGCGATGGCACAGCGCGTCAGCGAATCCCCGCTGGCCTACCCAACGAATTCTGATTCAGCATTTGGCTGTAATAGCTTTTCTCTGAAGGCCTTGTCGAAAATGGGTCAGAGTCAAAAAACTCTAGTAATCGACAATCAGCATAAAACGGCGGTAAGCCCACGTGGGATGGGGGATACAGCGTAGAGTTGTTGATGCGCCAACCTGCTGCTACGGTCGATTAGCCTGCGCAAAATTTCTCGATGACATTGCGAAAACTACTTGTCGCAAGCCTTTTTCGACGGCGGCGTGTATACGATCTTGAAGCTCGCGGCGTAACTTTTGATGGTGCCCAGACCTACCGTTTCGCGTGCTGCGTCGATTGCCGCTTCATCTTCGTTTTCGATGGGCTGCCATGCGTACCCGCCGCCTTTTAGAAAGCAGAGTTGGCTCGCGTAGCTTTGAGGACGATTGTTGCGCACGTTGATTCTGTCTTCGAGTGTCGCGACTTGGCTTGGCTGTACTTGTTTCGATGCCGCAGCTTTTTGCAGCGTGAGTAGGTAGCTTTCCTGCGCTGCAAGCTCGGCGTGCTGCACGATCAAAAAAGCAGCGAGAGAAGCGCGGTGGCCAACAGCGTCAATGCCCAACCAGCCGAATTTGCAGACTATCGAGTCGAGTAATTTGAGATTGTCTACATCAATTTTTTGTTGATCTCGCAGCAGTTTTGATCGTTCCTCTGGCGAAGCCCGTGCCTCTGTCAGCGACGCGTTGGCGCTTTGCAGTCGCTTGCGATACTGTTGATCGCGTTCTAGCGCTGACTCCAGTTGCGTCTTCGCGTCCGCTATCGCGCCGTCAAATCTCGCCGTTCCAACGCAACGCTCGTCTAACCCCGCCGCTGATGCAGTGAACACCATTGCAAGCGCTGCAAACGCCGCCGCAACATAGCGTGAGCAGCTCGTTGCCCACGCGCTAGCGTTCAACCGATCAACCCAACCGCTTGATCAAACTCGAAGTATCCAGCCGGTTGCCGCCAGCCTGTTGCACGTCGGCATAGAACTGATCCACCAGCGCCGTGACGGGCAGCCGCGCGCCGTTGCGCTTGGCTTCATCAAGGCAGATGCCGAGGTCTTTCCTCATCCAGTCCACCGCAAAGCCAAAGTCGAACTTGCCGTCGACCATCGTCGAGCCGCGATTTTCCATCTGCCAGCTTTGGGCTGCGCCCTTGTTGATGACCTCTAAAACGAGCTTGGCGTCGATACCTGCCTTTTGCGCGAACGCGAGGCCTTCGGAGAGCGCCTGCACCAGCCCCGCGATGCAGATCTGGTTGACCATTTTGGTGAGTTGTCCGGCGCCACTTGGGCCCATCAGCGTGACGGCTTTGGCGTAACGCGCCAGCACGTCGCGCACCTTTTCGAACGACGCTTGATCGCCACCGCACATGATGGTTAGCTTGCCGTTTTCTGCCCCTGCCTGCCCACCGGAAACGGGCGCGTCGATGAAGTGTTTGCCAGCCTTACTCGCTGCGGCGTAAACCTCTCGCGCGACGTCGGCAGAGGCGGTCGTGTGATCGACCAACATGGCCCCCGCAGCAAGTCCTGCCAGCGCACCATCGTCGCCATAAATCACTGAGCGCACGTCGTTGTCGTTGCCGACGCACATCATCACGACATCCGCGCCAAGCGCTGCTTCACGCGCCGTGGCAGCGGACGTGCCGCCGTATGTCGCGACCCACTTCGCGGATTTCTCCGCGTTGCGGTTGTAGACGGTGACGTTGTGTCCAGCCTTCTGCAGGTGGCCTGCCATCGGAAAGCCCATGACGCCGAGTCCAAGGAATGCGAGTTTCATGAAAGAATTTTTTTGACCAAACCATAATGCTAGCCCGCTTACGATCGGGGCGCACGACAGCGAGCGCTGCCACATCGCTAACATCGTTGCATGTCGATCACCTTCGTCTCAGCGTTCATCCAGAAACGACAAGGGCGCGCCAAGCACCATCTCGAAGACTACTGGCGTCACTTTGAAACACTCGCGGCCAGCGGCTTGCCGCTTACCCTGTTTCTGGATCCCTCAATGCGCACGTTGGCTGTCGGCTGGTGCAAACGTTTCAGTAATGTGCTGGTCCTGGATTACGTCGAGTTGGCCGACACTGCAATTTGCCGTTTGGTGGCAGATCGGCCGGTACAGTTGCCCATTCATCGCGGAGCACAGGATTCGCTGGAATACCTGATGATTGGCAACAGCAAGCTGGAATGGCTTCAGCGCACTGCCCGACTCAATCCGTTTGCGACAACTCATTTCGCATGGATCGATTTTGGGGTTGCGCACATTCTTAGCGAGGCGGTGACCACGCTCGCGGCACTCAAGCATTTCGAACCACGCTATCCATTAATCGCGCCCGGTTGCTATCGGCGCGACCCGTATAGTGATGTGCAGCTGTGGTCGCAAGTGTGCTGGCACTACTGTGGCGGATTCCTTGTTTGTGACGCCGCCAATGCGCAGTACCTGAACGATGAATTCCTGCACTGTGCATCGGTTGAATATCCGCGCTTTAGTTGGGAGGTCAATTTCTGGACAGTGCTCGAACTCAAATATGGCGTGCAGTTCAGCTGGTATGAAGCAGAATTTGATGACACCCTGCTGCAACCCCCATCCGCGCTTTGTGTAAACGCGGTTGGACGGTAACTTCAGACTGGGCGCATCGCAGCTCGCAGTCCTCCCAGTGCAATTTCAGCCAGGTGAGCTTCGGCATCACGCACGCCAAAAGATACGACGATGGCATCACGCGTCGGCACTCTCGCTAAACCTGCGACAAATTCGATGCCTTCATGCATTAAAAAGAATGGCATCGTCATGCGCTTTAATCGAAATGCATCATCCAGCCAGATCACGCGATGCAGATAGTGCCGCGAAGGCCCTGAATACACCACCTCATGCGTTACAGCCAGCCAGCCGCCATCAAGTGGCAGCAACTGCGATCCGCCGCGGAGGTGATCACACGCTACGGGCGGCACGTGCTCACGAAGCACTCGTACATGAGCGACGGAATCATCGAGCCGTTCAACTTTGAGCACCACCATCGGGTCACAGCCGTAAACAAACAGCAGCTCTTCGCCGCGCACACAGGGCATCCAGTTTTTTTCATGCGTGTGCCCGCCGAATCCCCGTAATGTGCGGCAGCTTTGCACGGCACCGTCATCGCCGAGCCCGAGAAGCACCATCTCAGCGCGCATCTGCGCGTCCTGATCGCGCACGGTGGCACTCGCCCACCAATGGTCGCGCCAGCGAAACAGCCGGCAGTCCTCGTAACCGCGAATGACGGCCATCGCCTGCGTGTTACGCGCGGCGTTGTCTGGCATCGCGGCGATGGTGCCTATTTGCATGGCATCATCCAGCGCACCCCAATAGTTCTGCGTGCGTACGACGTGTTCCGGGTCATCAATGGCGTACGAACCACCCGCCTCGATCTTGTAGTTTACGCCCCGCAGCACTACCCGCAGCGCACCGCGTGCATCGGCTGTCACGCTCGGGTTCATCGCCACGTAGGGTGATTGCAGGCTGGATGCAAGCGCGACGAAGCGCACCTCCCCAAACATCTCCGCAGCGCTCTGAGCGTAGTACAGCAGGTTGTTGCGCGCAACATTGCGATGCGCGTCCGGGGTGTCGCGTCCAAGGGCAAGCGCATTGCAAGCCTCGGCACCTTTCCGCCGCTGCGCAGGCTGGACGCCGTAGTAACCCGAGATGGCGAGTTCCTCGGCACAGCCGGTGCGATAGACGAATTCGTCGATGAATAATGTGTCGTTTGTGGGGTATGGGATAGCCGCCGCTGGTTCGGCAAACAGCAAAGCGGTCACGCCCTCGTTTTGCTCGCGGTAGTGCTGCGCCAACGCATGCAGCGGCTCCGCGCGCGACGGGCGGCGTTGATACGCAGCCAGGCACCCGGTGACAAAGCCGGACCGGTTGCCGATGTCACGCTGGCAGAGCGCCAACTGATACTGGGCATACCAGAGCTCTTCCTCCCAGCCGCCCGCCGCCAATCGTTGGCCGTACGTGGCAATCGCATCGGCCAACTGGCCGGCGTCGCGGTATGACTGCGCGAGATAGAACAGTGAGCGTGGATCACCCGGAGACGTTTGCAGAAACTCCGACAGCAACGCAATGTCGCGCGCCGCCTTTTGCGGCCGGTTCGCGCCATCCGCATAGTCATCAAATTCGATGGCCATCAGCTGTTCTGCGCTGTGCCCGGCGAGATCGACGTATTCGTGGGTAACCCCGACGTAGTGTGCGGCCACGTCGCGGCGCAGTAGGCGCACATTTAAGTAACTGATCACGTTTACCTGCCGCGCCAGATAGGCTGAAGCCGTCAGGTGATCGAGCTCCGCAGCATTGAGCACATTGAGCTGCATGTCGGCATCGCAAAAGAGAATGTAGTCAAACGCGAGTGTTGATGCCTGACAGTATGCAAGTGCATCATTGCGGGCCTGACTGAAATTGATAAAGCTACCGCGGTGTAGCTCACCGGGGACACCGGACGCATCGAAGAAACGCCTGATGCGTGCCACCGTATCGTCAGTGGAACCGGTGTCAAGAATGACGTAGGTCGAAATCGACGGAAGCAGTGATGCAAGCGCTCGTTCAATAATCAATGCCTCGTTCTTCACGATCATGTTGAGGCAGATTTGCGTCATGATTGCGTATTGCCGAGAATCACGCGTACAAGCTTTGAGCGTGCGCAAAGCAAGCTTGCGCACGCAAAAGTCCGGCAGATCACCCGGGAGTGCGGGCCGAGCGAAGTGGGTTGCGGCCCTGCACCTTGCGCCTGAAGCGAAGCGCTAGCCATCCCGCCAATATCATCGAGACGGGCAACATCAACCGCGCTCCTCCCGCGAGCGTCGGAACAACGACAGGTTCTGCCGCAGCTGGCACAAGCCCCAGCGCAGAACGCTCTGCGTGGCTCAACGTCATCATGGCCCCACAGCCCGTGGTCAGCCCAAAGTTTGTGCTGCTGGATACCCCGCCCATCCCAGGCGCAACGCAGGTTTCGGCGGTAAAGCTGGCTGAAACGGAGCGGGCGGCACCCGTTAGCAGGGAGGACTCCAGCGAGAATGACGGGCTGGTAGCGGTCTGCGCGTCGGCGCACGCCGCTGCGCCGCAAAATGCAACGAGCAACGCTGCGCGCAAGTTGGTCGCCCAATCAGCCAACATAACTGCGTGAAATTCTGGCAATAAAGACATCGCGCTCCGCACCACTGCGAGAGAAGAAGAGGGGGCCAATTCCAGGTGCACCCGTTGCGCCAGTTGCACCTGTCACGCCAGTTGCACCTGTCGCGCCGGTTGCACCTGTTGAGCCGAAGCCAGCCGGCCCGGTGCTGCCCATCACGCCTTGGAAACCTTGAAAGCCTTGCATGCCAGTTGGCCCAAATGCGCCGGTCGGGCCTGTAGATCCTAATGCGCCAGTGACGCCAGTTGGACCGCCAGCGCCCGTCGCCCCCAAAGCGCCTGTCGCACCCAACGCGCCAGTCGGGCCGGTTACGCCCGCGATGCCCTGAATGCCCGTGGGCCCGAGACTGCCTGTTGGGCCGACTGATCCCGTCGGTCCAGCCGCGCCGTTCGCGCCTGTAGATCCTAATGCGCCAGTGACGCCAGTTGGACCGGCAGCGCCTGTCGCCCCCAACGCGCCAGTCGGGCCGGTTACTCCCGCGATGCCCTGAATGCCCGTGGGCCCGAGATTGCCTGTTGGGCCAACTGATCCCGTCGGTCCAGCCGCGCCGGTCGCACCTGCGACACCCCGCGCTCCCGTGGGACCGGCAGTGCCTTGAGGTGTGGTGATCACGTAAGCCGCGCTGTTGATACGCAAATTCGGCGCGAGCGTTTCACCGTTTACCGATATCTGCATATAGCGCACGGCGCCAAATATGTCAGTCGGGGCGCCAACGAACATGGCTTCCGTGAGGGGCGTGATACTGCCCAGTTGAACCGAGAAAAATCCATTGACGACGTTTACCGAAGCATGCGACTCCGTCCATGGCGTTGCACCAGGCAAGCCAGCGCCAGACGCATCCACCATTCGAAAGGTAATTGCGTAGGTGCCCGATCGAGGGATGCCAGTTGGGCTGCTGAGCCTGCCCTGATAGGTCATCAGCAGCGGAGCGTCGGCGGCAAAAGCGCGATTAACTTCCAGCATGGCGGAAGTAGCAAACGTTAGTGCGACACTTTCACCCAAAAATCGACGTCTACTTGTCATTTCACGCCCCCTCGGCGATTATTTTTTCAAAAATCTGCAGAAAACAATGTTGCTAATTAATGTGTGCGGCGGAACGCACGCACGCCTCTGCGTAAGCATTATTCTCCTCCCGCGCGCCATTGGCAAGGAGTTTTCTTAAAGCAGCATCGCGAGTAACCCGTTGCCACGACATTTGCGTCCTATTTCGGAATCCTGCAGTGCCAACGTGCAGCATCGCCAACAATGCGTTCGAGATTTGAGCGCGTTGGTGTCCATCCGAGGAGCCGTTCAGCGCGAGAGATGTCAGCTACTAACGACGATGGATCTCCGGGCCGCCGACTGGCGACGGTGTGAGGCACCGGTCGCCCGGTAACGCGAGCCACAGTATCTATCACCTCGCGCACCGAATGTCCGCAGCCACTTCCCAGATTCAGAGCGGTGCTTGCCGCGCCTGCGACGAGGTGATTCAGGGCCAACAGGTGTGCATCACAAATATCTTCGACATGAACATAGTCGCGCACACAGCAACCATCAGGCGTGTCATAGTCGCTGCCATATATCGTCAGCGGTGGGCCGCTGGACGTTGCAGCGGCAATGGCCAGCGGGATTAGGTGCGTCTCGGGTTTGTGCCGCTCACCAAGTGACGCATCCGACTTCGCGCCTGCGGCGTTGAAATAACGCATGCTGATGCTTGTCAGTCCATGAGTGTGTTCGAACTCAGGTAATGCCTGCTCCACCAGCAACTTGCTTTTTCCATAGGCGTTAATCGGGGCGCAAGCGTGTGTTTCAGTCACCGGATTTGTTGCTGGCGCACCGTAAACCGCAGCCGAGCTCGAAAACACAAAACGCTTAACGCCTGCGTCGACCATCGCATTCAGCAGCACAATGGTGCAGCCAAAATTGTTTACGTAATATCGGACCGGTTCGCGAACCGATTCTTCGACCTGAATGTACCCGGCAAAGTGGAGGACCGCGTCAATGCGATGCGACACAAGTGCAGCAGCAACCAGGGTCCGATTTTCGACCCCACATTCGAGCACATGATCAGCCCGAGCTGCAGAACGGTGCCCATTTTCAAAGTTGTCCAGCGCGACCACAAAGTGTCCGGCCTCGCGCAGGCAGGCCAGCATGTGTGAGCCGATATACCCGCCCGCGCCGGTAACCAGAACGCGGTGCGTCACGGGCGTTCAGCGCGGTGTTCGGTTTGATGACCTTCCCTAGCCAAAGCGGCCCTTCATGATGCAGATGGCCCCGGACAGGAGAAAGGTAAATGTGTTTGCGACCATGATTGACATAGATCCCGCAACGATGCCGTAGACCAGCCACAAAAACGTGCCCAGCGTGAACACCGCCACCATCGCCCACGACAGATCGCGGGCTGAACGTGTGGTCCAGATTTTCCAGACCTGGGGAACGAAGGACGCGGTGGTGAGGGTGCCTGCGATCAGGCCTAAGGTTTCTTGATTCATTGTTCTTTGTATGGTGCTGTGGGAGCGGTGTTGCCGCGACGCATCTGTGGCGGCGCGCACCTGGTCGCGATGGTATCGCTGCTACAGTGCAGCAAGCCGTGTCTTCGCCAACGCAATTTCCGCCCGCACCCGATCTGGTGCTGTTCCGCCCAAATGCTTCCGCGCCGCGACCGATCCTTCAAGCGTCAATGAAGCGAACACATCATCGGAAATGACCGAAGAAAACGCCTGCAATTCCACTAGCGACAAATCCGCCAGATCAACGCCCTTAACCTCCGCCGCTTTCACCGCACGCGCCACGCATTCGTGGGAGTCGCGGAACGGCACGCCTTTGCGCACGAGGTAATCAGCGAGATCAGTCGCCGTAGCGAATCCTTCGCTCGCCGCTGCCCGCATGCGATCCGCTTTCACGCGAATGCCACCGATCATGTCGGCGTAAATGATAAGCGTTTGCGTGATCGTCTCCACCGTATCGAACAGCGGCTCTTTATCTTCCTGATTGTCCTTGTTGTAGGTCAGCGGCTGGCCTTTCATCAAAGTCGTGAGCGCAACGAGATGGCCCTGAACGCGCGCCATTTTTCCGCGCACGAGTTCGGCCACATCCGGGTTTTTCTTCTGCGGCATGATTGAGCTGCCGGTGCAGAAACGATCCGCAATATCAATGAAACCAAAGCGGGGACTCATCCACAAAATCAGCTCTTCACTGATGCGCGACAGATGCATCATCGTGATGGTGCAGGCATTCAAGAACTCAATCGCAAAATCCCGATCACTCACGGCATCAAGCGAATTGCGGCACACGGCATCAAAGCCCAGTGCCTTCGCGGTCATTTCTCGATCAATCGGAAACGTCGTGCCTGCCAGCGCTGCCGCGCCCAGCGGCGAGCGATTTACACGCTTGCGGCAATCGAGAATGCGCTCGTGATCTCGAGCAAACATTTCAACATAAGCCATCAGATGATGACCGAGCGTGACGGGCATCGCTACCTGCAAATGGGTAAAGCCCGGCAGTATGGTGTCGGTGTGTTGCCCGGCGAGTGCCACAAAGGCGGCTTGCAGCTTCACAAGAAGATTCGCAATTTGATCGCAAGCGGCACGGGTATAGAGCCGCACGTCAGTGGCGACCTGGTCGTTGCGCGAGCGGCCCGTGTGGAGACGCTTTCCCGCGTCGCCAACGAGTTTGGTCAAGCGCATTTCAATGTTGAAATGAACGTCCTCCAGGTCGAGCGACCATTCAAACTTGCCCGCCGCGATTTCGTCCCTGATTTCTGCCATGCCGCGCTCAATGTCGGCCAGATCCTGCGTTGTTATCACGCCCACTGCGGCCAGCATACGTGCGTGTGCGAGCGACCCGGCAATATCAAATTCCGCGAGACGATAATCAAATGGAATCGACGCCGTGTAGCGTTTCACGATTTCCGCAACCGGTTCGTCGAATCGGCCGGACCAACCGGTGGCAGCTGGAGCGGAGGAAAGGTTTGTGGCGACTGATGGGGGAGCTTGCATGCGCTTGCACAATTGAGAGGTCTGGAATAGGCTCATGGGCGGATAGCCTCGAGCAGGCGCAAACAAGTCGTTATTGACGATTACATTCACACCATGAAGTCCCAAATTTTAGCCCGCAAGGAGCGCGACGCGCGAGAGGCAGTGTTTCCCGACCTGAGGAACGTCGGCATCCTCGCGCGTGCGCTTTTGCTGTACATGGCGATGGTGCTCGCCTATGCGCTGGCTATCACGGTACAACCGTATGAGCTGATTATCAACATCGCTGTGGTGCTGGCGGGTGGTTTGCCGGTGGCGGCGCTGGTCGGCGCTGCGTGGGCTTTATTGACGCCGTGGATGCGTCGACTGGCGTACTGGCAAGCAGCGGCGCTCCTGGTCGCGCTGACGGTCGTGGTGGCCGCGTGGGGCGCACGCTTGACGGACGCACCAACCTGGCGCGCCGTTCCACTCGCTTTGCTCGGGTTGATGGCGATTCTGGTTTACTTTCACACGCTGGGTCGCGCTCTGTCCCCCGCGGTCACGGAGGCACGGCTGCAGGCCTTGCAGGCACGCATCAGACCACATTTTTTGTTCAACTCAATCAATGGCGTGCTCGGCGTCTTGCGAGCTGATCCAAAGCGGGCGGAAACGGCGTTGGAAGACATGGCAGATTTGTTCCGTGTGCTGATGCGTGAGAACCGTGATCTGCAACCGCTCGCCGATGAAATCACGCTGACGCGGCAATATCTCAATCTCGAAAAAATGCGCCTTGGTGATCGCCTCAACGTAGTGTGGAAGCTGGACAAAATGCCGCTTGACGCCGTCGTGCCGCCGCTTGTGTTGCAGCCGATTGCCGAGAATGCCGTTTATCACGGCATTGAGCCGACGCAAGCGGCTGGCGTGATCGAAATCGAAGTCGCCCGATTGCGCGGCGAGATCACCATCACCGTGAAAAATCCATTCCTTCAGCAGGCGGGCGCGCATCACGGCGGCAACAAGATGGCGATGAGCAATATTCGCGAGCGGCTTGCGCTGCACTTCGACGCCGAGGCTCGCGTGACTTCCGGGCCGCGAGATGGCCGCTATCAGGTTCAACTCGTGCTGCCCTACGTCGCAATGACAAAAACCACTGACACTCGATCACTCGTATGACAAATATAGTCGCACCTGTCCGCCCCAAACGCATCGTCATTGCAGACGATGAACCGCCTGCGCGCCGTCGTCTGTACGACCTGCTGGACGAGCTGCAACCGGCGTTTCCACATATCGTCGTCGCCGAAGTGGATAACGGCCGCTCGGCGCTGCAGGCCGCACAGCAGGGCGCAGACGTGATCCTGCTCGACATCAACATGCCTGAAATGGACGGGCTGGAAACCGCGCGCCATCTGCTCAAAATGGACAACGCGCCGAGTGTGATTTTCATTACCGCCTATGAGCAGCACGCGCTTGCTGCGTTTGAAGTTCACGCTGTGGATTACCTGTTGAAACCTGTGCGTCGTGAACGCTTGCTTGCCGCGCTGCAACGGGTCGTTCCGCTCACGGCAACGCAGCTTGAAGCGCTGCCACGCGGCGCGCGCCGGTACTTGAGCATTAGCGAGCGCGGTCGCCTGCTGTTGGTGCCCAGCGACGACGTGATTTTCTTTCGTGCCGAGCAAAAGTACATCACGGTCGTGACCGCCGAAAAGGAGCATTTGCTGGAGGATTCTCTGACCCACATTGACGAGGAATTCGGCGGCAGATTTTTGCGCATTCATCGCAATTGTCTGGCCCGCGCTGATCTCATCGAAACGTTTGAGCGCGATGCCGATGCCGACGGTGAGGCGCAGTGGGTCGTCACGCTTCGCGGTCGCCCCGAGCGGCTGCCCGTTAGCCGCAGACAGCATGCGCAGGTTCGTTCACTGGCGAAACGGGTCAAAGACTAGGGCCGAACCCGAGGCGGCACCAGCAGCAGGCTAAAAGCGTACCCGACGGCGCTTGCGCCTCACCCGTTGCGTCAGGGAATGAAAAGCAGCACCGCGAGCGATGCGCACGCAACCGCAGTCAACTGGACACGAAGGCGCATAAACCAGTCGGGCCAAACCGCAGAGGTGAGGATATGTCTCATCCGGAAGTCTGCGATGAGCTGCGCGACAAAACCAGCTATCAGGACGAGCACGATCAATTTTTGCTGACTGAGTGATTCGTTCGCTACAACCGCACCGCAGAGCGCGAGCCAACCGATTAACGATGGCACGACGCTCCAGACTAACCAGCCTGCGCCCAGCTCATCGCGTTGCAGACAAATCGCCCAATGCAGCGCCCCGACAAAACTCAGGATGACTGCACCGTATGCAACGATGAAAATGATCAGCCATGGGCCAGCGGAATTACGGGATTGAGCGCTTTCGACCAAGCAAAAAGCGAGATACAAAAACGGAATCAGACCGCCGTATCCGAGTAACCGGGCAAGACGCTGCTTGGTGGGGCTGTTCATTCCCCGATTTTAGAGACCCCTACAATTGCGTTCCCTTTGTTGTGCAAGTTCATTTATGTCCGAACCCCGCGTCCTCATTTGTGGCTCTATGGCCTTTGACACGATCTGTGTGTTTCAGGGCAAGTTTGGTGAGCACATCGTGCCTGAAGCCACGCACAAGATCAGCGTCTCATTTTTGGTGGATCAGATGCGGCGGGAGTTCGGTGGTTGCGCCGGGAACATTGCTTACAGCCTCAAACTGGCGGGTGGTGCGCCGGTGATCTGCGCCGCCGTCGGGCACGATTCTGCGGGCTATCGCGAACGCATGCAGACGCTCGGCATCGGGCTCGATGCGTTGAAGGTGGTGCCTGACGCCTACACCGCGCAGGCCTACATCATGACCGATCTCGACGACAATCAGATCACGAGCTTTCATGCGGGTGCGATGTTTCAGTCACAGTTAAATGATGTGACCGCGGTCGACAATATCGCGCTGGGCATCGTTGCGCCTGATGGTCGCGACGGCATGTTCCGGCACGCGCGTGGCTTTGCATCGAAAAAAATACCGTTCATCTTCGATCCCGGTCAGGCCATGCCTGCGTTCTCCGGTGATGAAATCGCCGAGCTGATCGGCATGGCTGATTACCTGGCGGTAAACGATTACGAAGCCGAAATGATCGCTCAAAAAACCGGTCGCCCGATTGAATCGTTCGCGCCGGGATTAAAGGCGTTAATCGTGACGCTGGGCGCGCAGGGCTCGCGCATTTACGCCGAAGGAAAGATCACCGATGTGCCGGCGGTGCCGGCGGCGTCACTGGTTGATCCAACGGGTTGTGGCGACGCGTTTCGCGCCGGTTTGCTCTACGGCATCGCGCATCTTTGGCCGGTCGAAAAGGCGTGCAAACTGGGCAGCTTGCTCGGCTCCATCAAGATCAGCGAGCGCGGCGGTCAGAACCACCAGTTGAGCGAGGCGGCGTTACGTGAACGCTTTGCGGCTACGTGGACCGAGGTTTGGTAGCGCGCTAAATCCGCATCGCAGACCGCTGCGAAACCGTAATCGACATCGACGAATAGCCGTCTTCGAATCGTCCGTCAGTGAGAATGCCCCCGTCAAAGCCGTCGAGCACTTTAGGGACCACGCGCTTGATGTCGGCTCCGCTGACTTTCGCCTGTTTGGCCAGACCAATTTCTGTCGCCCGAACTTTGCCAATCAATGTGGCGCTCGGGAGAACGGAGAGTGTGCCGCGAACTTGCAGCGATCCGTCAAAATCGCCCAGAATTTCCGCCTCGTTCACGCGAACTGAGCCGATGACCCGGCCACCTTCTGCGATGATAAGTTTGTGTGCGTGAACGGTGGCCTCCAGCGTGCCGAGCACGCGCAGAGTCTGGCAGTGTATGGGCTGATCGGTCGTCATCGTCATGTCTTTGCCGATGGTGAGAACGCCATCAAGACCCGAGACCGCCATTGAGCACTCGCCGTCGCGTGGCATGATTTTGCTCAGTTCAGCGGGTGCGATCGTCGGCTGCATCGTGTAGTCGCGAATCTTTGGTTCTTGTTGAGCGCGAACGGACGCTGCGCTGCCGGGCGAATTGCTGAGCGCCGCGACATCACGTTGCACGGGGAGGTCGTCAACCATGGGCGCGGCTTGCGCGGGTGGCGTCAGTCCGGTCGCGGCGAGCGAAGCGCCGGACTTTCCGCTGAACCAGTTTGCAATGAAACCCATATTCCACCTCTTGATCACAGTCACTTGGTGAACGTAGGGCAAGGTGCGTGCCTAAGCGCTTTTCGGAGATTTATCCCGAATTAACCGATTTCGCGGTCAGTTCTTGCGTTGCAACATGACGAAATTTGACACCCTTGTGACGCGTTGTGCAGACGCTATGGCGATTGCATGCCGGGTTCGCCGCGGTTCCTGATGTGGGGCCGGCCGTTCGGCGAAAACTGAGCAACACAGCTTATTCGTGAAAGTACCGTTAAATATGGGCTATGGGTCGTTTTCGCTAAAAAGCGACTTGTAGATTTTTATGAGGCAAGCCTAAATGCTTACTCAGTTACAGCGAAAAGCTGATCACCAGATGGACGGACAAGTTGCTGAATGCGAAGGAAGCTTCAGAGCGGATAAACCAGCGAATTCGGGATTAGCGCGTTATCGTAAACCGCATTTCGTGACAACACGCGAATGCCTTCGGAGGTGGCGGCGAGGGTGTCGTGATAGCAGCCCGTTGCCAAAATTTCTGGCAGAGCAGCGGTCACTGTTTGCACAACGCAAAACGGCGTGCGAGCGATGCCGGTGTCGATCAACGTCGGCAGGCCAATGAGGTGCCGCACAAAGCGTGGCGCGAAGACCAGCGTCTTCTTGATGGTCATGATGCGGTCTGCCATCATGCCTTGCCCGTCGAGATAGATCGCAGCGAGAGGCAGGCCGCGATCAAAGTTTTCGCGTGCCTGGGCACGGTACACCGCGTTCGGCGTGAACAGCGCTTTCCACCGTTCAAGATCAAAGCAATCCAGCGCGTCACCGTAGCGCGCATTGAGTTCGATGACGTCGATCAGATTCATAGGCCCAATATCTCCCGGTAGTAGCGATACATGCCACGAATCAGCGTCTCGGTCACCATGTGTGGCGTCGCCCGACCGTCGTCTTTGCCGCCGAGTTCAACAACGCATTCGCCATCGGGGTACGCGCGAGTCGCCTGCTGGCAATACTCAATCACCTCGCCATCATCGAGCGACACCAGCCCCGCGGGTCCGAACAGATTCGCCTGCTTCAGCCGTCGCTCGGTCATCTCGGGCGTGTCATCAGCAAAGCCGAAGTGTGTCCACACAAAATCGAAAGCCTCCGGCCCCTGCGGAATGATCTGCCGGGTGGAGAGCGAATTGACCTGCTGCTGAATGATCACACTCGGAAAAATAGTCTGCATCACGGCGGTTGGCCCGCCCCACCAATCCTCCGGCACAACATCCATGAGGCTCGGGTCTTCGAGTGTCAGCTCCTGCTTGAAGCTCGTTACTCCCTTCGTCACTTCTGCGTTCTCGCCGCCGGAGTTTCGCGTGGCAATCATTTGCCCATGACGACCCTGGGGATCGATGCGCAGCTCGCTCTTCTGGTCGGCGCGCCAAAGACCGAATGTCACGAAAAATACATGCAGCAGACCGGGGTGATACGGGTCCTTGATGTTCTCCTGCATGAGTTTCCAGTTGCCGCGAATGCGCTGGCGGTTGTAGCCGAGCAGCGTGAGTTTTCGACCATCAAACGTGCGGTCGAAAAACGGCATCAGTTCGGCGCTAACGAATGATTCGAACGGTTCAACATCAGCGTCGAAACTGGCGAAGATGATGCCGTTGTGAACATGCGTTTTTAGCTTCTGCAAGCCGTGCTCTTCCAGCTTGAAGTCTGGGTCCATACCGCCCTGACCCGCGACGCCGTTTTTCATTGGCACGCCGGCTAAATCGCCGTTCAGCCGGTAGCCCCACTGGTGATACGGGCAGACAAATACTTTCGTATTGCCGAACTCTTTCTGGCAGAACTTCGCGCCTTTGTGCGCGCAACGATTCTCCAGAACATGGACTGTCCCGGCGTCACCGCCGCAATGGCTGCTGCGATCAAGCACGACGATCACCGGTCGCTCGCCGATCATCGTCGCCTTGAAATCACCCGCGTTCGGAATCTCGCACTCAAGCGCCACGTAGCACCAGTGGCGTTTGTAGAAGAAGGCTTCCAGCTCACGCGCATACAGCGCGGCGTCGCTGTAAATCTGATTGGGAATTCGGTGCGTGCCGCGCTGTTTGAACGGCGTCGCAGAGGTGATCGGCAGCCACTCTGCGCTCTGATTCATGTCACGGCCTGCTATGAATTTTAGTCCCACTATTGTTGCGTATTCGCAGTGCAGCGTAAGCGCCAGTATGAAAAAAGCCCGCATGAAGCGGGCGCTGTTTGAGCGATGAACCGAGCGCCTATTTCGCCAGTTCGTTCATTGTCGCCTGATCCAGCTGACCGCTGATGGTCACGCGGCGATCACGTTGAAACATGCGCAGTTGAGCGACTGTATTTTTGCCGAGCTGACCGTCGGGGACACCCACGTTGTAGCCAAGCTGATTGAGTTTTATCTGCGCATCCCGCAGCGATAGGGTGGCGTTTGTGCCCTGTGGTCCTGCGGCCTGGCTTGCCTGGACCGATGCCCCCTGCTGCTGCGAAGCGCCTTCAACCGCCAGGCGTCCGCCCGTGCCCATGCCACGGTCGCCCATCGATTGTGGGCTGTAATTCTTCACGGCTCCGATGATGTTGTTGTACGCATCGGTGAACGCAGCGGTGACCACTTTGCCTTGCGGCGTATTGGTGTAGCCGCCAGCGCCACCGAAGCCGTTGGTGCCCACCAGCACCGCGCCCAGATTGAAGTCGGTGTTGGATGAGGAGCCTTCAGCCGCCGCGACCTGTACGCCGGAACGGTTGTCGACCAGGGTCAGCATCACAGCCGCTTCGTTGGTCTGAATGCCACCGGCAACAGCGCCGATGACACCAAGACGCCCGCCAAAGCCCCCCAGCGCCCCACCGAGGCCGCTGGTGCCGCGCGCGCTCATCAACACCTCAGGCGTCAGCGAATAGTCGGCTGCGACCATCTGGCCTTTGCCAAAGTTGGAGTTCTGCCGCATTTCGCCGGAGTTTTGCAGCGCGCGCTCCTGCTGCATGTTGGCCATTGCACGGCCACGTTCCACCACGATGAAGCAGTTGGATTGCTGGATCAGCAGGCGCAGCACCGGCGCGGTTGAGCCAAGGCGGTACTTGTCCATGTAAGCGCGGTACCAGTCAAGTGTGTTGTCCTCGACCAGCGCGAGGGTGCCAGCCGGACGGTCACAGCGACCCAGCCTGGCGTTCACGTTTTGCGCCGCCGCACCGCCGGCTGAGCCGGTAGCGGCGGTTCTGGCTTGATCGGAGCCCACTTTGGGCTGGGTTGCGTCGCAGCCGACGAGCGCGACCGCTGCGCTGATGAGGCTCAATGCGAGAATTCGTGACATGGGGTCTCCTGAAAGTGTTTCCGTGTACCGGGACAGACGAAAACGATTAATACAAAGCGTCATGTGGCTTGCTTTCGGCGTCGACCGATTAGTCGGTGCCGTCAAAATCCGGTGTCTGTAATGAGATTCTATTGGCGTGTGATCCGGTTGGCTATCAAGCTCCTTGTCGGGCTTTGGATATCGCTGACCTCGTTCGCGCGCGGCGACTCAGTCAGGCGGCACAACATCATTCGAAACTGGTCCCGCGAGCAGCTGCGTCTTGCCGGTATTGAGGTCAGGGCAATTGGTTTTCCGGCCGATGCGGAGCGCCCGGTAACGCTGGTGGCCAATCACGTGTCCTGGGCCGATATTTTTGCCCTTAACACCCAGCGTGCCTGTCACTTTATCGCCAAGGCGGAATTGCGGAAATGGCCGTTGGCCGGGCATTTGCTGGCCAATGTCGGCACTATTTTTATCAATCGCAGTGATCGCAAAGAAACACATCGTCTGAAGCGTGTTGTCCATGAGCTGCTGGACGCGGGCGAGACCGTCGCGGTTTTTCCGGAAGGCACGACCAGCAAAGGCCACGACGTGCTGAAGTTCCACGCGTCGTTGCTTGAGCCGATCGTCGCGTCGGGTGGCGAGGTGTGGGTCGTCGCGATCCGCTATTTTTCGGGCACTACGAATCGGCGAACGGACGCCGCCGCCTACATCGGCGACATGTCGCTGTGGCAGTCTCTACAGTTGATCCATCGGCACCAGCCGATCATCGCGGAGTTGCGTTTCGTCGAAGCGATTGATTGTGCGGGTTTGACCCGCCGCGAGGTGGCGCAACGTGCGGAGGCTTCGATCCGGGCTTTGCTAACGCGGCCACCCTGAGGCTAGCTAATCGGCCAGCATTGACATCGGCTGCTGGCTGGGCACCTGAAAAATGGCGCGATCTTCAAGTCGCATAGCGGTCAAAGCTCCGCCCCAAAGGCAGCCGGAGTCGAGCAGGCTGACGGTTGGCAAGAGGCGCAAACCCTCGCTAGACCAATGTCCTGACACGACATGAGCAACAGCCGAGCGCCGCCCAGGCAGCGCGAACCAGGGCGAAAATCCGGCTGGCGCGAATGACGCATCCCGCTTCTCGCGAAATTCGAGTTCTGAAAATGCCGTGCAAAAGCGCAGCCGCGCGAATGCGTTGACCGTAGCCCTGTGACGCGCAAGACCGGTCAAATCGTCATGCCAGGTCCGCGGTTCATTGCCGAACAAAGAGTGCAAAAATTTTCGATAATTCGGCCCGCGCATTTCGTGCTCAATTTCGCGCGCGAGGGATAGCGCATCCGCAACTGTCCACGCCGGAAGCAGACCCGCGTGCACGATCACGTTCGAGCCCGTCTCGATCAGTAGCGGCCGATGGCGCAACCATTCGACCAGCTCGTGCGCATCCGGCTGACGCAATACCTGATCCAGCGTGTCGCCCTCGTGTAGCTTCGAGAAACCCTCGAACGCCATGATCAAAAAGAAGTCATGGTTACCGAGCACACAGTCGGCAACGCCTAGATCGGCGAGATGCTTGACGCGACGCAACACTTCGGCGGACCTGTGGCCGCGATTAACCAGATCGCCGACAAAATAGACCCGGTCAGTGGCTGTATTGAAGCGAATGAGCGCGAGCAATTCCGCCAGCTCGTCGTCGCAGCCCTGCACGTCGCCAATCACATAGGTGCTCATCGCGGCAGAGACGCAGAAACAAAAAACGCGCCCCTGGGCGCGTTGACTGTGGAGCGATATGACATTACTTCGACTTGGCGACCTGGTAGTCGACGCCTGCCTTGACCTCATCATCGCTCAGCGCAGTCTGGCCACCCTTGGCTGGCATGGCTTTGAATCCCTTGATTGCGTGCTCGTACAGGATGCTGACACCCTGAGCAATACGCGGTGCCCACAGCGCCTTGTCACCTGTCTTGGGCGCACCGGCGATGCCAGCGCCGTGGCAGGCCACGCACGCGCCGTTGTAAACCTCTTCGCCACTCTTCGCTTTGAGGGCGACCGTAGTCACAACTGCCGCAGAAACCGGCGCAGGTGCACCGTCAAATTTAACGATTTCACCGACCGGCCTGATGCGTTGCTCCACCGACTTTCTGGACTCGGTGGGATCAATGTGCTTGCCGCCCGAAACCAGCTGCGCACCGAGCACCGCAATCGCGACTGGAACGACCAGCGCTAAAACGCAAACGATGATAAGTTGTTTGG
>JAYUWL010000066.1:0-2113 GCA_043753585.1 Burkholderiales bacterium
AATGTAGTTTCAGGACAAGTTAACCGTCAAATCCTCCGTGTGCCGGGGTGAACCACAAAGGTGGTGACCCCGGCGTTTTTTTGAGCGCAAGAAACTGTAGGAGCGGCTTTGCCGCGACCTGCATACTTTGCCAACGTTGGGTCGCGGCAGAGCCGTTCCTACAGTCGGTCAAACGGCAGCAACCTCCACCCGACAATCGTAAAACGTCGCGCCGCCGCCGAAATCCGTGAGCGCCTGACTCGTCAAATCGTTCACGAATCCTTCTGCGCCGGGATGATTGCGCCAGCTTCCCCACAAAATTGTGGCAACGCCAGCGCGCGTATCGTTTGTCACGGCAACCGGGAGTTTCATTACACCGCGATGGTTGAACACGCGTACGGTCTGGCCTTCTACTACGCTACGTTTGGTCGCATCAGCGGGATTCAACTGCACCTTCGGCGGGCCATGCGGATTCGCGAGTTCTTCAATGTTGCCGAACGTGGAATTCATGGCGTTACGCGCGGGCGGCGTGTTGAGCGCGAGCGGAAATTCCGCGGTTTCGCCCTCATGCGGCGGGATGTAGGTCGGCAACGCATCGAATCCACGTTGCGCCAGCGCCGCCGAATAGAACTCGCACTTCCCGGACGGCGTACCAAAGCCTCCCTCCGCGAAGGGCGTGATGAAACCATCCTTCTTCGGATAGTTCAGGCGCAATACGCCGTCGCGTTCGAGCGTTTCGAAACTTAGCCCCGCGAGGGACTTGTGCGACCAGTTGAAAGCGTGCTGGATCATCGATTCATCGGTTTCATCGAAGCATGGGTCGGTCAGCCCCGCTACGTCGGTGCACAACATCCGCATCGCCTTTGCAAGCCGCCGAAACACTTCAGTATTCGGCAAACTCTCGCCCACAGGATCAATTGCGCGACGATTCAACACGAGATCGTAATGCCCGTAACTGCGGTTGATGTCGTCATGCTCCGGCGAAGTCGTCGCGGGCAGCACGATGTCGGCGTAGCGCGCCGTGTCAGTGATGAAAACATCGTGCACGACGGTGAACAGATCATCCCGTGCGAGCCCTTTCAGAACCGCGTTGCCATCGGGTGCGACGGCGGCGGGGTTGGAGTTGTAGACGAACATCGCTTTGATTGCCGCCTCTCCCCCCTCGGGAGAGCGAGCCAGGCTTGGCGCTAGCGAGCGCCCGGGTGAGGGCGCCGTGCCCCACGCCAACGCATGCCCCAGCGCACTCATGTTCACCATCCGCGGCAGCTTGCCATTGCGGACTGGCATCAAATCAGGCCGCTCAAGGTAGGCCAAATTCATCGGATACGCGCCTGAGGTCGACAACAGTAATCCGCCGCTCGCCTCGCGCCAAGCGCCCGTCAGCGCCGGCAGGCAGGTGACCGTGCGCACCGCCATGCCACCGCCACCATGCCGCTGCATGCCATAGTTCAAGCGGATCGCCGCCTTCTTGGTGCTGCCGTACGCTTTGGCAAGCGCTTCAATATCGGCGACTGGAATGCCACAAATGTCCGAGGCGCGTTGCGGCGTCCACTCTGCTGCCCGAGCTTTCAACGCATCAAAACCCAGTGTGTAGTTTGCGATGTAATCGTGATCGAGCGCATGCGTTTCGGCATCATCGCGAATCAGCACATGCATCATCGCCAGCGCTAGCGCAGCGTCAGTGCCCGGCTTGATTGGTAGCCATTGATGACACTTTTCCGCCGACAACGAACGATACGGATCAATGGCAATCAGCTTCGCGCCACGCCGTTTCGCCTCCTGACAGCGACTCCACAAATGCAGGTTCGAGGTGATCGGGTTGGTGCCCCACAAAATGATCAATTCGCTGTGCGCAAACGCTTCCATGTCGGTGCCCAAACGCGAGCCCAGCGTCACCGTCAAGCCGGCAGCTCCAGCGCTGGAGCAAATGGTGCGATCCAGTTGCGACGCGCCAATGGCGTGAAAAAAGCGTCGGTCCATCGAGCCGTATTGCAACGTGCCCATGTTGCCAGCGTAGCTGTATGGCAGGATCGCCTCTGCGCCGTGTTCGCTAATGATCGACTTGAATTTCGACGCAATCGTGGTCAGCGCTTCGTCCCACGTAATTGGCACAAACTTGCCTTCACCCTTGGCG
>JAYUWL010000067.1:0-2104 GCA_043753585.1 Burkholderiales bacterium
CAATCTTGCCATCTTGCTGAAGTATTCGGCAAAATCGGTGCTGGATCCGTACTCAGTTCCCGGCGCATCATCGATTGCGCTCCTGAACGAATTAATGGCTACAGCAAGCGTGGCATCTTCGCAGAGTACGTAGATGCGCGATTGGGCGTATAAAAATTTTCCGGCTCTATCTCTGGCAAAGCCAAGCGTTGAAAACCGTTGTTGGACGCTTTGCCTTGATCAAGAGGCAATGCACTCCGCCTGTAGATCCCCGGCTGCGCCGAGAATGACGACAGTCGAGGATGCCGTTAGGACTTCTTGCCGTCGCCCTTCATCGCCTCAAGCTTGGCGATGTCGATCCTTGTGAGCAGCGCTTTAACGTCGTTCATGTCCAAGCCGCGCGCGTCGACTTCGACCAGGAACCGGTTGCCGATGACCATCTGCACCTCGGCGTGCTTGCTTGGTTGACTCCATTTTTCATGCAGCTTACGGCCGCTGACGGTTGATGTTTTTTCGTAGCCGTTGCTGGTTTCTTTGTCAATTTCGATGTTCATCCACATGTTCGCGAGAGCGAACGGCCCGGCGAGCGAACCCGGATCGGTGATCTCAAAGCGCACACTCTTGCCGCCGTCGGCGGTTCGAAAAGACTGCTTGGCCTCAGACACCGCGATGCCGAACGAATTGTTTTTTTCGCCTGAGCTATCGCCTTTCTCAAACCCAGCAAGTTCCTGCGGCAACGCTTCTTTTAGCTTGCGGAAATCGATCGGCTCAAAACTGCCTGCGCCCGTCATGCCGCCCGCCGCACCGGCCATCGCGCCCAGCGCCTTCATGGCCTCACCCATCGCCGCGCCCACGTCTTGCCCGCCCTTGGTCGTCGCGTTTTCCATCTTTTTGCCGGCCACTTCCATGTCCTTGGCGGCTTGTTCAAGCTGCTTCATTGCCTGCTCGCGCGCGGCCTGCTCGGGGCTGGGGCCGCAGGCGGCCAAAAGAGTTGCGCAGCAAAAGGCAGGAATGAGAAAAAGGCGAATGTTGGTTTTCATTTTGATCACACGAATTATGGGCTCGTACGTGAGGACGTAATTGCAGGTGCTATTGCGCCAACTATTTCAGTGACCGAGGCGTTGCGTATGTGGCACCGGTTGTACCGCGATCAAATTGACTTTCAGCCGCCGCATCGCGGTGGAACCGCGTCAACAAACATCTATTGTTAAGCCGTGCCACCCACTGTCAACCCCTCAATGCGCAATGTCGGCTGGCCGATGCCCACAGGCACGCTCTGGCCTTCTTTGCCGCACACCCCGATGCCTTCATCGAGCGCCATATCGTTGCCGATCATGGTGATTTTGGTGAGTGCATCGGGACCGTTGCCGATCAGCGTCGCGCCCTTGATCGGATACATCAGTTTGCCGTTTTCAACCTTCCAAGCCTCATCCATCGTGAACACGAATTTACCGCTCGTGATGTCGACCTGTCCGCCACCAAAGTTCACCGCGTAGATGCCGTTCTCAACGCTCGCGATGATCTCTTGCGGGTCTTGCTTACCGCCGAGCATGTAGGTGTTGGTCATGCGCGGCATGGGCAGATGCGCGTAGCTTTCGCGGCGGCCATTGCCGGTGGGAGCCATGCCCATCAGCCGTGCGTTCATGGTGTCTTGGATGTAGCCTTTAAGAATGCCGTCTTCGATCAACACCGTGGCGTTGGTCGGCGTGCCTTCGTCGTCAACCGTCAGCGAACCGCGACGGTCGGCGAGCGTGCCGTCGTCGAGCACCGTGACGCCTGGTGCTGCCACGCGCTCACCAATGCGTCCGCTAAATGCCGACGAGCCTTTGCGATTGAAGTCCCCCTCCAAGCCGTGGCCGACAGCCTCATGCAACAGCACGCCGGGCCAGCCCGGGCCGCAGACTACCGGCATCACGCCCGACGGCGCTGGGCGCGCATCTAGTTGCAGCAATGCCATGTCCACAGCCTCATTCGCGCGCTTCGTGATGAAAGCCGCATCAAACCGATCAAAGCCGTAACGACCGCCACCACCCGAGCGGCCCTGCTCGCGCTTGCCGTTGCTCTCAACAATAGCGGTGACGTTCAGGCGACACAGCGGTCGCACGTCGGAGGCGATGACGCCGTC
>JAYUWL010000068.1:0-2100 GCA_043753585.1 Burkholderiales bacterium
TGGGCGCAGCAACTCCGTGCCCAGCGCGAATTTGCGCTCGAAGCGATGGCTGAACTCAATCGCTTCGACCCAGTACTGGTCGGGCCCGTCGCCGAAGGCTGGGCACATGCAGGCAGCGAAATCCGTATTGAACTCAAGCCTGAGAACCCTAAGGAGGTCGAATACGCGCTAATCGAGCTCGGCGTCGAGTTCGAGCCTAAGCTCGCCAAAGACGGCACGATTTTGCTCGAAGTCATCGACGGCGACTGGCCGATGCGCATCGTCGTCCGTGAACGCGGGCGATCGTCGGACTCCCGGTTCCGGGTCCGATTGAGCGGCGCGCAGGTAGAGCAGCTTTTGCGTGAAAGCCTCAGTAATTATGGGCTAAGCGGTATTTAAAAAAATAGTCAACTTCATCGCATATGGCGTTCCAGCCCATAAGCAACGGCACTATCAGGAAAAAGCTGATGCATCACAGCCCGCAAAACTAATACTTTGTTACGAAGCACTCTGGCCGCAAGCGGAGTTTTTCCTGTCCGGCGCGTTCAAATGATGACACGGCGAGATGCAGATCAGCGCGAACGCCATGTTTCATCAAAACCAGAAAGCGAGACCGTAATGAAACTATTCAAACCCACCCTTTCAGCAACCTTGATAGCCGTTGCACTCGTTGCCTCCGGCGCGGCTTTGGCGCAGCCAGGTCCAGGAATGCATCACCAGCCCGGCGAGCGCGTCGTCAAGCTGTTGAATCTTGACGCCACTCGCGCTGCTCAAGTCACGACCATCATGACGGAGGCACAAGGCCAGCGTCGCGCCGTGATGGAATCGATGAAGGACAAACGCGGCGACGCCACTGCCCGCGAAGGCGCTCACGCACAAATGAAGGCCATCAACGAAGGCACCAAGGGCAAACTGGCGCAAGTGTTGAACGCTGACGAAATGGCCAAACTGAAAGACGCTCGCAAAGCCATGCATGGTCATGGTCACGGTCATGGCGGGATGCACGGGTAGGGGATATGGCGTAGGGAAGCGCCGCTTCAGCGGCGCGACACAACAAAAGGGCAGCTTTGGCTGCCCTTTTTGTCATCTTGCAGCCGCTCATTACGGAACGCACACCTTAATGCCCTCGCCATCCCAGCCCAGCGCTACGAACTCGTTGTACAGGGCGACGTCAGTGGTGAAGCGGTGATTTGGGTTGTCTGGAAAGCGGATATTGCCCCGGAACAGCCGGAACAGCCGGTACACCGGCCGCAGGCTGGGCCCGCACGAAGCTGTCAAGCCCGCACCGGTAGGTGCGTATGCAAACGCTTCAACGCCCTCGTCATAGGGCTTGCCGGGTACCAGACCATTGCCCGGATTCAGCGTCAACAGCTGTGAAATTTCAGCAGCAAACAGGGTGTAGAAATGCGATCCGCGCGAGCCACCTTTGGCAATCTGATCAAAATAGAAACGCCTGATGGGTGCGAGCCCCGCAGTTTGCGCCGCGAAGACCGGAAACGAGCGCCCGGTCCTCGTCCAGCCTGCCGTCCGGTCGAGCAGACTGGCGTCGCTCTCGCGTGACGTAAGGAAGTAGTAGTCGAGCGCAGCGTTGTAATACTCAAGCATCGGCCGCGTCGGCCCCGCTGGCGGCACCGGAATGCACAGCGCATGCATCGTGATGGCCCGCGCCGCCGCCGTGCCCGACTGATTTAACGTGGCGTACCAACCAAAACTTGTCGTCTCACGGGTGCCATCGGCCCACGTCAACAGCCGCTGCAGTCCGTCATTGGCTGCATTGAGCGAGGTGGCGCTTAGCCAGCCCTTGTCATAGCCCGCATCAGCGAGCACGCCACCGCTGACGGCGGCAAATCCGGCGCGGCAAACAGCGGTTGCGCTGGCCGAAAACTGCGTGGCTGACACCGTATGCGCCGAGTGATAGACCTCGCGCCCGTCGGCAAGACACACCGCCGCCACCTTAAAGTCCCTCGCGTCCACTTTCGGCTCGGGCTGCACAATAAACCGAGATTTTCCATTAGGAAGTATTAGGGTGCGTAAATTGGGTCTCGAAATGCACGGGTAGATCGAACTGTTTGGATTGATCCCAGAGCCCGGAAATCCACTCACGTTTTTGCATCGCCGTGG
>JAYUWL010000069.1:0-19793 GCA_043753585.1 Burkholderiales bacterium
TGCGTTCGCATTGAGAACGGGCGACTGGTCGGCGTTCGACTTGCGGGCGATCTTGCTGCCGAGCCGTGGATGCGCGATTTCTTTCTGTCCGGCGCGTCCGTCGTTGCGCTACGTCAGCGCTTACTCGCGGGCAGCGCCTCAGCGCCAGAGGGCTTCAAGGCGCGCGGCAAAGTGGTGTGTAACTGCTTCAATGTGTCCGAAAGCGAGGTTGTTGAATTCTGTGCTGCGGCGTCTGGCGACGCATCGGGCAAACTTGCTGCGCTGCAAGTGGCAAAAAAATGCGGCACCAACTGCGGTTCGTGCTTGCCGGAATTGCGTACTTTAGTCACGGCTGGTGTTGTCGCTGCCGGGATTGTTGCTACGTAAGCGCGCAGCCGCTATACAGCTTTTCGCTGAAATGCGTGCGAAATAAGGGCTAAGTACCGTTTTTTAACAAAGTCGAGTGATTGTTAGACGCACTGGGCCGTGTAATCTATTTGGCGCATAAAACTGAGCAAGTCGCGTAATCCCAAGCTATAATATAAGGCTAATTTAAATTCTTTGACTGCATATACCGTCATGGTCGTTATTCGTCTTTCTCGTGGTGGTTCCAAGGGTTCCCCATTCTTCAACATCGTTGTTGCTGATTCGCGTAATCGTCGCGATGGTCGCTACATTGAGCGTCTGGGCTTCTACAATCCGGTCGGCAAAGAGGGCGCGGAGAACGTGCGTATCGCTCAAGAACGTCTGACGCACTGGACCAGCAAGGGCGCACAAATGTCCGACACGGTTTCGCGTCTGGCCAAGGGCGCTGCCAAAGCTGCTGTGCCTGCGGCTGTCGCTGCTTAAGTTCGCCGTTTTGCGGAGGGGCGATCTCCGTGATCGCTAGCCGCGATGGCCGGTAGCGTGATGAAGCCAGAAATGAGCGCCCCCGAGCCGGTCACAGACAGCGCTCGCAGAGCAGCCGCTGGCACTGCGGCGGCGGGCTCGTCGAATTCCACGCCCAACCTGATTGCGCTCGCCAAAGTCGGTCGTCCGTACGGATTGAACGGCGCGCTACATTGGTATCCGTACTCGAAAGACGCGCAGACGCTGCTCAAGGCGCGAGATGTGATGATCGGGACGACGATGTACGCCGTGATCCGCTCACGTCGTCACGGCGAAAGCATCGTGGCCGAGATTGTCGGTGTTACGTCACCGGAAGCCGCCGCTCTACTCACCAACAAAGAAATCTTTGTCGACAAAGCGTACTTCGCGCCGCTACCGGAAGGCGAGTATTACTGGATCGATTTGATCGGCCTCAACTGTACCAATGGCGGTCGCGTATTCGGCGAAATAGCAGAGATTTTTGAGTCCGGCGCGCATCCGATTTTGCGTGTCAAACGACCCGCGACCGATCCCACGCCCGGCGATGAATTGATCCCATTTGTCGACGCCATTGTGCGCTCGGTGGATATTGCGGCGCGTCGCGTTGACGTGGACTGGGAAGGCCTGGAGTAGTGCAAGGACGCCTCCAAAAATTCACTTTATCGGGATGCAGTGTTAGGCGCGCGGAGCACAGCAACCAGAATGTACGCCCTGGTACATGAGGATTGCGAGCACCGCTCATTTGCCAACAGCGCGACACAATGCGCCCGATAAATGATTTTTTGGAGCAGTCCTCGTGCTGTCGATCTCCTTGATTGCCGCGTTCCCTGAACTTGTTGAACACGCTCTTGATTACGGCGTGACGGGTCGTGCGCGGCAGCAGGGTTTGTGGCGTTGGCAAGGCTTCGCGCTGCACGACTTCGCGACCGACGCGCGCAAGTCGATTGATGCCCGACCCGCTGCGGGCGGTCCTGGCATGGTGCTTATGTCAGCGCCGCTGGATGCGGCTCTGGCCGCGGCTCGCGAATGGCACGGTAGTCATGGCGAAAAATCCCTTGTGGTTTTCATGAGTCCGGACGGTGCTCCGCTGGAGCAAAGTCGAGTCCGCGAATTCGCGCAGAACCGACACATCACCTTCGTTGCCGGGCGTTACGAAGGCATCGACCAACGCTGGATTGACGCCAACGTCGACGCCATCGTGTCGGTCGGCGACTACGTGCTCTCTGGGGGTGAATTGGCGGCAGCGGTGGTGATTGATAGCTGTGTGCGCTTGTTGCCCGGCGCTCTGGGCGACGCCGAATCGGCGACATTTGAATCGTTCTCTGGTGGCAGGCTGGACTGGCCGCAGCACGCGCTCGCCCCGTCGGAATCACAGCACATCCCGACCGAGCTCGCCAACGGTGACCACGCCACCGTCAACCGCTGGCGCATCAAACAAGCCCTCATCCGCACCTGGATGCGCCGCCCCGATCTGCTGGCACGCGCCAATCTGTCGCCGGAGGAGCTTGCCATGCTCGACGAATTCGCCGAAATCGGCTTATAATCAAAAGCTTAGTGAAATTTCCTGCTTGTTTCACCGCCAGCCTTAACCATTAGGGGCGGCGCTGAAGCGCACGGAATCTGATGTGTGTTGAACGCAGGGCAATGTTCCCCGCGTAGATCAAAGCCACAAACCTTGATCGCACACCGCTCAGACTCTGAAAACACCAAAATAAACGTAGCAAACGTAGCAAAGTGAAGGAACTGAAATGTCAAAATTTTTGATCGCCCAGATTGAGGCGGAAGAAATCGCCCGTCTGAACAAGATCGTCCCGGCGTTCGCGCCAGGCGACACGGTCGTTGTCAGCGTGAACGTGGTTGAAGGCGAACGCAAACGCGTTCAGGCTTTCGAGGGCACCGTTATCGCCAAGCGCAACAAGGGCCTCAACAGCTCGTTCATCGTGCGCAAAATTTCGAACGGAGAAGGCGTCGAGCGTACATTTCAGACCTACTCCACGCTGATTGCTACGATCGAAGTCAAGCGCCGTGGTGATGTTCGTCGCGCCAAGCTCTACTACCTCCGTGATCGCTCAGGCAAATCCGCACGCATCAAGGAAAAGCTGTCTTTCAACAAGACACGCAAATAGTCGCGAGGCGAAGCGAGCTTGCATTGAAACGGCCCTTCCGGGCCGTTTTCTTTTGGTGCGGCGCGGCCTTGTGGATGCTCTGCGGAATCGACCCGTATGTCCCATTGCCCAGCACGGGGCTATCATCGAAACACCATCTGTTCAATTTAGTGCATGCGCAATAGCCTCTACGACGCGCTTGAAGTCACGCCGTCTGCTTCATCCAACGCGATACAAACCGAATTGCGCGGGGTTATCCGCCGCTTTTGGTCGGTGCCGCGCGATGCGTCCGGCGATTCGGAAGAGGCGGTTCGGTTCGCCGCGCTAGCGGCGTCAATTTTGGTCGATCCGATCCGGCGCAGGGACTATGACGCCGCGCTTAATCCGGAAGTCGGCGCGGGACCTTGGCGATTGCCAGTTTTCGGTGCAGTCGGGCGAGCTGACGCTGCCCGCGACAGCGTCGGCACACAATCGGGTGTTGGCGCTGAGGGCGGGGGCGGGTTGTCGCAGCTCTCGGTCGAAGCGACGCCGATGCAATCATTGCCCGGTGTTGACGCGCTTGCTGACCCGCTGCCCGATGGCAGCGCCTGGTCATCGCCGCTGGCGTGGCTGGCGTTGGTTCTAGGCGCTGTTAGCCTAGTGGTCGTCAGCGCTATTTCACTGCCTGCTATCGTCACGGTAACCGTGCCTTTTGCAGCTGGAATAGGGCTCGTCGCTGTTGCGGTGATGTTACTGATCGCATTTGTCCGTTGTCGGCCCAGCGAGGCGGTGGGGCCGGCTGCGGGACTCTCTCGTCTGGGCATCATCAAGTGGCGGCGCGAGGGTTCCGTTTTTATTGGCGTGCCGCCACCCCAGCACGACACCGCCTGGATATTCAAACTCCGTTTAATGGAGTTGACGCGGAGCGCGGCGGGATTTATTACGGCTACCAACGTAGGCCGCCGTTTGTTGGCGCGCCTGGCCGATTACGCCCTTGTTGCGACGATCCTCTACACGCTCATTGCGCTTAGTGACAAGGCGATTGATATCGCCGATCCGTGGTTAATCGTGATCCGCTCTCCGTTGGCGCTGCCGTTTTTGACGGTTCTGCTCACAGTTCCGCTTGAGGTTTTGTTTCTGCGTGCGATGCGCACGACACCGGGAAAGTGGTTGTTGGGTATCGTGGTTGTGACTGGCATTTCCCGGCCTGCAGATCATTCCAAACCAACGACTGCCCGTCTCGCCTGGATTCGTGCGTCGCGTGCTGCCTGGACTGGCGCTGCGCTGGGGATTTGGCCGATCACACTATTTCGCCTCGCGCACCAATGGCGTTCGGCCCGGGACACCGAGGTTGAATGGGACGCGCGCGGGGATTCCGTGGTGATGGCCAGGCCTTTGGCGTTGCCGACGGTAGCCACTGCATTGATCGTCCTGATGTCGGCCACGCTCTTGTTGACGTCGGGCTGGCGTCGTGACTATGTCGCGTTTTGGCCCTACGCGTTAACCTGGGCTGCAAGCGACAATTCAGGCTTGTCCCAACTCATACTGCCAAAACGGGCGAATCCAGATCCATCCGAGGCGCCGGCCCCCGCGCCCGGCACCGTCGATAACGTGCCTGAACCGGTGACAGCCGCAGTTCAAGCCGCCCCTCCCGCGCGGCAGCCGAGCCTGCCGCTCACGGTTGCGCGCGGCGCAGGCGCGCCGATGGCTAACAATGGCTCACCTCCTGCACATGCGGTGGCTACTTCAGCACAAATTTCGGCTGCGGACGAACAAATGAACAAACAGGCAATGGCTGCCCAGGCAAGACGAACACGCATCGACGGCTATGCCAGTCAGGCCGAAAGTGCGCTGCGCAGCGGAAGTTACGCGGGTCTGCAAGGCAGCTGCAGGAATTGGACGGTCGATCAGCCTGGCAGCGCAGCTGCGTGGCGTTGTCTGGGTCTCGCGCAGTTCCAAAACGGCGCGGGGAGCGATGCGCTACCAGCGCTTCGCCAATCACTCAAGCTGGGGTCGAAAGATTCTCAGGTGGAGGAGGCGATATTGCGCATCCTCAGACCTTAGTATTGCAGCGCAATCTTCGCGAACGTCGGACGTTCACTTCCTGCGCAGCAAAAAAATAAACTCACCATTCGCAGCCGATTGATCGACCAGCGCGTTTCCGGTTTGCCGCGAGAACGCCTGAAAATCGCGCTGTGACGCAGGATCAGTTGCCACGACTTTCAGAAGCTGACCGCTCGTCATATCGTTTAACGCTTTTTTTGTTCGCAGAATCGGCAGCGGGCAGTTGAGACCGCGAGCATCAACTTCACGGTCGGCAGCAGCTGCGCGTGAACCTGAATCGGGCGTAAGGGTTAAATCTGTCATCGTTTAATTTAAGCGGTTAGGCCAACTGTGTTGGCCGTGTCAGGCCCGTCGACCAGATTTTAGTCGAGATATTCAAACAGCCGAACCACGCGCGACACTCCGCTGGTCGTGCTCGCCAGTTGACTGGCGGCGTCTGCCTCGCTTCGTTTGACAATTCCAAGCAGAAACACGGTGCCTGCTTCCGTCACCACTTTGACGTGATTCGACTGAAAGCGACCCGCATCAAGAAACCGCGCTTTGACAATGGTGGTCAACCGTGTGTCGTTACTCACAGACATCATGCCAGCGAGAGAGCGGACTGTCATTTCGTTAAAAATGCGTTTGACGCCACGGACGGTGGAAATTTCTTCCTCGACGCCACGCTTGACCGCCTCCGTGAAGGCCTCGCCGCTCACCAGGAGTTGCCGGTTGTAGCTCGTGATGTTCACGTGAACCTGCCCGCCAAAACGCGTTTTGACACGAAGCAGCGCCTGACTCTCCATGCCCTCGTCGTCAATAAAAGTGCCCGGCGAACGCCGGTCTTCGGCGACCGCGACCACCGTTGCCGCGCCACCCAAGACCAGCGGCACGCACGCGGACAGCACGAGGGCAGTACTAGTGACAGCGAGCGCAAAAGCAGTCACACGGACCGGAGTCAACTGGGAACGGTGTTGCGTCATTGGACTCTCCTGGAAAACTGGAATTATCGTTGCACAGCGATGTACGTTCTGAGACAGCCTGATTTGGCCAGGGGTTCCGTAGCCGAAAGTCAGCGAAATCAACGCATAAGCTCTACCCGCCAAAAATATTCTTTTCCCATTGCGGCGCACCTCCTGCGTTGCCATTAAACAGCACGGCGTCAACGCGACATGGGGGTGTCCTCGCCAGTGTGCCCAAATAGAACTCCATCGCACGCCGAAGCTTCGCCTGTTTCTGCAAGCCGATGCTGGCAATCGCGCCACCGAAGCGCTCGCCGCCACGCTTGCGTACCTCGACGAAAACAAGCGTCGCACCGTCTTTCATGATGAGATCGATCTCGCCGAACCGGCAGTGCCAGTTACGGGCGACCAATGACAGACCGGCCGCTTGCAGGAACGCTTCGGCCTCGCGCTCATGAAGTTCACCGTCCACTAGTAGATGCACATCGTGTCAAGGGCTGACCTTGACGAGGTCACGCTCGCGAAATTCGCCGATGATGGGCCGTCGCCGATATTGGGCATCTTTAAGTGTTAACTCCCCAATCGCTCCTTCGAACGAAGGCGGCAACGTGTCGCGACCCGCTGCAATTACCAGCCGCGCCGCATCGAGGCCCAGCGCATAAAGCCGTGCCAAGGTCGGTGACAGCGCGGTTGCTGACGCGTAAGGCGCAAACGTAGGGCGCTCGGCATCCACCAGCCACGGCGCGTCCGCGATACGCACACCAGTCCAGTCAACGATACGATCCAGCGCTGTCTCAAAGCTTGCGCTTGTCACGTAAATTGCCATGCCACGCAGGTAAGGTTTCAGCTCCGTCAACACCGCCCCGCTGCCGGTGAACAGTACGCAGTCAAAATTGTCGTTGCGCCACTTGTCGGCAGCGCGGCGCCAGCCATCACGGTTTGTCAGGGCGACCGTTGGCAACGGCGTCACCGAGCGTTCACGCCAGTAGGCCGTGATGGCCACACTCACGCGGGACGACATGGTCCCGGCTGCCTCCGCCAAGACGGGCTTGCGACAGGCATCGTCCGAGGCTTGTTGTGCGATCGCTTCCGCCTCACTTTCCAGATCCGGCGAGAGCACAGCCATTGGCTGCGGCGGCACCGTGCCCAGCGGCGATAGCATCAGGGTGGGTCGGGTCAGCTGCAATTTAGCGAGCGCCAACGCATTGACGTCCGAGCGCCCGAGCGGCCCGATGACCCAGTCGGTTTCAGCGGTCACGCAGCGCTGATAAGCCTGCACCACAGCCTCCGCGCCGTAGGGACATTCGCTGACGATCAGATCGGACTTTCGCGTGCCGAAAACAGCTCTGATGCCGTCGCGCACGACGCCTGCCGCACGCTTCAACTGTGTGTTGTCGAGAGGCAACAGCACCACAACACGCAGCGATTGCGCGGTCGTTGCAGGCGCTTGCGCTAAAGTGCGAGGCAAGTCTGCGGCGGGCGGATTGGGAGCAGGCGCTTGCGCGCTGGCGATCATCGGCAAGATCATTGCGCTCAGTAACGCCGCCCAACCCCCACACAAAGCCCAGGCCATTCCGGCTCGCGGGCATGCTTTCAAGCGCAATCCAACACACATAAACGCCATGTCCGAACCATCAGAATTTGAAATTGCATTGTATGTAGTGGCGACGCCATTGGGAAACCTGGGCGATATCACCAGACGCGCTATTTCGGTGTTCGCGCAAGTGCCTGTGATTGCTTGCGAAGACACGCGAGTGACGCGCGATCTGCTGCGTTTGCTCGACATTCCCGCCCCCGTTTTGCTCTCGGTACGTGAGCACAACGAGGTAGCGGCAGCCGATTCGGTGATCGCGCGGCTGGCGGTGGGCGAGGCGGTAGCGTATGCCAGCGACGCGGGCACGCCCGCGATTAGCGATCCCGGTGCGCGCCTGGTGGCGGCGGTTCGCGAGGCGGGATTTCCGATTATTCCGATCCCGGGCGTCAGTGCGGTGACCGCTGCCTTGTCCGTCGCCGGGCTGGAATGTACCGCGTTTACGTTCGTTGGATTTGCACCGGTGACCGCCACGTCGTTGCAGCAATTTGTCGCGCGGATCGCGGCGCGTGTCGAAACCACGGTGTTTTTCGAGTCTCCGCATCGCGCTGACAAAACGCTACAGGCGCTCGCCACGGGGCTGCCAGCCGATTGTTGTGTGGTCATCGCGCGTGAATTGACCAAGAAATTCGAGACCATCGTTGCGTTGCCCGCCGGTGAAATCGACGGCTGGCGTATTGCCAATGCGGAACGTTTGCGCGGTGAATTTGTCATTGTCGTCGCAGGGGCGGCCAGTGCGCCGACACAGAGCTTTGTGGATGCACAAAAGCTGCTGAAATCATTGCTCGAAGAGTTGCCGCCCGCAAAGGCCGCTAAGCTCGCCGCAAAAATCACCGGGGAATCGCGCGAAGTGCTCTACGCGCTGGCCGAAAAATTAAAACCAGATCGCTAACAGCTTCTACGAAAACCCCATACTGTATTGGGGCTATATCGACATTTTTGCTAAAATCGACTTAAGTAAAAATTTGCTTACACGCCAATAAAAACAATAGATGCAGGGAAAAGCTGTATAAAAAAATAACTGCCCCGATACAATACTGGGCATGATTTTGGATTCCGTTTCTTCTCTCACTCAAACTGCGCCCGCAATACCCCGCGACCCACTGGCAGCCGCGCCTTGCGAAACGCTCGTTGAGCTGAAGAACGTGAGCTTTGGCTATACCAAAGCCAGGCAAATTTTGTCCGGCATCAATCTCGTCGTGCCCCAAGGCAAACTGGTCGCGGTCATGGGCGGCTCAGGCTGCGGCAAAACCACGATTTTGCGGCTGTTGTGCGGTCAAATTCGCGCCACCAGCGGCGAAGTACTGGTTAACGGGCAATCGGTTGCTGCGATGGATCATGACCAGATGTACGCGCACCGCCGCAGGCTCGGCATGTTGTTCCAGTTCGGCGCGCTGTTCACCGATCAGACCGTGTTTGAGAACGTCGCCTTTCCGATGCGCGAACACACCGAGTTGCCCGAAGCGGTTCTCCACGACCTCGTACTCATGAAATTGAACGCTGTCGGCCTGCGCGGTGCTGCGAAACTCACCCCCAGTGAGCTTTCCGGCGGCATGGCGCGACGTGTTGCGCTCGCGCGCACCATCGCGCTGGACCCGCAAATTGCACTCTATGACGAGCCGTTCGCGGGCCTCGACCCGATCTCGTTGTCCGTTGTGGGTCAACTCATTCGTCGCCTGAACGATGCGCTCGGCATGACCTCGATTCTGGTCACACACGACATCGCGGAATCACTAAAAATCGTCGACTACATTTACTTTGTTTCCGGAGGCAAAGTGGTTGCCCACGGCGACGTTGAGACGATCAAAGCCAGCACCGATCCCTTCGTGCGCCAGTTCGTCGACGGCCAGCCGGACGGCCCCGTGGGCTTTCACTATCCGGCCAAAGTGCTGGCTGAGGATTTCGCTTGAACGGCATCCTCCGAATGCTGACCAATCTCGGCGGATCGGTGACGGGCAGCATCGCACGTCTGGGTTTCGCGGCGCGCTTTCTCGTGGCCGTTCTGCGTCTGAGCGGCACTACTTTTGCGCGGCCGCAGCTCCTGCTGCGAGAGATTTATCAGGCCGGGGTTCTCTCGCTCATCATTATCTTGATGAGCGGTTTGTTCATTGGTATGGTGCTCGCGCTTCAGGGCTACGAAACGCTGGTGCGTTTCGGCGCGACGGAATCGATGGGCATGCTGGTTGCGCTCTCGCTGGTGCGAGAACTTGGCCCCGTAGTGGCCGGGCTGTTGTTCGCCAGCCGGGCGGGTTCCGCCATGACCGCCGAAATCGGATTGATGAAAACCACCGAACAGCTCGCCGCGATGGAAGTGATGGCGGTTGACCCAATCGCCCGCGTCGTCGCCCCACGCTTCTGGGGCGGCGTGATTTCCTTGCCGCTACTCGCCGCGCTGTTTTCAACCCTCGGCATTTACGGGGGTTATCTCGTTGGCGTGCGTCTGATCGGCATCGACAGTGGTGCGTATTGGGGGCAAATGGCCGCCGCTGTTGACTGGCGGTATGACATCCTGAACGGCGTCATTAAAAGCGTGGTGTTTGCCGTGGCGATCAGTTTGATCGCAGTATTCGAAGGATATGATGCAACCCCAACCGCAGAGGGCGTTTCTGCGGCCACAACGCGCACGGTGGTGACCTCAGCCCTTGCAATTTTGGCCCTGGATTTTGTCCTCACGGTACTAATGTTCCGTGGCGGAGGTGGATAAGTGAATAGAAAAGCAATTGATCTTTGGGTTGGAATTTTTGTGGCAATGGGTCTGGCTGCGCTGCTCTTTCTCGCGTTGAAAGTGGGTAATTTGCTTACCTTCAACGAGGATCGAAAAGGCTATGAACTCGAAGCTCGATTCGACAATATCGGCGCACTGAAACCGCGTGCGCAGGTCAAGACCGCGGGCGTTGTTGTGGGTCGTGTTGAGTCGGTTCGCCTCGATAAAAAGACATACGAAGCCATCGTTAGGTTGCACTTGTCGCCTGAGTATCAGTTCAGCCGCGACACGATTGCCACGGTCAATACCTCCGGCTTGCTGGGCGACCAGTTCATCGGCCTTGAAGCCGGGGGCGACACGGTGATGCTCAAGGACGAAGACTTCATCAAGAAAACGCAATCGGCGGTCCAGATTGAAAAACTGATTTCGCAGTTCGTGTTTAACAAGGCGCAGGAAGCACCAGCTGCTGCCACGCTTTCACCCCCCGCCACAACCATATCCGCCCCCGCTTCCGGAGCCAAACCATGAGTCGCACTTTCATCGCGTCCACTGTGATCGCAAGCTTGGGGGCGCTGGCGCTTTCTGGCTGCGCGTCGTTCCGTGCGGCGGCACCCGGCGATCCGCTTGAGCCGGTTAATCGCGGAATCTATTCGTTCAACAGCACCTTTGATCACTACCTTTTTAAACCTGTCGCCAAGGGCTACGATGCTGTCGTTCCCAATCTGGTGAAAGCCGGTGTCAGTAATGTGTTCCAGAATGCAGCCGATGCGCAATCGGTGGTAAGCGACTTGTTGCAACTCAAAGGCGGCAAACTGGGTGATGATCTGGGTCGTGTGGTCATTAACACGACCCTCGGTTTCGGCGGCATCTTTGACCATGCTTCAGCAATGGGCATCGAGCGGGGTAATGAAGATTTAGGTCAAACGCTTGGCTATTGGGGCATCGGAGCGGGGCCCTATCTGGTGATTCCGTTCCTCGGGCCATCGTCGCTGCGGGACGCGGTCGCGCGCTACCCGGAAGGTCTGTATGACCCTATCTCGACCTTGTCATCCGTCCCTGTGCGCAACTCGTTATTGGGCGTGCGTGCCGTGGATGCACGCGTTGGGCTCTTCCCTGCGGAGGGGCTTATGAATCAGGCGGCGCTCGATCGATACACGTTCCTGCGTTCTGCCTATTTGCAGCGTCGACAGAGTCTCGTGCTGGACGGTAAACGTCCAAAAGATGAATAAAAGGAATTAGAGCAGTATGAAACGTAACAAAATGATCGCAGCGGTAGTCGCGATGATCGCTACCGTTGCACTTACGGCAACCCCGTCAGCGTTCGCGCAAACCGGGCCAGACGATGTTGTCAAGGCGGCCGCCACGGCGGTGACCACGGTGCTGAAAAGCGATCCCGCGATCCTCGGCAACCCTGCCAAACTCAAGGAATTGATCGAGAGCAAATTGCTCCCGAACTTCAACTTCGCTCGCATGACGCAACTTGCGATGGGTCGCAACTGGGCGAAAGCCTCGCCCGAACAGCAAACTGCATTGACCAAAGAGTTCCAGACCCTCCTGGTGCGGACTTATTCCGGCGCGCTGTCAAACTTCAGGAACAACACGATTGACTACAAGCCCTTGCGCGTGGCGGCCGGCGAAACCGACGTCACCGTTAAAACCGTCATCAATCAGGCGAACGGCCAGGGCATTCCGATTGACTACTCGCTGGAAAAGGGGGCCGATGGCAGCTGGAAAGCCTACGACATTATCGTTGCCGGTGTCAGCCTGGTCACCAACTATCGTGATGAGTTCAATAGTGTGATTCGTGACCAGAGCGTCGACGCGCTGGTCAAACAACTGCAGTCGAAAAACAAGTAAATGCAGCTCTCCGGCGCTCTGACCTTTGCCAACGTGCCCACGGTGTGGGACACATTTGTTGCCGATGCTGCCGGCAAAGAGCGCATTGACGTCTCCGCCGTGACCGAGGTCGATTCAGCCGGTCTTGCGCTGATTACTGCGCTCAAGCGTGCGGCAGGGCCACAGTGCCGAGTGGTCGGTTTGACCTCGAAACTGGCCACGCTTGCGTCCGCATACGACGTTGAGACTCTGTTCTAGCGCTTCGGGCTTGGCTTGGGCGCACACTGCCCTAAAATCAGAAGGCTTAACTGAAGGCTTTCGTGATTTCTGCTTCTACCGTTCCTGCCGTTGATTTAGTCGACGTCAGTAAATCGTTTCCCGGTGTTCGCGCGCTCAACCGCGTTTCGCTGCGCGTTGAGCAGGGTGAATTCTTTGCATTGCTTGGCCCGAACGGCGCAGGCAAAACCACCCTCATCAGTATCCTGGCCGGGCTCACGCGCGCCGATAGCGGCACCGCAAAAATCATGGGCTTCGACACGATTTCAGATTACCGCGGTGCCCGCAGAAATCTTGGCGTTGTGCCGCAAGAACTGGTGTTTGATCCGTTCTTCACGGTACGCGAAACGCTTGCCATACAGGCCAAGTATTACGGCGTCACTAAAGCCGACGCTTGGATCGACGAAATCCTGCACCACCTGGATTTGACCGACAAGGCGAACGCCAACATGCGCGCGCTGTCCGGCGGCATGAAACGCCGCGTGCTGGTGGGGCAAGCGCTTGTGCACAAGCCGCCCGTCATCGTGCTCGACGAGCCCACGGCGGGTGTTGACGTTGAGCTGAGGCAAAACCTGTGGACTTTTATCAAACGCTTGAACAGGGAGGGCAGCACGATCATCCTGACGACTCACTACATCGAAGAGGCCGAGGCGATGTGCAGCCGCGTCGCGATGCTTAAAAAGGGTGAAGTCGTGGCGCTCGACACAACGGCCAATTTGTTGCGAGGCATGGCTGGCGTTACGGTGCAAGTGTCCGCCGCTGCGCTGCCACCGTCGTGGCAGCAACGTGCCGAGACGCAGGCGAGCGGCGCTGTCGGCTTCACGCTCAGCGGATATGCCGAGCTCGAATCGATGCTCGCGGCATTTCGCGATGCCAATATCGCAATCACGGAAATGAAGCTCGGCGAAGCCGATCTTGAGCAAGCGTTTTTACGCCTGACGTCAAAGGAGGTCGCATGAATCAAGTCGCAACGGAAGCCCATCCCACCGACGAGCCGCACGTAGTCGCGTCGCCCATCCCGCGCCGTTCATCCCCGATCCTGGGTCCGGGTTTTCAGGCGCTGTTTTATAAGGAGTGCCTGCGTTTCTGGAAGGTTGCCGCGCAAACGGTCGTGGCACCCGTCGTGACGACGCTACTTTATCTGCTGATTTTTTCGCATGTGCTTCAGGGCACCGCTAAAGTATTTGATGGACGTGTGAGTTATGGCGAATTTCTGATTCCCGGCCTCATCATGATGGCGGTGCTACAGAACGCGTTCGCCAACAGCTCCTCATCGCTGATTCAGTCAAAGATGATGCGCAGCCTGATTTTTATCTTGTTACCGCCGATCACATCGCTGGAGATTTTTTGCGCGTATGTTGGCGGATCGATGGTGCGCGGCCTGTGTGTCGGCCTCGGGGTATGGCTCATCACTTTGCCCTTCATCCCTGCCAGCATGTTGCATCCGTTTTGGGTGATTGCGTTCGCGGCTGGCGGCAGTGCCATTATGGGCACGTTAGGGTTGATCGCGGGTATCTGGTCGGAAAAGTTTGATCATCTCGCGCTTTTTCAGAACTTCATCATCATGCCGCTCACGTTTCTCTCCGGCGTGTTTTATTCAATTCATTCGCTGCCCGCTTTCTGGCAGAGCTTGTCGCACTTCAATCCGTTTTTCTACATGATCGATGGTTTCCGTTTTGGCTTTTTCGGCCTCTCTGACGTGAGTCCGTGGCTGTCGCTATCTGTGGTCATGTTCTTCGTCGTTCTTCTCTCCACTGTCGCCATGCGGATGCTCGCAACTGGCTATAAATTAAGGCAGTAATGCTTACTCCGGATACCTTAAAAAATTACATCGTCGCCGCGCTGCCTTGCGCTCACATTGAGGTCGAAGGTGACGGTCAGCATTTTTACGCGACGATTGTCAGCTCAGAATTTGCGGGCCTGTCGATGATCAAGCAGCATCAGCGTGTTTACGCCGCACTTGGTGATCGTATGAAAGCAGAAGTGCATGCGTTATCGATGAAAACGTTTTCGCCCGAACAGTGGGCAGCGAAATCGGGCATGGGCGGCGGTAATGGATAAGCTTTGCGTCACGGGCAACGGCCCGCTGCGTGGCGCGGTTCGCGTGTCTGGCGCAAAAAATGCGGCATTGCCAATTCTGTGTTCGTCGCTGTTGGTGAAAGCGCCAGTCAATTTCACGAACGTGCCAAACTTGAACGACACCCGCACCATCGTGCGTCTGCTCAATCAGATGGGCGTCACCGCCGCACGCACAGAAACGCATCGCATCGAGATCGACGCGAGCACATTGGCAAAACCAGTCGCGGAATATGACCTAGTGAAAACGATGCGTGCATCGGTACTGGTGCTCGGCCCGCTCGTCGCGCGTTGGGGCGAGGCGCGTGTTTCTTTGCCCGGTGGCTGCGCCATTGGGCAACGCCCGGTTGACCAGCATTTGAAAGGACTGGAGGCGATGGGCGCTGAGGTGACACTCGACGGCGGCTACATCAACGCCCGAGCACCGGGCGGACGCCTGAAAGGCGCGCGCATCGTCATGGATATGGTCACCGTCACCGGCACCGAAAACATCATGATGGCTGCGACACTGGCCGACGGCGTTACCGTTATCGAAAACGCCGCGCGCGAGCCCGAAGTGGTCGATCTTGCCAATTGCCTGATCGCAATGGGCGCGAACATCAAAGGCGCGGGCACCGACAGCATCATGATCACGGGTGTCAGCGACCTGCACAGCACGACGTATCGCGTGATGCCGGATCGTATCGAAGCGGGCACATTTGCCTGCGCGGTTGCGGCTGTCGGCGGCGAGATCACTTTGCTCGACGCGCCTGTAGCCGCTATGGAAGCGATTCTCGACAAACTGCGCGACGCCGGCTGTTCAATCAGTGTCAGTGGCACATCCATCACCATCGCACGGAAAGGCCGGCTGAAAGCCGTGAGCGTGAAGACCGCGCCGTACCCTGCATTCCCGACCGACATGCAGGCGCAATTGATGGCGATGAACGTCGTCGCCGAAGGAACGGCGGTCATGACCGAAAATATCTTCGAAAATCGCATGATGCATGTCTCAGAGCTGTCGCGACTCGGCGCCAATATCGAAGTTACGGGAAACACCGCTGTGGTTCAGGGCGTGGCGTCGCTCAAAGGTGCAAATGTGATGGCGACTGATCTTCGCGCGTCGGCGAGCCTCGTCATCGCGGGCCTGTGCGCCAGTGGCACTACGATGATTGATCGCATCTATCACCTTGACCGTGGCTACGAGCACATCGAAGACAAGTTAATCGGGCTCGGCGCAACGATTGAGCGCATCTAGACATGATTACGTTTGCCCTGTCGAAGGGCCGTATCCTCGACGACACGCGTCCGCTGTTGCGCACCGCGGGCATCGATGTACTCGAAGACCCTGAATCCTCGCGCAAACTGATTCTCGCGACCGAGCGCGATGACGTTCGCGTGGTGCTGGTGCGCGCCAGCGATGTGCCGACCTACGTGCAGCAAGGCGGCGCAGACATCGGAATTTCCGGCAAGGACATTTTGATGGAAGACGATTTATCGGGCCTGTACGAGCCGCTTGATCTGAACATCGCCAAATGCCGCTTGATGGTCGCAGTGCCGGACACGACCGACTACGAAGCGATGGTGCAACGTGGCCGCAGGCTTCGCGTTGCGACGAAATACATTAGAACGGCACGCGCCCACTTCGCCAAAAAAGGCGTGCACGTTGATCTGATCAAGCTCTACGGATCGATGGAATTGGCGCCACTCATAGGCATGGCCGACGCGATTGTTGACGTGGTGAGCAGCGGCGCAACCTTGAAGGCGAACAACCTCAAGGCTGTCGAAAAAATCGCCGATATCTCGGCGCGACTGATCGTCAATCAGGCGGCGCTCAAGACCAAGCGTGACGCGCTGATGCCGATTATCGAAAGCTTTGCGAAATCGATTGATGCGAGAGCGTAGGTAGCTGTGGGAGCGGTTTTAGCGCGACTGCGGTTTCGCAGCGAGGTTAGCGGTAAAACCGATCTCACAACAAAAATGGACTGCCTTTGCCGTACAGCTTTTTAACCAAACGCCGAATTTAATAGGGCTGCAGCCAGCTTTAGCCGTTTATCGATAATCTGAATAAATGCGATCCAGCCCCTGTGCAGCGGTACATGCTGACAAAAGTTGCTACCAAAAAAGTCTTATGAAACTCTTGAATTCCACCTCTGCCGATTTCACCGCCAGCCTTGATGCACTGACGCATCATGGCGGTGCGCTCGACGCGCAGGTGGACGCGAGCGTGGCTGAAATTCTGGCCGATGTGCGCATTCGTGGCGACGCGGCAGTGCTTGATTACACGCGCAAATTTGATCGCTTTGATGCTGCTTCAATGGCAACTCTTGAGCTCTCAAAAGACGAGATGAACGCCGCGTACGATGCGCTCGATCCCGAATTGAAGTCAGCGTTAGTTTTGGCGCGTGATCGCATCGAGGCGTACCACAGCCGCCAAATCGCGGAGAGCTGGCGCTACACCGAGCCCGACGGCACACAGCTCGGCTTGCAGATCACCGCGCTCGATCGCGTCGGCCTTTACGTGCCGGGTGGCAAGGCAGCCTACCCGTCATCGCTTTTGATGAACGCGGTGCCCGCGAAAGTGGCAGGAGTGCGCGAAATCATCATGGTAGTGCCAACACCCGACGGCATCAAGAACGCGACTGTGCTGGCGGCCGCGCATCTGGCGGGCGTTGATCGCGTGTTCACGATTGGTGGTGCGCAGGCAGTCGGCGCAATGGCGTTTGGCACGGCCACCGTGCCACAAGTCGACAAAATCGTCGGCCCCGGCAACGCGTACGTCGCCGCCGCGAAACGCCGCGTGTTCGGCATTGTCGGTATCGACATGATCGCCGGGCCGTCGGAGATTCTTGTCATCGCCGATGCAAACGCGAACCCGGATTGGGTCGCGATGGACCTGTTTTCTCAAGCCGAACATGATGAAGGCGCGCAGTCGATTTTGCTCACACCGAGCGACGCGTTGATCGCCGCCGTTCAGGCGAGCATCGAAAAACTGCTGCCCACGATGCCGCGCAAGGACATCATCGCAGCATCGCTTGCCGGTCGCGGCGCGATCGTCAAAACGCGCTCACTAGAAGAGGCCTGCGAGATCAGCAATCGCATTGCGCCGGAGCATCTGGAATTGTCCGTTGCTGATCCGGAAAAACTGCTGCCGAGTTTGCGCCATGCGGGCGCCATTTTCATGGGCTACGGCAGTAGCGAAGCGCTCGGCGACTACGTCGCGGGCACCAATCATGTCCTGCCGACGTCGCGCTCGGCACGCTTCTCTTCACCGCTCGGTGTTTACGATTTTCAGAAGCGCACAAGCATTATTTACGCGTCCGCGCAGGGGGCAAAAACGCTCGGTAAGGCCGCTGCTACGCTCGCTTACGCCGAAGGATTGCAAGCCCATGCGCGGGCGGCTGAATTGAGGATGGAAGAATGATGAACGACAAAACTGCCATGCTCACGCGGATTGCGCGAACGGTGCGCCCCGACGTACAAGCCATGCGCGCCTACCCGGTCACGCCGCCGTGGACGGGGATCAAGATCGAGCTGATGGAGGACAACCACCTCGATTCGCCACAGTCCGCGCCTGTTATGCGGGCCGCGCTAGCGAAGGCTGTCTCTGAGGCCGCGTTTAATCGCTACCCGGATCCTGCCGCGCCTGAGCTCAAGGCCAAGCTGCGCGAAAAGCTCGGTATTGCTGCGCACCACAACATCATTCTCGGCTCCGGCTCGGATGAAATCATCACCATGATTTCGATGGCGACGATTGCCGGGGGCGGTACGGTGCTTTCGCTGGAGCCCTCGTTTGCTGTGTTCAAAAACGCTGCGAACGCCGTGGCTGGCCATTATGTCGGCGTGCCGCTCAAAGCAGACTTTTCCTTGGATTTCGACGCCACGCTGGCCGCGATCAAACGCGAGCAGCCGAAGCTGGTGTGGATCGTATTCCCCAACAATCCGACGGGCAATGCGTATCCGGACGAAGCCGTGGCGGCGATCATCCGCGCCACGCCCGGCCTGGTTGTGATTGACGAAGCCTATGAGCCGTTTGCCCGGCGCTCATGGATGTCGCGGCTCGACGAATTTCCGAATCTGCTGGTCATGCGCACGCTCTCCAAAATCGGCCTTGCGGGTGTGCGTCTGGGCTACGCGTTCGGCGCGCCGGAATGGATCAACGAGATCGACAAGGTGCGCGGCCCGTTTAATGTTGGCGTGTTGCAGCAGGTCGCAGCCGCCGTGATGCTGGATCACTACGACGAGTTGAAGCGGCACGCCGCGTCGATGATTGCCGAGCGCGAACGCCTGTTTGCGGCTTTGTCAGCATTGCCCGGCGTGACGCCTTTCCCATCGCTCGCAAATTTCGTGCTGGCCAGATTTCCTGATGCCACAGCGGTATACGAGGGCCTGAAAGCGCGCGGCATTCTTGTCAAAAACGTCTCGGCACAGCATCCGCTGATGGCCAATACGCTGCGCATTTCAGTCGGCAAGCCGGATGAAATGGATCAATTGCTGGCGGCGCTGACTGCGCTGGTTGTGTAGGAGCGGCTCTGCCGCGACCAACCGCAAAGAAGCGCTATCGGGTCGCGGTAGAGCCGCTCCTACAATTAGTACTATGAACACACCCGCACCCCGCATTGCCGCCGTCGAGCGCAACACCAAAGAAACACAGATCAAGGTTTCAATCAACCTTGATGGTACCGGCAAGGCGGACCTCAACACCGGCGTGCCGTTTCTCGATCACATGCTTGATCAGCTAGCGCGGCACGGCATGATGGACGTGATGGTGCACGCCAACGGTGACCTGCATATCGACGCGCATCACACCGTCGAAGACATCGGCATCACGCTCGGGCAAGCGTTCAAACAGGCGGCGGGTGACAAAGCGGGCATTTATCGCTACGGGCATTCGTATGTGCCGCTGGATGAGGCGCTGTCTCGCGTGGTGATTGATCTTTCCGGGCGTCCGGGGCTCGAGTTCAACGTGCCATTCACGCGCGCCATGATCGGCACGTTTGACGTTGATCTGACGCATGAGTTTTTTCAGGGCTTTGTGAATCACGCGCTGGTGTCCTTGCACATCGACAACCTGCGTGGTGACAACGCACATCATCAGTGCGAAACCGTGTTCAAGGCGTTCGCACGGGCGCTGCGTATCGCCTGCGAGCGTGATGCGCGTGCGGTTGGTGTCGTGATTTCGACCAAGGGCGTGCTGTAGTTATCGCCATGCAAACCATCGCAATCGTCGATTACGGCATGGGCAATCTGCGTTCGGTGGCGAAGGCGTTTTCGCACGTCGCGCCGGATCAGCACGTGCTGATCACCAGCGACGCTCAGGAGATCGCCAATGCCGAACGCGTCGTGCTGCCCGGCCAGGCCGCAATGCCCGAGAGTATGGCGGCGCTCAACGCGTCGGG
>JAYUWL010000070.1:0-2080 GCA_043753585.1 Burkholderiales bacterium
CACGGCGATTGCCAAAGTGCTCTCGTCGTACGACGAGAGCCCAGCGGGCGAGGCCATCCTGAAATCGCTTGGCGTGACGGGCTTTACCGAGGGCGGCGAAATTCGTTTGCGGGCACTCAATGCGTGGTTGAAGGCCAAGTAAGCAGCCGATCCGTTCGTTACGCTGGATAAACCGCGCCCAGAATTCGCGGGCCTTTTGCACCGGTCACCGCAGGTACATTTCCCGGTGCGCTGGCGAAACATTGGCGGGCGAGCCATGCGAAGGCAAGCGCTTCGACCTGCATCGGGTCGACGCCCAACGCGTCGGTGGATTGCGCACGTAGCTCTGTGGGCAATCCGCGCATGATCGAAGCGTTGAACACGCCGCCACCGCAAACAAAACATGTCGTCGCGCTTGAACCTTTGATGGCGTCGCTGATAGTTCGCGAAGTCAATGCCGCGAGCGTCGCCTGCACATCTTGCGCGGCCAAAGCACTGCCTTCGGTGCCCAGTATTGCATCCAGCCAGGCAAGATGAAACCGCTCCCGCCCAGTGCTTTTCGGCGCAGGTTGACGAAAGTAGTTATCGCTCAGCAGGCTCGAAAGCAGTTTTTCATCAACTTGACCCGCCGCGCCCCAAGCGCCACCCGCGTCAAACGTCTGGCCCGTATGCCGCTCACACCAGGCATCGAGCAAGGTGTTCCCCGGCCCGGTATCAAACCCACGAAGGAAATCCGACGAGCCCTTCGCAGGCAGCAAAGTCACATTGGCAATACCACCAATATTCACGACTGCACGCGCGTCTTCGCCCTGAAACACCGCCGCATGAAAGGCTGAAACCAGCGGCGCGCCCTGCCCGCCCGCCGCGACATCGCGGGAACGAAAATCAGCCACGACAGCAATCCCGGTCAGTTCTGCCAGATGCGCCGGAGCGTTGAGTTGCGTGGTGAAACCACGCTCGGGCCGATGACGAATGGTCTGGCCATGCGCACCAATAGCTGCCACGTCTCTGGGCGAGAGGTTCGACTTAGCGAGCAGTTGCGCGACCGCATCCGAGTACGCGTGCGCCAAAGCCACTGACGCATCGCCCGCACGCTCAACCTCGTCCGCGCCCGACTGCATCAGCGCCTGCAACTGCGCACGAAGCGCGGGTGTGAAGGGCGCATGAATGTGGCCGAGTGCCCGAACTTTGTCATCACTGAAGTCGGCGACAACGGCATCAACGCCATCCACCGACGTGCCGGACATCAAGCCGATGTAGCGCTCATTCAGAAGCATGTTGAATCAATCGTAAAATTTGCCTTAATCCTACAACCTCGCTGCACCTAATAACTCTGTGCTGGCGAGGACGAAAAAAATACGCATGCAAACTTCAGCCCTTGAACAATTAGAAATCATGAAACGGGGTGCCGACGAATTGCTCGTCGAAGCTGAAATGCTCAAGAAGATTGAGAAGAGCATAGCGACGGGCAAGCCCATGCGCGCCAAGCTTGGGCTTGATCCTACGCGGCCCGATTTGCACCTCGGGCATTCGGTGGTGTTGAACAAGCTGCGACAGTTTCAGGATTTAGGCCACACGGTGATTTTCCTCGTTGGCGATTTCACTTCGCTGATTGGCGATCCATCCGGTCGTAACGACACGCGTCCACCGCTGGTTCGCGAGCAGATCATCGAAAACGCGAAGACCTATCACGCGCAGGCCAGCAAGGTGCTTGACCCCGAAAAAACCGAGATTCGCTACAACAGCGAATGGAGCGACCCGCTGGGCGCTGCCGGCATGATTAAGCTCGCGTCGCGCTACACGGTTGCGCGCATGATGGAGCGCGAGGACTTTACGCAACGCTTCAAAAACGGCGTGCCGATTTCGATTCACGAGTTTTTGTATCCACTGATGCAGGGCTACGATTCGGTGGCGCTTAAGGCCGATATTGAGCTCGGCGGCACCGATCAAAAATTCAATCTGCTGATGGGCCGCACGCTGCAATCGCAGTACGAGCAAGAGCAGCAATGCATCCTGACCATGCCGCTCTTGGTCGGGCTCGACGGCGTTGAGAAGATGAGTAAGTCGAAAGACAACTACATCGCATTGACCGATCCGGCGA
>JAYUWL010000071.1:0-19609 GCA_043753585.1 Burkholderiales bacterium
CGATTGCCTTTGATAAGATTTATGACAATCTATACCCCCCATAGTTCCTCTGAAAGCTAGTCTACAGGCTTGTCTTGACACTTATTCAGGGACGACTAATTAGGTTCGTCAAAGACCCAGCGTACCTCCGTGTCCGGTTGACCCAGCATGCCCCAACGCATGCGCTTCGGTGCGGCAGCGCTTCCCTCCATGCGCGCGGAAATCGTGATCTCCCAGCCCGATTCCACAAAACGCGACGGAGCGCCTGATGCGTCTCGCTCCGCGTTCTTCGCTGCTAAAACATTGGGATCAAAAGGCAGCCCCTGCAACCAGGTGGACAGCATCGCATCGGTCACTGGCAAATCAATGACCGTACGCAGCAACTCTGTCAGCGAGGCAGCGCTCTGAACTTGACCATTCGATAGCGTCAACGTGGCGGATTGGCGATCCGCGCTAATTTCTGCGAGCGGCGTGCCCAGTGGTGAAAACAGACTCAGCTGCCGCAACACGCCGTCTGCGCCAGTTTGTGCATAGCGGAACTGCCCGCTCACCTGTTGATTGCCGTTTTTAGCGCTGAATCGGCCAGAGAGCGAGAACTGGGTTCGGGCGGTGCCTTCGGTGACTGATTGTGATGCTGTCAGTGAAGCCGCAGGTTGCAGCGCACAGCCTGACAAAAGCAGCGTCGCACTGGCCGCAGCGGCCAGTCCGCAGCGAAACAATTTACTTTGCAAGCCGCGCCACAGTCTTCTTCAAAATATCGCTATCGGGCTGCGCTTTGAGTTGCGCATCCCACACATCTTTCGCCTCCTCCTGCCGACCCTGCGCCCACAGCACTTCGCCCAGATGCGCAGCGATTTCACCGTCCTGAAATTTTTCCAGCGCTCGCTTGAGATAACTCTCCGCATCAGCCATGCGACCCTGTCGGAAGGCGATCCAGCCCATGCTGTCGAGAATCGCGGGATCGTCCGGCGCGATGCTGTGCGCTTTTTCAATCAACGTACGCGCTTCGTCAAGATTGATGTTGCGATCAGCAAAGCTGTAACCCAGTGCGTTAAACGCATGCGCCCGCGTCGGCTGCAACACGATGACGCGGCGCAGGCGCTTTTCTGCCTCTTCCATGCGCTCAATCCGCTCGGCCAGCATCGCGCTGTCGTAGAGCAAATCCGGATTGTCCGCATCGGTTGCCAGCGCGGCTTCCAGCGCATCGAACGCCTTTACGTTTTCGCCCGCTTCCCGCCACAAAGTCGATTCGGTTTGCGCGAGACTCAAGCGTTCAAGCGCATTGGACGGTTTCTGCGCGCGCAAATGGCTGATCGCCTGCAACATGCGCTTGTCCTGGGCCAGGGCACCCGCGATGCGCAATTGCGACTCCCAATAGCGTTCTCCGCGCGGCACCTGGGTGTAGCGATCAATCGCGTCTCCCCAACGTAGCTGCGCCTCGGAGATTCGCGCGAGGTAATAAAGCACAGCCGCCGGATCACCGCGATCTGCGGCGAGGGACTCTAAAAATTCACGCTCCGCAGCCTCCCAATCCTTACCCTGAAACGCAGCCAGCGTAGCGGCCAGGCGCATCTCGTCAGCGTCTTCCAGTCCATCTTCAGCCAACGCCAAAAATAGCTTCCTCGCCTCGACGAATTTCTCCAGATCAAATTGCGTGCGCGCCAGAACCAGTCGCAGTTCGCGCGACCCATCTTTCACCGGCACGGTCGAATTTGCGGCCGGCGCGTTGGTCGCTGCATTCGCCGCAATGGCGTTCTCCAGCAACGTCACCGCCGCCGCACCCGGAGATGACTCCACGCCTGTCGCGACAGGGCCGCGAGCCAGCAACAGCCGCGACTTTACCGCTACCGCCTGTGGCCAGTTCGGCCTCAGCTTCAAGGCCTGATCAATCGCCAACAACGCTTCCCCGACACGCTTGTTTTCGTTGCCCGTGCTCGCCACAGCCAACGCGTAATGCGCCTCAGGCAGTTTTGGCAACTGCTGCGTAAAAACGCTGGCGAGTTTCACGGCGAAATCGCGATCCCGATAGAGCGCGAGCTGGCGTGCCGCGTCCATGATGGCAGAGCTGCGGACGTCATCCGGGAGCGTGGCGATGGTTGTGATTGCGCCCATCGCACGAAACTCGTCGGCACTGGTGAGCGCCAGCGCCAACACAACCTGATGCGGACGCACCGAGCCCGCATCGGCCTCCTGCCAGAGTGCAGCGATTTCCTTCGCTTCATCGATACGTCTTGCCCGCAACAGCAGATCGACCGCACGCTCGGCGACCTTAGCGTCGCGGCTGCGTTTGGAGACCTCATAATACGTATTTGCCGCGGCCGCAACATCGCCGCTCTGCAACGAAAACTCCGCCGCGAGAATGCCCAAAACCACGGCGCGATCATTGATCGAAACGGGCGGGGACGACGAGGCACTTTGAGCAAACGAATTGCTGCAAATGCAAAGGGCAACGGCGGCAGTCAGCGTTACAAATTTCGAGGAAAAAGGAGCGCAGGAGTACTTCATAAACGGGAGCATACACCGCAGGCCCGCGCGCCTTCGATGAGAACTTCCTGCGAACTTCTACACTATCTGGATGCCTGAACTCCCCGAAGTAGAAACTGTTCGCCGCGGCCTTGAGTCGATCCTCCTCGGGGCCAAAATCCGCAGCGTCGTGCTGCGCAATCGCAGCCTTCGCTGGCCCATTCCGCCAGGATTTGAAGCGAAACTCGCCGGACTCACACTCGTGCAGGTCGAAAGACGCAGCAAGTACCTTCTTTTTCGGTTGAGTGCCCCGGAATCTCTGGGGGCGGTTCCACAAGTTTCAGGCACGCTACTCGCCCATTTGGGCATGACCGGAAGCTTCGTTGCGCACCGAGCCGACGTGCTTCCTGCGCCGCGAACTCACGATCACGTCGACATCCAGCTAATCACCCGCGACGGCCCATACATCCTGCGCTACAACGACCCGCGTCGTTTCGGTTCAATGCATTTTTATGAAGGCGAAGACGCTCTGCACCCGCTACTCGCTCACCTCGGCCCGGAACCGCTCACGGACGCACTGGACTCGGCACATCTGTATCGCGAAACTGGTCGCCGCACCGGCCCGATCAAACAGGCGTTGATGGACAACACGCTCGTCGTCGGCATCGGCAACATCTACGCGAACGAATCGCTGTTTCGAGCAGGCATTCACCCCAACCGCGCCGCGAACCGCATATCACTCGCCCGATACGCAAAGCTCGTGCACGAAGTGAAAACCGTGCTCACCGAAGCTATCGCTGCAGGCGGCTCATCGCTGCGCGATTTCGTGAACACGTCAGGCGAGCCGGGCTACTTTCAGCTCGATTATTTTGTTTACGGTCGCGACGGCAAGCCGTGCAGAACCTGCGGAACGCCGCTGAAACTCATGCGACATGGTGGGCGGGCGACGGTTTTTTGTCCGACTTGCCAGCGCTAATTCTTGGCGTCGCAGCGGCCGCGGCAGCAACTCTGGCACCAGCAGGGCTTCGATTTCAGCCCGGGTCATGATGCCCAGGTTTTCAGCAACCTGGTCAATTGGCGCGCCAGTCGCCACTGCGTACCCAATAAGGGGTTAAGTGCGGTCACCAGCGTGCCCGATTCGCGTATTCGTTTTGCCAGAAGCGTTTAGTTGGGCTCGATGCCCGCGACACAGTTGTGTTGCAACGTCAGGCAGGTGCTGCTCAGGTGCTGAATGCTCTTGAAAAGGCTCCAACCCATGATCGGCTCGAACGCATTTAGCTGCAATTGACCAGTCTCCGACGCCATCGTTACCGTGACATCGTTACCAATGACTTCAAAGGCCACCGGGTTCATAACCTCAGGAATGACCCGGTTCACCCTGCCCGGCATGATGGACGACCCGGCCTGCCGCGGTGGCAGCATGATGTCACCAAAGCCCGCCTGTGGACCACTCGACAACTGGCGCAAATCGTTGCAGATTTTCGAGAGCTTGCAGGCAATGCGCTTGAACACGCCCGAGAGTTGAACGAACGCACCCGTGTCCTGCCTCGCCTCGATCAGGTTTGTGGCTTTCACCACCGGAATGCCGCTTTCCTGCGCAAGGTATTGGCACGCCAGATCGACGTAGCTGAATGGCGCATTAATACCCGTTCCAATCGCGGTTACGCCCAGATTGATCTCCTGAATCAGCGCCCGCGCTTCACGCAACCGCGCGTCGTCTTCCTCAATCATCACAGCGTAGGCCGAGAACTCCTGCCCCAGTGTCATGGGTACCGCGTTCTGCAACTGCGTTCGGCCGATTTTCAGCACATCCCTGAATTCGTGTGCTTTGGCGGCAAAGCCCTGGCGCAGTATCGCAATCGCCCCAAGCAAGCGATCAATCGCAGTCCCCAGCGCGAGACGAACAGCCGTCGGCTAGACGCCATTCGTGCTCTGTGACGCGTTGACATGATCGTTCGGGTGCAGCAGTTCATAGCGCCCTTCGCGTAGCCCATTTTTTCGAGTGCAATGTTGGCAATGACTTCGTTAGCATTCATGTTGGTCGACGTGCCCGCGCCGCCCTGAATGACGTGAACCACGAACTGGTCCTGAAATTGCCCCGCAACGAGCGCCTCGCAAGCCGCGATGATGGGGTCAGCACGTTTCGGATCGCGCGCACCCAGCTGCACGTTCGCACGGGCAGCCGTTTTGTTTTACAAAGCCAAACGCGCGGATCAGATCGGGCATCGCTCCTGTCGTCGTGCCGGAAATAGGGAAATTCTCCACTGCGCGCGCCGTATGCACGCCCCAGTAAGCCGCCGCAGGAATCCGCTTCTCCCCCAAAAAATCATGTTCAACGCGGTCGGCTGCAGACGTAGTTATAGAAATCACAACACAGGGACAGCAATTCCGAACGTAACGCGGTCGGGTTGTAGCCATGCGCAATAGCGGTAGCTGCCTGCCAGCGGCGGCATGCTGGGTCATGGCCCGAGCTGCACGCCTACCCTCCCAAAACTTCCCAGCGCGCCATCGCGGTCGCAATCAGCCTATCGAGCTCGATGACGCGCTTCGCCAGCGTGGTCGCACGCTTGGGATCTGTTTGGAAAATCGAGCCTTCGCCCAGCAAGGTGTTGATCTCTGTTTGCTCTTTCTCCAGTGCCTCAATCTTGGCCGGCAGTCCGTCCAGTTCGCGCTGATCTTTGTAGTTGAGTTTGGCTTTTGCCGCCGGAGCGACTACGAGCGCGGGTTTGGCAGCCTTGGGGGCTTTCGTTGCCGTGGCCTCAATCAACGCTTGTGACGACGCAAGCCCGAACGGAGATGTATTCGCGGCCTTTGCGACAGGAGCGGTCGGCACGCCTGAATTCTGCGCCGCATTTTGCTGTTCCGCGAGCGACGCCATCAGTTTCGATTGTGCCTGCCAGTCGGTGATTCCGCCCTCGTATTCGCGCCACAAACCGTTGCCTTCAGCCACGAGGCAACTGGTGACCACGTTGTCGAGAAAGCGTCGATCATGGCTGACGATGAATACGGTGCCTTCGTAGTTGGCGAGTTTGTCCTCCAACAATTCCAGCGTGTCGATATCGAGATCATTGGTTGGTTCGTCAAGCACGAGTACGTTGGCTTCTTTCGCAAAATGCCGTGCGAGCAATAGGCGATTTCGCTCGCCGCCAGAGAGCATTTTTACCTGCGCGTTGGCGCGTGCGGGTGAGAACAAAAAGTCCTGCAAATACGTCATCACATGAACGCGGCGATCGCCCACTTCGATCCAGTCACTTCCAGGGGCGATGAATTCGGCGAGCGTGGCTTCTTCGTTCAGGCCGTCGCGCAGCTGGTCGAAGTACGCAACCTGCATTTTCGCGCCGGTGCGGATCTTGCCGCTGTCGGGTTGCAACTCGCCCAGGATTAGTTTCAAGAGCGTTGTCTTGCCGATGCCGTTAGGCCCGACCAGACCAATCTTGTCGCCACGCAAAATAGTACTTGTGAAGTCCTTCACGATGACGTTTTTGCCGAAAGATTTGCACACTTCGGTCAGCTCGGCAATGATCTTGCCGGACTGCGCGCCGCTGGTGATTTCGAGCTTGACGCGCCCGAGCGAATCGCGGCGTTTTTCGCGGGTGTCGCGCAGCGCCTCGAGGCGGCGCACACGGCCTTCGTTACGGGTGCGGCGCGCTTCCACGCCTTTCCTGATCCACACCTCTTCCTGCGCGAGGAATTTGTCGAATTTGGCGTTGACCGTCGCCTCAAATTCAAGCTGCGCGGCCTTCTGCGTTTCATAGGCCGAGTAGTTGCCCGGAAAGCCCGTGAGTTTGCCGCGATCCAGCTCGACGATCCGGGTGACGACGTTGTCGAGAAACGTGCGGTCGTGACTGATGATGACGGCTGAGCCTTTGAAGCTTTGCAACATCGTTTCCAGCCACGCAATCGCCGCGAGATCAAGGTGGTTGGTGGGCTCGTCGAGCAGCAACACGTCTGGCGCACCAACCAGGGCCTGCGCAATCGAAACGCGCTTCTTGAGCCCGCCGGAGAGCGTTGAGACGAGCGTGTCTGCGTTCAGGCTCAGTTGCGACAGTGTGGTCGCGACCTTTGATTCCCACGCCCAACCGTCAAGCTCGTCGATTTCATGCTGCATGTCGGAGAGCGTGTGTTCGTCACCGCCGTTGACCGCCAGTCTTTCGTATTCGTCGCGTAGTTCTCGTGCGCGCGACACGCCGTTCGAGACCGCCTCGAAAACTGTCGTATTGGCCGCGAAAACTGGCTCCTGCGGCACGGTGGTAATGCGCACCCCACCTTGCAGCGCAATCGCGCCGTCATCGAGCACCTGCGTGCGTGCCAGCACTTTCAGGAGTGAACTTTTGCCAGCGCCGTTGCGACCAATCAGGCCGATGCGTTCACGCGTTTCAATTGCAAAATCCGCGCCATTGAGGAGCGGGGAGAGACCGAATGCGAGGTGAGCGTTTTGGAGAGTAAGTAAAGCCATGCCCGTATTGTATTGGGCGAGATCAGCAGCTTTCCCCGCAAACGACCCATTTAATGCGGCTTGAGGGCGTTTTATTACTTAGTTGACTTTCACCGATTTTCCCGCTCAGCCCTTATTCGCTCTACGTTATGCGAAAAAGCTGTGACCGGCTCCCCGTCTAATACTCAGTGCCCGGCCCGCTCGCGAGCCAGCGCAAATTCGTCGATGATCGCTGCGTGACCAAGGTAGCCCGGCGCGACGTCCTCAAGCGCTGTGGCCGTGCCTGCGAACGCGGGAAATGGCGCATCGGAGACGTTGGCGACAGACATTGACTTGACGTTGTCCGGTGTGAGCGGTTGCGTCGGGACGAACTGAAGCACGCTGGCAAGCATCGAGGTAGCGAAGCCAGGGAGCCCGATGATCATGTGTTTGTCGTGCGCGAGCGTCATGACATAGGCGACGAGCGCTTTCAGCGTGTAGACCTTGGGGCCGACCAGGTCGTAGCGCTGCCCGAAGGTTGATTCGTCATCGAGCGCAACGACAAACGCTCGCGCCACGTCGTCGACCGCCACAGGCTGAAACCGCGCTGATGCGCCGGGCAAAACCATCGGAAAAAGTGGCGGCAACAGGGCAACCATATTGGCAAATTTGGTGAGAAACGAATCGCCGCGCCCGAAAATGACCGAAGGCGCAAAGATCGTGAAGTCGAGGCTGCTTTCTCGCACCAGCGCCTCGCCCTGCGCCTTGGTTTTTTGATACTGGCTTGGGCCCTCGAGCGACGCGCCAAGCGCGCTCATGTGCACGTAACGCGAGACACCGGCGGCTTTACATGCGGCAATGGCAGTTCCGGTGAGGGTGACGTGCACACGCTCAAAGTTTCCATTCAGAATGCCCAGCAGATTGATCACGGCATCCTTGCCGTGCGCGAGCCTCGTAAGAGTCGCGAGGTCAGACGCATCGACCTCTTCAATGGTTACGCTGGGCAGCGGAAACAGGGCGCGCGCGTTGTCGCGTTTGCGCGTAGGCACAGTGATGCTGTGGCCCGCTGCGACTAGTTTGCTGCAAATGGCGCGACCGACGAAACCGCTGCCGCCGAGGATTAGGATGTTCATGCTTTTGCTTTACGTAAGGTGTGTCGGGTTAGCGCTTTGCCGGAATGATGCCCAGGCGCTTCTTTATCGAGGTGAGACCGCTGCCGCTTAAATGCGAATACCAGACCGCGTTAGCCAAAACTTTTTTAACGTAGTCACGCGTCTCGTTGAACGGGATCGACTCCGCGTAGATCGCACCTTCGAGCTCGGCATCGGCCCGCCAGGCGCGCGCACGACCGGGCCCAGCGTTGTAGGAGGCCGCAGCCATCGGCTCTGAGCCGCCCATTTGATCAAGCACAGTGCGCAGGTAGAACGCCCCGAATCCGGTGTTGACGCCGACATCGATTAACTGGCTGGGTCGGTACTCGCCCGCCTTCATTTGCGTGGCAATCCATTTGCCGGTGGATGGCATGACCTGCATCAAACCCAGCGCGCCCGCAGATGAGACAGCCTCTGCCCAGAAGCGCGATTCCTGACGAATCAGGCCGAACACGAGGCCGTGATCGAGCGCCGCTTGAGTGGCGGCTTTTTTTATTTCCGTGGCGTATGGCATTTGATAACGCAGTCCGAAGTCGTGCGCTGCCCTGGTTCGCTCAGCGGTATTGATCGAGCGATCCCAGATGCCCTTACGGCGCATCCATTCAGCGGCAATCAGCGAGTCAGCATCGTTGAAATCCTTGACCACGCTGTACCACTCTTTCGCCGCATCCGCACGCAGGCCCAGCTCGGAGAGTTTGAGAACACGCTTGGTCGCAGCCGACTGGTCGAAGCGCTTAAAGTCCTCAGCGGTGGGCTTGACGGCACCGGCCTTCAATGCATCAGGCGTCGGCAGAGGCGCGTTGATTTGCTCGGCAGCCAGCAGTCCATAGAAATTGAATTCTCTTGCCAAATCAACGTAGAGCGCATGCGCGCCCGCCCTGTCAGACAGCTCATTCAAGGCGCGGGCTTTCCAGTAGCGCCACGCCGGATCCACCTGTCCGGTGTTCGTGTTTGACATGGCGTTGATTGTGCGCAGCACTTCGGCCCATGCGCCCTGACGCAGCGCGCCGCGCACGATCCATGCGGCCTGCCAGTCGCCAAGTCGTGTCAGGCTCCCTTCATCGCCGCTGCGCTTGAACCAGGTCATAGCCTCTTCGCTGTCGAGCCTTCGCGCGCTTGCATAGGCCAGCTGCCCAGCGGCATAGCGCTGCTCTTCCTCGGTGAATTTGCTGCGCATGCCAGACCACATCGAGCGGGCTTTAGCCACGTCGTTGCGCGCGAGTTTAGTCAGGGCATAGAGCGCTGCTTCGCGGCGTCCGCGCGAGGTCCACGCAAGGCCGGCACCGAGGAATGCCTCAGGTGCGCTGTGTGCGCGTTGCAGTACTTCTGCACCTGGCGCAACGCCCTCGGACAACGCCTGCGCCACAAGCGACGCGGCGAGAATGGTTCCGCCGTCGGCGGTTGAGCGGAAGCGCCAGATAACGTCGTCGGCGCTCACCTGTTTACGCCGTGCCAACGCGGCAAATGCGTCGGCACAGGAATCAGTGAGCCGCTCTTCCCAGACGCCTTTGGGTACCGGAAGGGCCTCCGCAGATTCCCTGCGCGCGGCGAACGTGGTGCGGTAGCAGGCGACTTCGCTGTCGTCGGTATCAAAGCCCAATGCCGCAGCACCGAACGCGTCCCAATCCCCGGTTTTGCCCAGTTGCTTAAGCCAGTCAACGCGCAGGCGATCAGCCACCGCTGTGTCCGCGTACTTTTTCAGGAAGCGATCAATTTCGCCACGATCAGCACGATCAATGCCCAGCCGCAACGCCCAATACTCGACGTACCCTTCGAGCGCATGACCACGCACCTGAGGCACTGCTGCGGTAATACGTCGCAATTCACCCAGCCGAAAGCCTTCGCTTGCGTCTTTGACAGCGGTGTCGTTAGCGTGAGCTACACCAGCGAAAGCCAGCACTGCGGCAGGTAAAAGGGAGCGAATTGAAGCCATACCCGCTATTTTCCGCGAAGATGGAAATTTTGCCGAATGTGCGCGGGTAAAAGCTCGTATCCGCCATCCTGAGCGGCAGCGAAGGATCAGGCGGCAAGCAATGATTTCAGTGACTTGCAACCGTCCTCGCATGCGAACTGATTCTTCGCTGCTGCTTGAGGCTGACATTAATCAGCGCCTCCCTCGTTAGAATCGCGTGCATGCAAAACGGGGCCAACGGTATCGGTCCAGTCGTGGGGCTTGTCATGGGCTCATCCTCCGACTGGGACATCATGAAACACGCAGCAGAAATGCTGGAGCGCTTCGGCGTCAATTTCGAGGCTAAGGTAGTGTCCGCACACCGCACGCCTGACGATATGTTCACCTATGCCGAAACGGCAATGGAGCGCGGCATCCGCGTGATAATCGCCGGCGCCGGTGGCGCCGCGCACCTGCCGGGCATGCTGGCGGCGAAAACGACCCTGCCGGTGCTTGGAGTGCCGGTGCCATCGAAGTATTTGCGTGGCGAAGACTCTCTCTTGTCCATCGTGCAGATGCCCAAGGGCGTTCCGGTCGCGACTTTTGCCATCGGGGAAGCGGGTGCGGCCAATGCGGCACTGTTTGCCGTCGCCATGCTCGGCATTTCAAACAAGGCGCTTGCGCAGCAGCTACTCTCGTTCCGTGATGAGCAAACTGCAAACGCGCGTTCGATGCTGGTGCCGCCGGTTCTGACCGACAAATAGCGATGCTCCCGGAAGGATCCTGGCTAGGCTGCCTGGGCGGCGGGCAACTGGGTCGCATGTTTGTGCATGCGGCGCAGGCCATGGGCTACAAAGTGTTGGTGCTCGATCCGGACGGCAACGGCCCGGCCGCGCAGGCAGCAAATGACGTAATCGTCGCCGCCTACGACGATACCACCGCGATTGCTGCGTTCGGCCAGCGAGTCGCCGCCGTCACCACCGAATTTGAAAATGTGCCCGCTGCATCGCTCGATGCCCTCGCCGCGATGGTGCCGACGCGACCGGGCGCAGCTGCTGTGCGCATTGCCCAGGACCGGCGTCAGGAAAAGCGCTTTTTCACGGAACATGGCTTGCCCGTCGGGGCATTCGCTGCGATTGCGCGGGCAGAAGATTTACGCGACGCTCCGGGCACACTGTTTCCGGGAATACTTAAAACGGCAACGCTCGGCTACGACGGCAAAGGCCAGCAACGGGTCACGTCGTCGACGCAGGCACTGCTGGCATGGATGAGCATGAAGCAGGTTCCTTGTGTCCTGGAGGTGCTGATTCCATTCGAGCTTGAAATTTCAGTGCTCGTGGCGCGATCCAAAGACGGCGATGTGCGCGTTTGGCCCGTGCAGGAGAACCAGCACGTCAACGGCATTCTCGACCTGACGATCGTTCCGGCGCGCATTGATGAATCGCTGTGCGAGAAAGCACAAGCGCTGGCGAAGTGTCTCGTCACTGCGCTCGATTACGTCGGCGTGCTCTGTGTCGAAATGTTCGTGACCCGTAACGGCGTGCTGTTGAACGAAATTGCGCCGCGTCCGCACAACAGTGGGCATTACACGATTGACGCCTGCACTACGTCGCAGTTTGAGCAGCAGGTGCGCATGCTAGCTGGTGCGCCGCTCGGAGACACGTCGCTGGTTCGTGCGGCCGTCATGGTGAACGTTTTGGGCGACGTCTGGTTTGACGCCGCCACCGCGATGCAGCCAGCGTGGGCCGAAGTGCTGGCGCTGCCGGGAACGCATCTGCATCTTTACGGCAAAGCCGAGCCACGAAGAGCCCGCAAAATGGGGCACATCACCTGCACCGCACAGTCAGTCGCACAGGCACTGGGTACTGCGGCGGAGGTGAAGCGGGCGCTGCGGATTGCTCACACCGATAGCGTTCGGAAGTGACTCTGCTTTCATCCTGAGCTGAAGCGTTCAACCCGCTGGTGTGCAGGAACCCATCCTTCACCGTAGCTCAAAATGACAGCATCGGCCGCGCAACCTGCGCCACATGCCATTTCCAGCGCGACGCGCACGCTTACCAACACCAGACAAAGTATGCTTTGTATTTCAGCGCTTTTCAACGCCCATGCAAGCCACGACCGATCTTTACGAAGCGAATGAACCCAAACTCGCCGATGGAGCCCTGCGCGTACTCGCCGCGAATTTCCACCGTTATGGCAAACACACGAAGTTCGCGGACCTGGTCAAAACGCTCAAAGTATTTGCAAACAATTCTCTCGTGCGCAGCGCCGTTGAAAGCGCTGGTAACGGACGGGCGCTCGTCGTCGATGGCGGGGCATCGCCGCGCTGCGCGCTGCTTGGACGCAATGTCGGCAAACTGGCTGAAAAGAACGGTTGGGCGGGTGTGGTGCTTAACGCTCCAATTCGCGATGCCGATGAGATTGATACCTGCGCAATTGGTGTGCGCGCGCTCGGCACCTGTCCTGTGAAAAGCAGGAAGGTCGGTGCTGGAACTTTTGATGTGCCACTTGCGTTTGGCGGCGTCACAATCAAGTCGGGCGACTGGTTTTACGCCGACCGCGACGGTGTTTTATTTTCTGATCTGGAGCTTTCATGATTCCAAAGCCGCATCGACGGTCAAACGTTGCCTTTCCCGTGGACGGCGTGCTCAAGCACATGGCGGTTCATGAATGGGGTGACAAAAAAAGTTCCCGCGTTGTTATCTGTGTGCACGGGCTGTCCCGCAATGGACGAGATTTTGATGTGCTGGCCGAGGCGCTCGCGAGCGACTTTCGCGTGCTGTGCCCGGATGTGCCGGGGCGCGGCGAGAGCGACTGGTTTGCCAGCGCTGAGCACTACACGATCCCGCACTACATTCAGGCGATGAATGCGATGTTGACCGAGTTTGGCGTGCAGACGTACGACTGGGTTGGCACCTCCATGGGCGGGCTGATTGGCATAGTGATGGCCTCATCTTCGTCAGGCGCGACTGGCTCAAAGATGCGCCGGTTCGTGATCAACGATATTGGCCCCGTCATAGAGCGCGTGTCGCTGGATCGCATTGCGTCGTATGTCGGGAAGACTCCGTTGTTTCCGAACTACATGGCGTTGTTCGAGGCGGTGCAACCGATCAATGCAACGTTCGGCCCGCTGACCGATGAACAGAAGCATCACATGGTGAAAACCTCCGTTCAGGAACGCCCGGATGGTCAGTGGGAATTCAAGACCGACCCGAAGATTGGTGATGCATTCCGGGCCGGACTCAAGCTGACGGCCACCGATATGTGGCCTTTGTGGGATGCGATTAAACAGCCGATGCTGATTTTGCGCGGCGTGAACTCCGATCTGCTGAGTGCGGCAACGCTCGAAAAAATGGTCGCAACACACCCCGATGCGCGGGCAATCACAATCGCCCATACCGGTCACGCACCGATGATCATGGACGACCCAACGATTAATGCAGTCAAGCAGTTTTTACTGCAATAAAGCATGAGCACGATTTCTCTTTCGCCGTCCGATTTCACGCCCGATGAGATGTATCTGGTGTTGCGCGATGCGATCATTCCGCGACCCATTGCCTGGGTGTCGAGCATAGACGCCAGCGGCCGGACCAATCTTGCGCCGTATTCCTTTTTCAACGTGTGTTCAGCGACGCCGCCCATCCTTGGATTCAGCTGTGGGCCGCGCGCCGAAGATCGCATCAACGAACACTTTGAGCTCAAGGACACGTGGGCGAATATTCGCGAAACAAAAGAATTCGTCATCAACATCGTGCCGGAGTTTCTGGCGGAACCGATGGTGCGTTCGAGCGATCCGCTTCCTCATGGCGAGAGCGAATTTGCGCATGCCGAACTCACTCCCGCAGCCTCATCGCGGGTGAAACCACCGCGCGTCGAGGGCGTTCCCATTGCATACGAATGTGTGTTGCGCGAAGGCATTGCACTTGGCCGCAGCACTTGGGTCATGGGTGAGGTCGTTCAGGTGCACATTGATGAGCGCGTGTACGTCGGTGAGAAGCGTGGTCTAAATCATCGCATTGATGTGCTCAAGCACCTTGAGCTCAGGCCGTATGCGCGGCTCGGCAGTAATTTTTACGCACGGCTGCGCGACATTGAAACTTTGGAGCGACGCGATGGTGGACAACTCGGCGGCACGTAAGCGCATCGCCCTCGGTCTGCTGCTGGGATCTTTGAGCGGAGGCGCGATGGCTGTCGATATTGATGCGCTGTGGAACTATGACCAGCCCGGCGTGAGCGAGCTGCGCTTTCGTGAGGCGCTCAAAAGTGAGTCCGGCGACGACGCGCTAGAGGTGGAAACTCAAATCGCGCGGACGCTGAGTTTGCGCCGTGAATTCAACAAAGCGCACGCATTGCTCGATACGATCGAGAAGCGCCTTTCGGAAAAGACAAGGCCTGCGACGCGCGTGCGCTATCTGCTTGAACGGGGCCGAACCTGGCGCTCGGCGGGCGATCCCGCGAAAGCTCGCCCGTTATTTTTTGACGCATGGCAGCTTGCGGATCGCGAGAAGATCACGCTCCTCGCGATTGACGCCGCGCACATGCTCGGCATCATCGATCCGCCCGAGCAAGCGATACGCTGGAACGAACGCGCGATGGCGCTCGCGATGTCCACCAACCTGCCGCGCGCACTGCGCTGGCGCGGCTCGCTCGCCAACAACATGGGCCACACCGAGCGCGAACGCGGCAATCTGGATGCTGCGATCAAGCACTTTCGGGCGTCGCTGACCGCGTTTCAGCTCACACGCAGCGATTCGCAAATTCGCGTGGCGCAGTGGCAGGTGGCAAACGTTTTGCGGTTACAGAAAAAGTACGACGAAGCACTCGCGATGCAGTTGCGACTGGAAAAGGACATGACCGAGGCGAACGCGCCGGATGGTTATGTTTACGAAGAGATTGCAGAAATTTATCTGGCGCAAGGCAAGGCCGTCGAAGCCAAACCCTACTTCGCGAAAGCGGCGAATGTGCTCGGTGCCGATGCGTGGTTTGTTGAAAGTGAAAAGGCGCGGCTGACGCGACTTCAGGTGTTGGCGAAGTAGGGCGCAGTCGGACTTGTTGCGGGTCGCGCCATGAACGCACTTCGAACGCACTGGCTCATTTGACCACCTGCTGAAAAGCGATTGCGGCCTATAGCTTTTTGGTGGAACGGCCTGTGCGCTGGGGCTAGATCGATTTTTTTGCGTTTATCGACTTTTGATGAATTGGGCCGCTAACGCCTTTGCAGTAGGGCTTTTCCCTAAAAGCCATTAGGCCGCTTCGAGCAACGCATCCCCGTAGCGCGCCAGATGCCAGTCGCTATCGCCGAATGTCACGCTGATCATGGTCAGTCGCTTGAAGTAGTGTGAGGTGTTCAATTCGTGGGTGACTCCGATGCCGCCATGCAATTGCACCGCGTTTTGACCGACGAAACGGCAAGCTTGTCCAATCAAAACCTTGGCTCCGGAAATCGCCTTGGCGCGTTCACCCGCATCCGCATTGTCTACAGCTGTCGCAGCCTCCAGCGCCATCGAGCGTGACATTTCGACGTGCATCAGCATGTCAACGGCGCGGTGCTGCAGCGCTTGATTGGTGCCGAGGGCGCGACCGAATTGTTTGCGCGTTTTGAGGTATTCGATGGTTATTTTTTGCAGTTCTGTCATGGTGCCGACGGCTTCCGCGCAGAGCGCGGCGCAGGCCACATCGAGCGCGTAGTCAATCGCCGCTTGTGCATTGCCGCGCGCGCCAAGCAACGCTTCTGCGCCAACGGTCACGTTGGCGAATTCAATATCAGCACCGCGCTGTGCATCCTGCATCGGATAGGCATGACGCGTGACACCTGCGGCAGTAGCGGGAACGAGGAAAAGCGACGCCTCGGCGTCCCCCGACACTTTCGCCGAAACGATCAGCACATCCGCGCAATCGCCACCGAGCACGGATATCTTCTTGCCGTTCAATTCGTAGCCTTCACCCTTCGGTATGGCTACAAGCGCAACCGACGCACGCTCATAGCGCTGCCCCGGCTCGGTGTGCGCGAAGGCGTAGAGCGTTTCGCCACTGGCAAGGCCTTCACACAGGTTTGCGCGTTGTGCCTGGGCTGCCGCCGCCTTAATGAGTGCGGCAGGCAGCACCACGCAGCCCAGATAAGGTTCCAGAACGAGGCCCTTTCCAATCTGCTCCATCACCACCATCGCATCGACGCCGCCGCCGCCCAGACCACCATCTGCTTCGGCAACGGGCAGCGCCATCAGGCCGATTTCAGCGAGCTGATTCCAGTGCACGCGCGACCAGCCCTCGCGGGACTTGATGATCTTCCAGCGATCATCGAACGTGTAGTCACGTTCCAGGAATTTACCGATGGAATCTTTGAGTGCAGTTTGTTCTTCGGTCAGTGAGAAATTCATGATTTATAGCCCCAGGACCAGTTGCGTAATGATGTTGCGCTGAATTTCATTCGAACCGCCGTAGATTGATGTCTTCCTGAAATTGAAGTAGTGGCCCGTGGCGTAGCGGAATGCCTCGTCGGAGAGCCATTCGACGTCCGCCGCGCCGTTGTCACCTTCCCTCACGTAGGGCAGCGCGGCAGGACCCGCGGCCATCATTGTGAGTTCAGTCAACACCTGCTGAATCTCGGAGCCCTTGATTTTCAGGAGCGAGGCTTCCGGCCCTGGTTGGCGCTTTTCGCGCTCGGCATCGAGCACCCGCAGCAGCGTGATTTCCAGCGCGCGCAGATCGATTTCCACCTGTGCCAGCCGATCCCGGAAACGCACGTCTTCAATCAATGGCTTGCCATCTGCCATCGCCTTCATCGCAACATTTTGCAGGCGCTTCACGATGCGTTTACAGCGGCCGACGCCCGCGATACCAGTGCGCTCGTGCGAGAGCAAAAATTTTGCGTATGTCCAGCCCTTGTTTTCTTCGCCCACGCGGTTCTCGACCGGCACTTTCACGTCATCGAACCAAACCTCGTTAATTTCGTGTTCCTGATCGAGCATGATGATCGGGCGCACGGTAACACCGGGCGTTTTCATGTCGATCAGCAGGAATGAAATGCCTTCCTGCTGGCGGCCTTCACTCGATGTGCGCACCAGACAAAAGATCCAGTCCGCATGCTGACCGAGCGTCGTCCACGTTTTCTGACCATTGACGACGTAGTGATCTCCCGTGAGCTCTGCCTTGCATTTGAGCGAGGCCAGATCCGAGCCTGAACCCGGTTCGCTGTAACCTTGGCACCACCAGTTTTCACCGGAGAGAATTTTTGGCAAGTAATAGTCCTGCTGCGCTTTGTTGCCAAAGTTCATGATGACCGGAGCCACCATACGCAGGCCGAACGGAATCAGCTGCGGCGCACCAGCGTCCGCCGTAACTTCATCGAAGATGTGCTGTTGTGTGGCGTCCCATCCGGTACCGCCAAATTCTTTCGGCCAGCCGACACCGACCCAGCCTTTTTTGTGCAACGCGCGATGCCAACTGAGAAAGTCCTCACGCTCCAGCCTACAGCCTTCGAGCACTTTGCGGGCGACATTAGGGTCCAGGTTTTCTCGGGTAAATTCGCGTACCTCTTTTTCGAAAACCTGTTGCTCAGGTGAATACCGTAAGTCCATAATTGCCTCAAATACTCGACGTATTTTTTTAATTTCAGTTAGCGCACAAGTGTAAGCAATGTTCTATATGTCCATACCCGCTTTTTTAGAGAATCGACTCAGTTTGCCCGTGATAGGGGCACCGCTATTCATCATTTCGCATCCGCCGCTGGTGCTCGCGCAGTGCATGGCGGGCGTGGTCGGCGCGTTCCCGGCGCTCAACGCGCGGCCGAAAGAGCAGCTCGATGACTGGCTCGCGGAACTCACCGAAAAGCTCGCTGCGGCGCGTGCCGCAGAACCGGAGAGACGCATCGCGCCGTACGCCGTTAACCAGATCGTGCACACGAGCAATGATCGCCTCGATCACGACATGCAGATGTGCGAAAAATACAAAGCACCGATGCTGATCACCAGCTTGCGTGCGCCGGGCGACGTGGTCAAACAGGCACACGCGTGGGGTGGCATTGTGATGCATGATGTCATTTCGATTCGTCACGCCGAGAAGGCGCTCGAGGCTGGAGTGGACGGCCTGATCCTCGTGTGCGCAGGCGCGGGCGGGCACGCGGGAACCTTGTCGCCGTTTGCGCTTGTTCGCGAAGTGCGTCGCGTTTATAGCGGGCCGATTGCCCTGTCCGGTGCGATTGCGCATGGCTCCAGCATTCTCGCTGCACAAGCGTTGGGCGCAGACTTCGCCTACATGGGCACGCGCTTTATCGCGACGCAGGAAGCGCGCGCAGTGGACGCTTACAAAGACGCGATTGTGAACTCCACTGCGCAGGACATCATTTATTCATCGCTGTTCACCGGCATTCACGGCAACTACCTGAAGTCCTCAGTGAAAGCAGCGGGGCTCGACCCCGACAACCTGCCGAGCGCGGATAAAACCGCAATGAATTTTGGTGGCGGTGCGGTGAAAGCGTGGAAAGATATCTGGGGTTCGGGCCAGGGCGTGGGGCAGATGGATGATGTGCCAACGACTGCCGTTCTTGTGGAGCGGTTGAAGGCGGAATATCGTGAGGCGGTTGCTTTAACGCAGCGGAATTCAGCGGCGTATCTCTGAGAGCAATCTGTAGGAGCGGCTCTGCCGCAACCCAACGCTTCCCGTCCATAAATTGCGAATCGGCGCAGATGCTTGCCAAGCTGGGTCGCGGCAGAGCCCCTCCTGCATTGATTCGGACACCGGCCAATTTGTTTGACCGACGTGCCGGGGTGACTGCGCTAGCGTCCCTTCGCCAGCGCTGCCCGCGCCATTGCGTCCACCTTCGCAGGTGCGATTAGTTTCATCCAGCGTCCGAGCTTCCCCCTGAAGCTCATTACCTCTTCACGCTTGCGCGAGCGCATGGCCGACACGATGAGCCCGGCGCATTCCTCGACGCTCATGGCTTTCTCCTCGCTCAGGCCGGAGCTTCCGGCTTTTTCGCCGTCCGCGTTCCAGCCGTTGCGGCGAATTTCAGTGGCGACCACGCCGGGGTAGACAATGGTGACGTCGACGCCTTCCGGCTGCAGCTCGACGCGCAACGCTTCGAAAAATCCTGTCTGCGCAAACTTGGTTGCGCAGTACGTCGTGCGGCCCGGCACACCAACGAGTCCCGCCAGACTCGCGACGGCGACTACCAGCCCTCTGCTCGCCTTCAAATACGGCAGCGCAGCATGAGTCGGCCACACGCTGCCCATCAGGTTGATGCGCATAAGGCGTTCGTACACGGTGGTGTCGGTGATCTGTTCAAAGTTGGCGTGCATCGACACGCCTGCGTTATTGACGAGCGCATCGATACAGCCAAATTTTTTGACAGTTGCATCGATCAACATACGGCAATCGGCCTCAACAGACACGTCAGTCACTACGCATAGTGTTTCTGCGCCCGCCGCGTCGCATTGACGCGCAACCGCCTCCAGCGCGTCGCGCCTGCGTGCGGCGAGAACGAGCCTTGGTTTGTCGGCGGAAAGTTGTCGCGCCAGCTCGGCACCAATGCCGTCTGACGCTCCGGTAATGACAATGACTTTGTCGGTGAATGACATGGCGCTTTCCCGTATTGCCCGAGTTGAAATCATCATAGCAACACGGCGGCTTGCTGGCTCCTCGCTACGGCAATGCCATCGCGCAGCTGTCGTTCAAGTACGTCCTGATATCGGCCCAAGTGCTTCGTGGCGAACC
>JAYUWL010000072.1:0-2067 GCA_043753585.1 Burkholderiales bacterium
CGTTTCGTCAATTTTCTCCTGATCACGCCCGCAGACGATGACCGCCTTCGCTGAGCCTGCTGCCGCAATCTTCATTGCAGTGGCTTGCCCAATGCCCGACGTGCCGCCGGTAATCAAAATTACCTTGCCACTGATTTGACCCTTGAGGGTGTTGTCGATGAAGAGATCCGGATCGAGGTTCCGCTCCCAGTAATCCCAGAGTTTGTAGGCATAGCTCTCAAGATCAGGCACCGCGATCTTCGTACCGTCAAGCGCCTTCAACGTCTCGCGGCAGTCGAAGCGCACGGGATAGTTGATGAACGACAGTGTGTCCTCGGGAATGCCAAGATCCTTGACCACGGCGTTCTTGATGCGACGCACGGGTGGCAGCGTCATCATTCCCTTCATCACACTTTGTGGAATGAATCCGAGTAGCGCTGCGTTCACGCGTAACGCCATCTGCGGTGCATGCGCAGCGCGCGCGAAGATGTTGAGCGAGTCGCCGATGCGCAAGGGCGCCGGGTCGGTCAGATGGAACGCTTTTTTGTTCAGACTCTTGTCGGTCGAATGCGCGATGTGATCTGTCGCATCGACGACAAAATCGACCGGCACCATGTTCATGCGACCGCCTTCGATACCAATCGCCGGCATCCATGGCGGCAACATCTCGCGCATTTTCTGGATCAGTTTGAAGAAGTAATACGGTCCATCAATCTTGTCGATCTCGCCGGTCTTCGAGTCACCGAGCACCACACCTGGACGATAGGCACGCCACGGCATATCGCAGTTCTTGCGCACGAACGCTTCGCTTTCGTGCTTGGTCTGCATGTAGGGATGATCGAGATAATCCTTCGCCTCATCGAACATGTCCTCGCGGAACACCCCTTCGTAGTTGCCGGCAACGGCGATTGAGCTCATGTGATGGAAGAGGCCCGCCTTGACTTCGTTCGCAAGCGCGACGGCGTTTTGGGTACCGGTGACGTTCGCCGTTTCGTTGTCTTGTGCGCTGGCGGCCATGTCGTACATTGCGGCCAGATGGAAGAAGTGCTTGATCTTGCCTTTGATCTTCGTCTTGTCGGCGGCGGACAAACCGAGGCCCGGTTTCGCGATGTCGCCGACGACGGGGATACAGCGCTTGGCCGCTTCACTGCCCCAAAATTCCATCAGCTTCGCGACCTTCTTTTTGCTCTCTGCGCGAATCAAAAAGTAGACGGTCGTGTTCTTGCGCCCGAGCAGCTTTTTAACCAGTCGTTTGCCGATAAATCCGGATGCTCCGGTTACAAAATAAGTCATGTGGCCTCCTTGTTTTCAAACTGCATTGGCGCTGTTGCGCGAAATGCCCTCGATTCATTCTAGAGCCATTCTCCTAGGCAAATAGCGGGTTTCTAGGATGCTCGCTCTATGGGCGAGGCATAAAGTTCACACATCGAAACCTTTCGCCAACCGTCAACAGGGAACAATCAAATGGTCAAGAAATTCAGTAAAACCGCAGAAGCTAAATCAAACGAAAGCAATCTGCTCGAAACCGTAAAAGAATCGTCCAGCCACATCTGGTTGGCAGGACTCGGTGCTTTTTCCAAAGCTCAAGAAGAAGGCAGCAAAGTGTTTGAAGCACTCGTTAAAGAAGGCTCCGGTCTGCAAAAAAAATTCCGTTCACTCGCCGACTCACGCATGAATGAGGTGACCAACGAAGTTTCCGGCAAGATCACCGAAGCCACGAGTAAAGCCGCTGGCGCATGGGATCGCCTGGAAACTGTGTTTGAGGACCGCGTAGGCCGTGCTGTAGGCCGTCTGGGTGTTCCAACGAAGGCCGACATCACAAAGCTCACGCAGCGCGTTGAAGAGCTGACCAAACAGGTTCAGAAAATGAACGCCGGCAAAGCTGCGCCCGCCAAGTCCGCTCCTGCTAAAGCCGCTCCAGTGAAAGCCGCCGCTGCCGTTGCCGCCGCGGCAAAAAAACCAGCCGCTCGCAAGCCTGCCGCCAAGAAGTAGTGACGAAAAGTAGCTCGGTTGTTCCGAACCACGATGAAACGCGGCCACTTCGGTGGCCGTTTTTCTATGATGTGCATCTACGTTCGTTTTGGCGTT
>JAYUWL010000073.1:0-19484 GCA_043753585.1 Burkholderiales bacterium
TTCGACTGCGCAAGCGCGGTGATCGCCTGCATGTCGTAGCGCTCGCCGGTGCGGTAGTCGACCTGCGTGAGCATGACGACTGCCGTGCATCGGCTGAAAGCTTCAATCGTCGATTCCATCTCTTGCCGCTTGACAAATTCCAGCTGAATCTGGCGCTCCCGCAACAAATCGCGAATACCCTGCGCGATATAGAGATCGGTCGGAAAATTGTCGATGTCAGAGATGATGATGTTGCGTTCAGGCGACGTTGCCTGCAACGCCAGCGCAGTGACCAGCGCCTTGAACAAATTCACCGACGTCGAATCACACGCAATGACTTCGCCCGCGTTCGCGCCGATCAAGCGCGCAATTTTGTCGCCACATCGGCGCGGCGCGTTGACCCAGTCGGCGGTGTTCCACGACCGAATGAGGCCGTTGCCCCACTCCTGTTCAACGGTCTTTGCGACAGCCGCAGCGGTGGCTTTGGGCAGCACGCCGAGCGAGTTGCCGTCGAGATAAATCACGCCATCAGGGATGGAAAATTGCTGGCGAAACGCGGCAATATTTGTAGAGGTCATGCAGTCTCATCACATCAAATCAGGGTCGTATGATAAGTCGCGCAAGGCTTCAACTTTCTGCCGTATAGCGCACAATGCGCGATCGACATAAATACTGACCGGGCCTTACCTCATGCGAAACCTTGCCCTGCTGCTTCATCTCTCCGCCGCCATCATCTGGCTGGGTGGCATGGTGTTCGCGCACTTTTGCTTGCGGCCCGCGGTCGCGATGCTGGAGCCGCCGCAGCGTTTGAGTTTGATGGCGGCGACGCTCACCCGATTTTTTGCCATCGTGATCCCGTCGATTGTGCTGTTGCTGGCAACGGGCGCGTATCTGTACATGGGTCGCGAGGGCCTGGCTGCGCCGATCGGCGTTCACATCATGGTCGGAATTGGCATCGCGATGTGCCTGATTTTCGGACATCTGTTCTTCGGGCCGTTTCGGCGAATGAAGGCGGCGGTGACGACGGCAACATGGCCAGTCGCTGCGACGCAGCTTGGAAAAGTCCGGATGTTGGTGCTTACAAACTTGATTTTGGGATTTGCAGCCGTGATCGCAGTTCGAATGCTTTGATCAACCAGATTGAGTATCAGCTTTTTCCGCAAAGCTCGACCTTATGGGGGCTAAGCGTAGATTTGCTCAAATATCGACTTTTGCCGAAAGTAGGCTATAGCCCTTAACGCAATTGGGCTTTAACGAAAAAGCTGAACCATCGGATAACCGAAAAATTCGCTAGCGACTTGCTGCGGGCGTCGTGAAATACGGCGCAAATTTGGTCGCAATGACTTCCTGCGTGACCGGACCGACGTGCTTTGCGCGAATGATGCCGCCCCTGTCGATCAGGAACGTCTCCGGCGCGCCGTAAACGCCCCAATCCAGCGCAGCTTTGCCATCGGGATCGTAAGCGGACAGGTTGTACGGATCGCCCGTTTTTCTGAGCACGTCGAGCCCCAGCTCGCGCTTGTCCTTATAGTTCAGACCGATGATCGGGACAACACCCGATTTTTGCAGCGCCAGCAAATGGGGATGCTCGTCCTTGCAGTTCGGACACCAGCTTGCCCACACGTTGAACAGCCAGACTTTGCCCTTCAGATCGGCAGGCGAAAAGTTTGCTGACGGATTGCCGAGCTGAGCCAAAGTAAACGCGGGCGCGGGCTTTCCGATCAGCGGCGATGGCACTTCACGCGGGTCGCGGAACAGGCCGAAAAAAAGGACGGCTGCGAGAACGAAGAAGCCGATTGGGAGAAGAAGTTTTTTGTTCATCAATTAAAAGCGCTTCGCTGGCTGCACAATCTGGATGCGCGCTTTCGCGAGAGGGGCGGCAATTACTGTTTGAGCGTCTTGGTCGCCATCTCACGCGCCTTTTGCGCCCGCTCCACCGCGGTGGCCGCCTCAGGCGGCATGTAATTTTCGTCGTGCTTGGCGAGCACTTCTTTCGCGCGGAATACGCCGTCATCACCGAGGGTGCCCTGTGCGACCACGCCCTTTCCTTCTTTGAACAAATCAGGCAGGATGCCAGAGTAGCTTACCGGCACGATCTGCGCCGTATCAGTCACGCGAAAACTCACATTGATGCCATCGCGTTTGACACTGCCCGCCTCGACCATACCGCCCAGGCGAAAGGTACGGCCTGTAGGCGCCTCCTTTGCTGTGATCTGCGACGGCGTAAAAAAGAACACGAGGTTTTGGTTAAACGCGGTGAGCACCAACGTTACGGCGACCGCGATGACGCTGAGACCGCCCAAGATGAGGGCGAGACGTTTTTGTTTAGTGTTCATGGTGTTCGTGCAAAGCTTTAAGTGCGTTGGTTCGAGCCCGTTTTAACGTGACAAGTTCCGCAATGACAGCAAAGGCGAACACGCCATAACTGCCCCAAACGAAGAAGCCTCGTCCGCCCATATCCCAGAACACACTCCATGACTCCCAGATCATTTGCTGGCCTCTTTCAGCGTGTCGCGAAGCCACGCGGCGTTGCGTTCACGCTCGATGATGTCAGTGCGCAGGCGGTGCAGCGACGCGGCGACGCAGTAAAACCAGAAGGCGAAGGTCATAATCATCATCGCCATTAGCATTGTTGCGGCCATTGACGAACTGCCGGGGCGGACGCTCGATCCCTGGTGCAACGTATTCCACCAATTCACGCTGAAATAAATGATTGGCACGTTGATCGCTCCGACAAGTGCTATGAGTGCGGAGGCGCGGTCGCCCTTCTTTTTGTCATCAAAAGACGCGGCGAGTGCCATGTAGCCCACATATAGAAAAAACAGAATCAAGGTCGATGTGAGCCGCGCGTCCCACACCCAGTACGTGCCCCAGGTGGGGCGGCCCCATAGCGAGCCGGTGACCAGCGCCACCACCGCCATGATCGCGCCAGTAGGGGCCAGTGCATGGCTCATCATGAACGACAAGCGCGTGCCGAGCACAAGGCCCGTTGCAGCCCAGAACGCCATTGCCATGTAGATCACCATGGTCATCCACGCGGCAGGAACGTGGATGAAGATGACGCGGTACACCTCCCCCTGTTGCGCGTCGGTCGGGGCTACAAAAAAGCCCATATACAGGCCGACCGCCGCGAGCACAACGGCAAGTGCCCAGCATATGCTTTCAAGCTTGCCGGCCAGCGGAAAAAACGCGGCAGGCGAGGCGTAGCGCCAGAACCAGCTGCCTGCAAATTTGTCGTTGGATTGTGATTCGGTGCGAGCCACGGCGGGTTGGTACTAATCGGTACTAATTTTTAATGCAGCGGCGGCTGCGAGCGGACACAATGCTAGAGCAAGCAGCATGAACGCGGCCTGAAGCGCGAGCTCGGCGGCGGGCGATTCGCCGTAAAGCACTTTAAGCGCCGCGCCTGCGCCAAAAATGAGCGTGGGAATGGTCAACGGCAGCACCAGCACCGCGGTGAGAATCGCCCCACCGCGCGCAGACACCAATAGCGCTGCGGCGATGGCACCAATGAGCAGGAGTGTTGGCACCGCCAGAGCAACGGACACTGCCAGCATGCCCGCCACTTCGAATGGCAAAGCGTAAAACAGTGCGAACACAGGTGTTGCGATGGTGAGCGCCGCGCCCAGACCGAGCGAGAGCGCGGCGATTCGCGCCAGAATCAGTACCGCCAGCGGCTCGCTGGACGCGAGCATGAGCTCAAGCGAGCCGTCACGAGCGTCTTCTTCAAATAACCGCGGCAGTGAGAGCATGGCGGAGAGCAACGCGCCGACGAAGATCACGCCGATGCCAATGAGTTTGAGTTTTTCCGATTCACTCCCGACCGCAAACGGAAACAGCGAGCACACGATCAGAAAGAACACGATGGGATTGGCCCAGTCGCTCTTGCGGCGCGCGAAGAGCTGCATCTCGCGGCGAAAAACTGCAACCGTCGCGACACGCAGGCTCAAAGGGTTAACTCCTGAACTTTTGCAGCGTTGATAGTGACTGTCTGATGCGATGTGAGAACGATAAGTGCGCCCGCTGCCAGCTCGTCGCTGATCAGCGCAGCCAGCTGGATTTGGGTATCGGTATCGAGCGCAACAAACGGCTCATCAAGCAACCATGCGCGCTCGCCGGGCCTCGCGCGCAGCAGCAAGCGCGCAAGCGACGCACGTTTGCGCTGGCCTTGTGAGAGGCTGCCGAAGCGGCGATTGATGAGTTTTTCGGCGCCCAGTTGCGTCAACGCGCTGCGCACGACGGCCGTCGTACCGTGAAAACCGGCTAACGCTGCGGCGTAGCTCAAGTTCTCGGCGACGGTGAGCGCATCGTTCATCGCGTTGGCGTGCCCCGCGAAGACGGCGGCTTCACTTGGGCGACGCTCCGTTGAATCAACGGCATGCCAGCGCACCGCCCCCGCCGACGCAGCTCCCAGCCCGGCGATTATCCGCAGCAGCGTCGTCTTGCCCGCGCCGTTCGGCCCGAGCACTCGTAGCAGCGTGCCAGCAGCAACATCAACATTGAGATCTGCAAACACGGTCTTTCCACCACGTTCGGCAGCAAGTGCTTCAAACCGAAGATTCGCGCAAGGACTCACGAAACAGCGCGCACCCTGTATGCGGCCCAAACTGACAATATCCCGATGATGCAGGAGAGATAACCTACCGCCTCATAGCCGACGATTTGTCCGCCAGCAGACGTGGTCAACATGGCACCACCGACCAGTGCAGCGAGTCCGGTAAACAGGTTTTGCACCGCCGAATTAAATGACATCAACCGTCCCCGCATTTGCGGAATTGTCGCGGCGGTCACCAGCGCAGACGATGGCACAAAGCGACCACTGACAAAGATGAAAAACAGCGCCGAAACCGCAAGCTGTCCAAACAGATTCAGGCCGTACGAATGCGTTATCAGAACCATAGGAATAATGGAAGCCAACACCAGCCAATAGTAGAACTTTGCACGCGGATAGCGATCCGTCATGCGACCAAACAGAGGGCGCGTGAAGAGCGTAACCCCGCCGCCAACCAGGTAGAAGTACGCTAGCTGTAACTCGGTCATGCCTTCATTTGCCACGCGGGACGGCGCGATATACGGGATCACCATCATGCCGGATAGCGTGAGCAGGCCCGTGGTTGCAAAAGCCCACCAGTGATTGGGCACCGAGAGCATTTCCGCATATCCGGCCCACAATCCCTGCGGTTTGCCCGCGCGGATGTGACCGCGCATCACTGGCACCAGCCGTTGCGCCACAACCCACAATACAGAGCAGGAAATCGCCAGCGCGAAAAACGGGACATGCCAGCCGCCATGACCCGCCGCGTAAATCGCGAGCGGCACGCCAAGCACAGCTGAGAGCGAAAAAGACAACATTACGAGACCCATCGCGCGCCCACGCCGCTCGTCCGGGACCAGATCACCGACGATCGACATCGCAATCGAACCCTGCACCCCGCCAAACAGCCCAGACACAATCCGCGCGATGAGCAGCATCGCATAACTTGGCGCCAGCGCACAGCCAAGCGTGCCGACGATCAGCCCAACGTAGACGAACAACAGCGCACGTTTGCGATCGAAGCGGTCTGCGATGGACGCCATGACGAGCGATGAAATCGCTGCCGCAAATGCGTAGGCCGAAACCAGCAAACCAAATTGCGATGTTGAAATGCCAAATTCGCGCATCAGATGCGGCGAGAGTGGCATCAGGATCATGAAGTCAAGAATATTGGTCAGACTCATCAGCATCAGCACGATGAGAATCTGGCGTTCACGCTTGGGGTTCACGGCGGAGGCGGATACTGCGGCGAACATGGAGGAGAAATAGAAAAGGGCCGTCTCAAATGACGCGCCCCTTTGATTCATTACGGGAAAAACCATTTTACGGTGCGCGATAGACGCGCGGCATGGCTACTTCACCTTGCTGAAATCACCCGCCAACACGGACGACAACTGCGCCGGATTCACATATTTTTTTAGCACAGCATCAAAGTCGGCTTTGGTGAGTTTGGCAATGTTCGTTTCAATCTCACCGACGAACGCGTAAGTTCGATCGGCATCCGACAAGGCGACCAGTTGCGACGCAAGCAATGCATCCTGAGTACGGCGGACTTTTCGTTGATCAAGCAGCGATTGCTTTTGCAACGCAAACTCTTCTTCTGTCAGTTCGCCACGCAGCAAAATATTCAGCTCATCCTTGAGCGAAGCTTCAGCCCTGGCGGCGTTTTGCGGATTGGAGATAAACCCAAATGTCCAAGATGCACTGTTTGAAAATGTCGGGATCGAGAGCATGCTGAACACGTCATAACTCAAGCCCTCTTTCTCGCGCACACGCAGGAACAGCCGTGCACCACCCGAGCCGCCGACGATGAAGTCCGCGAGCACCAGTGCTGGATAGTCCGTCGCCTTGTCTTGCAGCGGGAAACCAATGCGAGTCATGTAAGTTGCATTCTCCTTATCGGGGGTTGCGATCCGTTCCTGTTTGACCAAGGTCTGTTTGTATTCGCGATTAACGCGTGTGTACGTCTGCGGCAATTTGCTCTTTCCAAACGCTTGCGCGAGGACAGTTTTCACAGTCGCAGCGTCAAAGTCCCCGACAATCGAAATCTCGGCATTGTTCATTCCGCGCATCGCGTTGGCGTAGCTGGCAATCTGTTGGCGCGTGACCGCTTTGATCGCTGCGATGCGCTCGGGAATCGTGGCTACGTAGCGCCAATCGCCCGCCGGATACGTCGAGAACTGCCGCTCCAACGCATTCTGCGCCAGGCTGTCTGGCTCAACGGCAGAGGCCTCCAGCGCGGTAATCATTTCTTTGCGAACCAGTTCCAGCTCATCCGCCGGAAAGGTCGCGCCAGAATAGATCTGCCCGGTAAACAACAGCAAGTCGTTCAGGTACTGACGCTTGGTCTGCATCCCGCCGCCACCAAGACCGACGGTGCCGCTGGCACGCAGCGCGTCCAGTCGATCATGAATCTGCTGCCGCGTCAGGCCCTTCGAGCCTCGCATCAACAGAGCGCTGGCGAGTTCGTCGACCGCGCGTTTGCCGAACAATGACTTTTCATCGCCGTAACCGATGCGAAGCGCCACCTGCACAGTGTTCCCGCGCGTCTTCTTTGGTAGCAGTGCGACCTTCATACCGTTGTCAAGCTTGAATCGATCAATACGCTTTTCAAGGTTCTCGGCGCTGGGCTCAAACACCTCGCCTTCGCTCGCCGCCGTGTCGCCTTTGTAGTCGTTGAGTAAGGTTGAAAGCTCAGGCCGAACGGGTATGTCGGCGCGGTCCGGTTTTGCGGTGGGAATGAAGCGGCCCAACGTGCGATTTTGCGGCTTGAAATAGGCTTTGGCGGCGCGCGAAATATCAGCCACAGTGACCCTGGCCATTCGATCCCGCTGATAGAAAAAGAAGCGCCAGTCACCCATCGCGATTGCCTCCGACATCGACACGGCAAAGCGTCCCGAATCGGCAATCGTCTGGTCATAGCCACGCGCAACTTGCAGTTTTACGCGATCCAGTTCGGCCTCGGTGAACGGTTTGTCGCCCGCCGATTCAACCGTCGACAACAGCACTTCACGCGCACGATCCATCGACTGCGTTTTGCTCAACGTCACCCAAAACCCCATGAGGCTGGGGTCATACATCACATCGCTCTCAACATCGACACCCACTGCGAGCTTCGCCTTCACCAGCGACTGATACAGCCGCCCGGCGGGTTCGATGGTCATCAGGTTCATCAGCATTTGCAGCGCAGGCGTATCGGCATGTGCCGCCGGAGGCGTGCGGTAAGCGGAGAACAGAAACTGACTGTCGCCAACTCGGCGCACCGTAATCTCACGTTCGCCATCTTGCGTCGGTTCCACCGTCCACAGCTTGGGCAGCGTGCGCGTGGGTTTGGCGAGTTTGCCGAAATTTTCTGCTACGAGAGCAAGTGTTTTATCGGCATCAAACTTCCCCGCGATCAGGAGCACCGCGTTGTCGGGCTGGTAGTAGGTGCGGTAGAACGCGCGCAGGTTTTCGATGCCGACATTCTCGATATCGCTACGGTTGCCGATTGTCGAATTACCGTAGTTGTGCCATGCAAAAGCAGTCGCGAAAACCTTCTGATAGAGCGTGCCTTGCGGGCGGTTCTCGCCCATCTCGAACTCGTTTCGCACCACTGTCATTTCGGTGTCGAGCTCCTCGCGCAGGATGTTGGAGTTGACCATGCGGTCGGCCTCCATCTCAATGGCCCATTGAAGGTTGGCGTCTGATGCGGTAAAGCTCTCGTAATAGTTCGTACGATCAAGCCAGGTCGTGCCGTTATTGATGAAACCACGATTGGCCATGTCCTGCCAAAGCTTGGGATACTTTGGCGTGGACTTGAAGAGCATATGCTCGAGCAGGTGAGCCATTCCAGTTTCGCCGTAGCCTTCGTGTCTAGAGCCCACCAGATAGGTGATGTTGACGGTAATTTTGGGGTTTGACGCATCGGGGAAGAGCAGCACCCGCAGGCCGTTGGATTTGAGCGTGTATTCGCTGATGCCTTCGGCTTTGGGGCCAACGCTAAAAGCCGGATTCGTCGGTTGCGCGAACGAGGCGTTAGAAAGGAACATAAGGGCGTTGACGGCAAGCCATAACCATCGCGCGCCAATAGATTTAGTCATGGTGAAACACTTCAAAAGAGGTGGGTGGTGAGCGTAGCTGAAACGAACGAAGTACGCCTTAGCTGCGCGCAGCAAGCTCAGCAGTCGTTTCCGCCTGCAAAGCCCAGAGCCTTGAGTAGAGCCCCTGCGCCGCAAGGAGTTCCGTATGCGAGCCCTGCTCGACGATTCGGCCCGCTTCCATGACGAGAATGCGGTCGGCATCGACAATGGTGGATAAGCGATGCGCGATGATGAGCGTTGTGCGTTCGCGGCTCACAGCCTTGATCTCGGCCTGAATCGCTTTTTCGCTCTCGCTGTCGAGCGCCGAGGTCGCTTCATCAAAAATAAGAATCGCGGGATTTTTCAGGAGCGCACGTGCGATGGCAACGCGTTGTTTTTCGCCGCCGGAGAGCTTCAGGCCGCGTTCACCGACTGCCGTTTGCAAACCCTGCGGCAGCAAGGCGAAGAACCCTTCTAGTCGGGCTGCACGGATTGCAGATGCCACCTCCTCATCGCTTGCGGTTGGGCAACCATAGCGCAGGTTGTATTCAAGCGTATCGTTGAACAACACGGTGTCCTGTGGCACGATGCCGATCGCGGAGCGCAGGCTCGTTTGCGTGAAATCGCGAATGTCTGTGCCGTCGATCCGTATGCAACCATCTGTTACGTCGTAGAACCTGAATAGCAGTCGAGCAAGCGTGCTTTTGCCGCCACCACTGGGGCCGACGACGGCGAATGTCTTGCCTGCTGGAACGTGAAAGCTGACGTCTTGCAGGATGATTCGGTCCGGTTCATACGCGAAGCGCACCGATTCGAAACTGACATTACCTACGCGCGAACGATCCGGTTGCAACGTAAGCGCGTTGGGGCGATCCGCAATTTCCTGATGCTCATTCATTAATCCAAACATGCGCGCCATATCGGTCGCTGACTGGCGAATTTCACGGTAAATGACGCCGAGGAAATTAAGCGGTGCGTAAAGCTGGATCAGAAAGGCGTTGACCAGCACCAGATCGCCAACGGACATCGTGCCCCTCATCACGCCATCAATCGCTCGCCACATGACGAGACTTGCACCCGTCGCGATGAACAGACTTTGTCCGAGATTAAGCAGCGAAAGCGAAGTCTGCGAACGGACTGCCGCGCGCTCCCAGCGCTGCAAGCTCTGGTCGTAACGATCCGCTTCAAATCGCTCGTTTCCAAAATATTTGACTGTTTCGTAGTTAAGCAAGCTATCGATGGCTTTCGAATTCGCCTTCGAGTCCAGCTCGTTCATTTCCTTGCGGAATGCGGTGCGCCATTCCGTCACCGTGATGGTGTAGATGATGTAGCCGATCAGGGTCACAAGCGTGATGGTGACGAAGGTCCAGTCGTAATTCCAGGCGAGGATGCCCGCGACTAGCGCCAGCTCAATCAACGTCGGCAAGATCGAGAACAGCAGATAACTCATCAGCGACGAGATGCCGCGTGTGCCGCGTTCTATGTCGCGCGTCAAGCCACCCGTTTGTCGCGCCAGATGAAAGCGCAACGACAAGCGATGCAAATGCTCAAAGGTTTCGAGCGCGATGCGTCGCACGGCCCGCTGCGTGACTTTTGCGAAGAAAAATTCGCGCAGTTCGGTGAACAGCGTGACCGATAACCGCGCCACACCGTAGGCCACCAGAAGTGCAAACGGAACGACCAGAAGCGCTTTGTCCGCGCCCATGCGGTCTACGATCCACTTAAGCACCAGCGGCACCGAGACGTTGCCAATTTTGGCCAGCACCAGACAGCTAAGTGCGACCGCGATTCGAGCTTTGTATTGCGCAAGATACGGCAACAGCAGCCGCGCAGGGCTCAGGGACTGCGAACTCACCGGCAACTCACGAACGGGACAGCTTTCCGGCGATGGCGAGATTTCGAAGCGTTGAGAGAAATTCTTTCATCTGCGTAGGCTTTGTCAGATAAGCGTCGCAGCCAGCGAATTTTGCCCGCAGTCGATCTACAGCTCCCGTTCTTGATGTGAGCATGATCAGCACGGACGGGGCTCGCGTGCCAAGCGCGCGAAGTTTGCGAATGACTTCGGGGCCCAGCATTTCCGGCATTTCAAAATCTATCAAGGCCACGTCGAAGTGTCGTTCCGCTGCCATTTTCAGCCCGGCACGGCCGCTCGCTGCTGTGTCCACGGAAAATCCGACCTTTACCAACGCAGCCGATATCGCCTCGCGCGAAAAATGAGAATCGTCGACAACAAGGATATGCAGCGCGCGCTGCCACGGCAAGCCCGCCGTAGCGGCGATCCTGGCTGCTGCCGACGCCGCAGTGGGAGGAGGCGCGGGCGACACGCTTGCCGTAGCGATTCCCTCGTCTGCAGTCGATTTGGGCACAGAATCCACGGAAGGTGGGCTCACGCCGCTCGTCGCGGCAGGCACGTCGTCGGTAGCCGTCGGCGCTGCATCGCCTTCCGCCGCTGCGTGCTGGGGTGGCATCCACCCGCCACGAATACGGTTGATCGCCTGCGCCAGAGAAAACAGAAGCTGACCGTTCTGCGCCACCTGATAGAACGGCGCATCACGCTCAAAGCGCTCGACGATGCCTACGGATGGTGCGCGGGCGCCGCGGGCACGCAGCACGTCCATTACTTCCGGCGTTGTCGCATTTCCAATCAGCAGATCCGCGTCGGCTTCAACGATATCCAGTCGGATCCCGGTGCCGGGGGGTCGCCGCAAGAAGAGCCGCATGATCTCCCGATCACGATTGCTAAACCCCGCGAGTTGCACTGAGCGCAATTCACGCGGCTGCAAGTCACCACTCGCGGTCGTACCCGATTGCGTCACGGAGGCTTCAAACTGCGCTGGCTGGCTCATGCAACCGATTATAGGAAGCTGCCCCGAAACTGGGTACGACAAACGACGACAAGTGGTTACCAGCGGTCAGTACGCGTGCCAATTAGCCCCGTCATGCCGCGGACCAGGCCATAGGCCAGCCAGTCAATCAAGCGGGCGACGCGCCCGCGCTTTGACCAAGCCGCTCGCTCCACCAAACGCCCCCCCTCTGTTTCGAGGCGCAGCAGATCTCTGCGCAGCGCTTCTGCAAATTCAGCGTCACGAACCACAACGTTTGCCTCCCGCGCAAGGAGCAAACTGAACGGATCGATGTTTGACGAACCTACCGTGGCCCACCAGCCGTCCACCACAGCGACTTTTGCGTGCAAGAAGCTGCGCTCGTACTCTACGATGCGAACTCCCCCAGCCAGCAGCTGCCCATAAAGGGCTCTGGTTGCATGTCGCAACAGTCTGATCTCGACCCGCGATTGCAAAATGAGCGTGACCCGAACGCCACGTCCCGCCGCTAAGAGGAGCGCATGTCGAAAGCGGATGCCGGGCAAAAAATAAGCGCTCGCGATCACCACCTCGCTTCGAGCTACTCGCAACGCCGCCAGATACGCATTTTCGATTTGTCGTCGAAAACGAAAATTGTCGCGCAGAACAAACTTTGCCTTGACCCGGCCACAAGGCGCGGCATCCGGCGCTATGTTTAACTCGGGCAGTGGTGACGCTGTAACCGACGTCACTCGTAGCACGAGCCACAATCTATTCGCCGCCGCAACGACAGGTTCCAGCAAAGGCCCCCGGACACAAACTGCAAAATCGACTCTGGGAGGCGACTGTCCCGGCGTGTTCATGTCGTCGATGATGTTGATGCCGCCGACGAAGGCGATAGCGCCGTCAACAATGACAATTTTGCGGTGCAAGCGGCGCAGGCGAGCCCGATTCCAGTTGATGCTGACGGCGTCTTCACGGTAGCGAACCAGTTGTACTTTGCTATCGATCAGCATGCGAACCAGTGACTCGCTCAGATACGGTCCAGTACCAAAGCTGTCGACCACGACGCGCACGTCAACGCCACGTGCGACCGCACTCGTCAACGCAACGGCGACCTCTCGGCCAGCCGCGTCATCAGCAAAGATGTAGGTTTCAACATAAACGCAAATTCGAGCGTTGTTTATCGCGCTCACAAGCGCCGGAAAGAATTCCGCTCCATTCCTTAAAAGGCTGACTGAGTTTCCGTCCGTGAACATGAGAATCTCGGTGCGTTATGCAAAAAGGAGCGTCACGAAATCAACTGCGAAAAAGCTGGCTTGAAGTTTGTGAAGCAATAGCTATGCGATTTCCGCTTTGAATAGGGATGCGAGCGTAGCCGTGCAGCGCGCCCAGGTTCGGCTCCGCAAACCCCCAAATTATTGATCGGCAGCCACTTAGTGCCGTCCATGTCCCATCAAACCAAGAATGAGCCTCGCCACTCCGTAGGCGACCCAGGTCAACGTCCTATTCCACCATGATCGCTGCTGCCAGTGTTGCGGCAGCACGGGTTGGGAGTCGTCGCGAATTGCGGCATCCAGCTGAAATTTGAGTTCTTCGGCGAAACCGGCATCATCGACAAACACGTTCGCCTCGCGCGCAAGCAGCAAGCTGAACGGATCAATATTTGATGAACCGACTGTCGCCCAGCGGCCGTCGATCACCGCGACTTTGGCATGCAGATAACTGCGTTGATAGTCGTAAATTTGCACCCCGGCATCAAGCAGCGTTCCGTACAAAGCGCGGGTCACAAAGTGCTGGAGCCAGTATTCCTGACGCCCTTGAAGCAGCAGGCGAATGCGCACGCCGCGGGACGCCGCCTCCAGCAGCGCCTGCCGGAAGCGGAGACCGGGAACGAAATAAGCATTCGCCAGAATCACCTCGGTTTTTGCCTCATCAATGGCGCGCAGGTACTCGTGTTCGATATCGCGGCGATGCGACAGGTTGTCGCGTACAGCAATCCAGGCGGAGCGTACTCCCAACTCGCGCAGTGAGGCCGCCTCCAAATCAACGGCGAACGCTCCGCGCACCGCTTCCAGTCGTGGCGTCCGATGCAGGCGCCGCCACAGTTTGTCCGTCACGCGGCTCGCGGATTCGACGAGCGGGCCGCGCGCCGACACTGCGAAGTCAAAGCGTGGCGAGCGTGGTTCGGGCATATTCAGATCATCAATCACGTTGATACCACCAATAAACGCCAGACGCCCGTCAACTACCGTGATTTTTCGGTGCATTCGGCGCAAGCGGGAGCGCCGCAGCAGCTGCCACCCGCGCTCAGGTCGGTAGATCGCGGTCTGCACGCCACCGGCATGCAACATGGCATCGATCCCTCCGATCCACCCGGCCGAACCGAATCCGTCATAGACAACGCGCACCACCACGCCACGACCAGCCGCATGCACCAGCGCCAGTGCGATACGACGACCGGTTTCGTCATCCGCAAAAATATAGGTTTCGAGGTTTATCGCTGTCGTTGCCGCATGAATTGCCGCTTCCAGCGCAGGGAAATACTCAGCCCCGCAGCACAGCAACTGGACATCGTTGGCAGTGGCCGAGAGGTGGCTGAACGCGGGCTTCATGGCACTCGTCAGGACAGACGTAATTGTGCCGCCAGCGGTGCATGATCGGACAACTTCGCCCAGTCAGCGCCACGATGTACATCAACGCTGTGCACTGAGAAACCGCGCACATAAATGCGGTCCAACCGCAGAATCGGCAACCGGGCCGGAAAGCTCCTCGCCGGTCGACCACGCAGCGTCTCAAATACCTCGAAAACGTCTAGCGCCCGCAGCGGATCGCCGATGCGATGTCTCCAATCGTTGAAGTCACCGGCTAACACCAGCGGTGCGCCCTCGGGCACCAATGCCTTGATGCGCGTACAAACGGCTTCTACCTGCTTGCGGCGTGAGCGCCCGAAGAGTCCCAGATGAACACACACACAATGCAGATTTTGCTGCCATTCCGGCACTGCGATTTCGGCGTGCAGCAGACCCCGCTTTTCGATGCGGTTGGTCGAAATATTCTCATGGTCGCAGCGTATGATCGGATAGCGCGACAAGATCGCATTGCCATGATGGCCGTGAGCATAAACTGAGTTTTTTGCATAGGCTGTCGCAGGCCACTGCGTCCCCGCGAGAAACTCGTGTTGCGGCTCGTCCGGCCAGAGCGGATGATCCTCAATATGGCGGGCATTGTGTCCAACCACCTCTTGTAAGAACACAATATCTGAGCCCATCATACGCAACCGATCACGTAGATCGTGTACCACCATGCGCTTGTTGAAGTGCGAAAAACCTTTGTGAATGTTGTACGTGGCGACCGTGAGTACGCGCGAATTTCCATGAGCCAGCATGTCGTAAGGCTAGCGCATCATCAGAAAACCTTCTGATCGCGCCTGCTACGTTCGCAATCGATGTCTGAGTCCAGCTTTTCCGGCCTTTTGAAGCAGGGCGCGTTCTTGCGGCTCTGGATGACCCGGCTAGCCGGTACGGCTGCCATCCAGATGCTGATGGTTACCGTCGGCTGGCAAATGTATGAACTCACCGGCAACGCGTGGGACCTCGGGCTGGTGGGCTCGTATCAGTTTGCCCACGTTTTGCTGTTCACCTTAGGGGCGGGCTATGTGGCGGATCGCTTCAACCGTGCAACGATAGTGGCGGGGGCGATGGCCTGCCAATGGGCGGTGGCGGCCGTGCTGGCACTCGCTAGCCATGACTTTACGAGTGCTGACTCACGCAGCCATGCCAGCTGGCTGATGCGTGAACTTTTGCCGGGGCTTTCCATCTTGCTCGGTCTGGCATCAGCGTTAGAAATAAAAAAGCCGGGCGATTAAACCCGGCTTCTTTTGCAGTGTCGTGATGTCGGATCGCGTATCTAACGAAATCCGGTTCAGACTAGCTTAGTAGTTGCCGCGACCGCCGCCGCCACCACCACCGCCGTAACCACCGCCGCCGCCACCGGCACCGCCGTAGCCGCCACCACCACCACCGCTACCGCCTGTACGCGGACCACGGAAGCCACCAGCACCACCGCCACCACCGCCGCCGCCGGGGCCACGGGGAGGACGGTCACCGGCAGGGGCCGGACGTGCTTCATTGACGACCAGAGGACGGCCTTCAATTGATTTGCCGTTCATGGCGGCGATGGCTTTTTGAGCGCCATCATCGGTGCCCATGGTCACGAAAGCGAAACCGCGCATGCGGCCCGTTTCACGATCCATCGGCAGATGAACGTCAGACACTTCGCCAAATTCAGCGAACTCAGAGCGAATCATTTCCGGCGTAGCGCGGAAACTGATATTGCCCACAAATAAACGATTACCCATAATGTGTAGATCTATCCTTGATAAACAAACAATCGCGGATTTCAAGGACTCGTCAGTATCGGTGCTGAAAGACTCAGCGCTCACACTCGGGAACCAGGAAACTCGCCAAACGCGAGGAACAGCGTTGTCACGCTACTCCACGTGACTGAAGGATGCCACAAATTTGGATTTCGTGCTTGGCAATTTCTCGTCATTCTCGTGAAAATTGGTGCGGATTGGGGTAATCCGTCGCAAATTCGTAGCGATTAAGAATGATTTTGCGGGTACTGCCGATTGCAAGTGTTGCGATTTGCCCCTACATTCCGATTGTCCCGATTCTTTTTTCGGTGGAGAACAACTGATGGATATCAACAACGTAACTCAAATTTCCGCTGGCGGTACGCTCGCCAGCTCGCAGAACCGGGTTCTGCGCAATACTTACCTGCTGCTGGCGATTTCGATGGTTCCGACTATCGCGGGTGCCGCATTAGGGGTTTCACTCGGATTCAAGGGTTTTGGCCCCTGGTGGATGAATTTAATGATCCTGCTGGGATCAGTGATGGCGTTTAGCTACGGCATTGAGCGCACCAAGAACAGTGGTGCTGGCATAGCCGTTCTACTCGCGTTTACGTTTTTTATGGGCTTCTGGCTCTCGGTGTTGCTCGGTCGCGTGCTGGCGATGAAAGATGGCGCAACGCTGATTTCTTACGCTTTCGGCGGCACCGCGCTGATATTTGCGGGCATGGCGGCGATTGCGTCGACGATCAAGACGCAGCTCACCGGCATGAGCAAGTTTCTCTGGATCGGCTTCGGAGTAATTCTTGTCGCGGCCATCGGTGGCATCGTGCTGCAAATGCCGGCGCTGATGATTGCCTGCTCGGTGCTGTTTATCGGCCTGTTTTCGGCATGGCTGGTGTATGACATCAATCAAATCATCACCGGTGGCGAGACCAACTACATCTCCGCAACGCTGTCGCTCTACATCAATATCTTCAACATTTTCAGCAACTTGCTGAGTTTGCTTGGAATTACCAGCAACGATTGACCGCGTTATTGGCGGGTACAGAAAAGGCTCCTGTGGGGGCCTTTTTGTTGCACGCAAAATACAACAACTTAATTCTTAAACGTAGCCTGGCATTAGGCTCGCCCCGCAAATGCCACGATATCGACTTTTCATAGAATTGACAACTAGCCCAAGAGCAGTGGTTATTTCACAACAAAGCTAATGCACTGTCCTGGCTGCAAAAAAGCTGGAGCGCTCTATGCTGCCCAAGTCCACAGTCAATTCTTTTTTGCCACGCTTGATCGATAGCGGCACGCGAACACCCGCCTCGCCTCGCGACCAGACCGCGCGATAAAACTCAGCCAGTGTTTTGACAGAAGTTGTGCCCACTGCGGCGATGATGTCGCCGCGCTCCAGACCTGCCTTGTCACCCGGCCCATCCGCCGACAAACGCCCAACATTCACCCCATCTGCATCCTCAAACGTCGTCACGCCCAGCCACGGTCGCTGAGCGCCCTTGCGCCGACCGTTGGCGATGAGGTCATCGAGAATCGGTTTCAAAATATCTACTGGCACGAACATATTGCCAGGCACCCCCGAACCGTTACCCGCCGCGTCCCGCACAAACAGTGAGCCCACGCCAACCAGCTTACCCGACGGTTCAACCAACGCCGCCCCTCCCCAATCAGCAATCGGCGGGAAGGTGAAAATCGCGTTTTCGAGCAGGTATTCCCAGCCGCCTGTGAATTCGCGGCGCGAAGTGATAAAGGCGGGTGCGATATTGCCGCGTGCGCCCGCGGCGAGCACCGCATCCTTTTCCTTCAGCAATTTCGCGTCCCCAAGCACGAACGGCTCGCCTTGGGCGGGCGCGAGCAGGCGCACCAACCCGAGCCCCGTCTCCTGATCGAACCCCGCCACCTTTCCGGGCAATTTGCGTCCCTTGTGATCAGTGATTTCAACCTCGTCTGCCTCCATGACCAGATAGCCGATCGTCAGCACCAGCTTCTGCCCAAGAAGGATTCCGTTGCCCTCCCGCTCCGCTCCGAGCGTCGCATTGCTCTTCGCGCCGGGCGCGGCGATCGTTCGCAACTTGACCACGCCGGTCAGCGCTTTTTCGATGACCTCGCCCGACATCTTGTCGGAGAATTTTTCGCTGGGAGGTCTGTCGATTTTGCCCTCTTGCGCGGGCGTAACGCCGACAAAACAACAGGCCAGAAGGGAGGCGGTGACAGCAGTCAATCTGCGCATTACAAATACTCCTGAAGCGGGGGTGACTCGGCAATTAATGGTGTCTCTGCGAGTTCATTTTGGGGATGCAGTGTTGGGCGCGGGGCGCGCAGCACCCGGAACGTACGCCCAGGTACGTGACGAATGCGAGCACTCCGCAACGACACAATGCGCCACACAATGAATTCTCAGGGCCACCATAAAATAGTCGCATGAATCATGCCGCCAACGCAACCGCCGTTTCAACTGCGGCAACCACCGAAATCGAAATTTCGCGAAAACCCCGCAGGCTGTCTTTTTCGCTTTCGCGCGAAGGCAAGCGCTTGAGGAACATTGTCGGCGCGGCGGTCACCGACTTCGGCATGATCAGCGAAGGCGACAAGATCATGGTTTGCCTGTCCGGCGGCAAAGACAGCTATACGATGCTCGACATGCTGCAGGCGCTACAAGTCGTGGCGCCGGTGAACTTCGAACTGATCGCCGTGAATCTCGATCAGAAGCAGCCTGATTTTCCCGAACACATCCTGCCCGAGTACCTTGCCAAATCCGGTGTCGATTTCAAAATCGTTGAATCGGATACGTACAGCATCGTCAAGCGGGTTTTGGAAGAAGGCAAAACGATGTGTTCACTGTGCTCACGCTTGCGGCGCGGCATTTTGTATCGCACTGCGAAAGAACTCGGCTGCACGAAAATTGCGCTCGGTCATCACCGCGAAGATATCCTCGGCACATTTTTCCTGAACATGTTTTACGGCGGCAAGCTAAAGGCGATGCCACCTAAACTGGTCTCCGATAACGGAGAACACGTCGTGATTCGTCCGCTCGCCTACGTGCGTGAGAAGGACATCGTGAAGTACGCGAAAGAGCGCGATTTTCCGATCATTCCCTGCAATCTCTGCGGCTCACAACCGAACCTGCAGCGGGCCGTCGTAGGACGCATGCTGCAAGACTGGGACAAAAAGTTTCCGGGTCGTATCGAGACCATGTTCCGCAGTTTGCAGAACATCGTGCCATCGCATCTGGCGGATTCCAAGCTGTTTGATTTTCAGGGCCTCGCCGCCGTTGACCCTGCTCGGGGTGAACGCGGCGAACCGCAGCATCTGACGTTGTTTGACGGCGGCGATACCGCGTTCGACGTTGACCCCGAGATTGAAGCCCTGATGCAGAAGGACGCCGTTCAAGCGCAATTCGACAAGCCTGTATTTGCAGCGGTCTCAGCACAATGAGCACAGCCTCAGCACAGCGAATTTTCAAAGGCGCCTGTCCTCACGACTGCCCTGACACCTGCGCGCTGGAATATCACGTTGCTGACGGCAAGCTGATTGAAGTGAAGGGCTCGGCGAGCCACAGCGTGACGGCGGGTGTGCTCTGCACCAAGGTCGCAAAATATCCGCTGCGCACCTATCACCCGACGCGCATTAAAACGCCGCTCAAGCGTGTCGGCGCCAAGGGTGAAGGCAAGTTTGTGCCAATTACGTGGGACGAAGCGCTGACCACGATTGCGTCGAAATTCAAGTCGATCATTAGCGAACACGGCGCA
>JAYUWL010000074.1:0-2059 GCA_043753585.1 Burkholderiales bacterium
CATCACCGGTCCGGAAGAACGACAAAAACTGTTCAAAGAATTCAGCCCCGGATTCTTCGATTTGATCGTCATTGACGAGTGTCATCGCGGCAGCGCAGCGGAAGATTCCGCATGGCGCGAAATCCTTGCGCACTTCAGCGCCGCCACCCAAATCGGCATGACCGCAACGCCCAAAGAAACCGAATACGTTTCTAACAGCGACTACTTCGGCCCGCCGGTCTACACCTACAGCCTCAAGCAGGGCATTCGCGACGGCTTTCTGGCGCCCTACAAAGTTATCAAAGTGCATCTCGATGTTGACGTCGAAGGCTACCGCCCGATGCCCGGCGAGGTTGACCAGTTTGGCAACGAAATCGAAGACCGCCTCTACAACCAGAAAGACTTTGACCGCACGCTGATCATCGACAACCGCACCGCGCGCGTTGCCAAATGGGTAAGTGACTATCTCAAGGCCAGTGGCGACCGCATGCAAAAGACCATCGTCTTCTGCGAAAACACGCCACACGCGGCGCGCATGCGGCAAGCGCTGATCAACCAAAACGCTGACCTAGTGCACAAATACCCGCGGTACGTGATGCGCATCACCGGCGACGATGCCGAGGGCAAAGACCAGCTCGATAATTTTCTCGACCCGCAAACTGCGCTGCCGGTCATCGTCACCACCTCGCGCCTGCTCTCCACCGGCGTTGACGCGCAAACCTGTCGCCTGATCGTGCTTGAGCGTGGCGTCGGCAGCCTGACCGAGTTCAAACAAATCGTCGGCCGTGGCACCCGCGTGCATGAAGACACCCGCAAGTATTACTTCACGCTGGTCGACTTTCGCGGCGCAACCAACCACTTCGCCGATCCTGACTTTGACGGCGAACCGGTGCAAATTTATGAAGCGGGTGAAGGCGATCCAGTCATTCCGCCCGACTCACCACCAGACGCTCAAACGGATGACGGCGAAGCGCTGCCGCCCATGCCCGGTGCGGACGAAGTGGTGGTTGACGGCTACCCACCGCACCACATCACCCTACCGCCGGGCGTCGCCGAGCCGCGCGCCAAATATTTCATCCACGGTAAATCGGTCAACGTGCTCACCGAGCGCGTCGAATATCTCGACGAAAACGGCAAGCTCGTCACCGAAAGCCTGCGCGATTACAGCCGCAAAACCATCCGCGCGCAGTACCTCAGCCTCGACGCGTTTCTGCGCCGCTGGAACGGTGAATCGCGCAAAGAGGCGGTGATTGAAGAGCTGGCCGAAGAAGGGCTGCTGCTCGGCCCGTTGATGGACGAAGTCGGCAAAGACCTTGACCCGTTTGACCTCATTTGCCACATCGCTTTCGACCAGCCGCCGCTCACCCGCCGCGAGCGTGCCGATCAAGTGCGCAAGCGCGACATCTTCACCCAATTCGGGCCCCAAGCCCGCGCCGTGATGGAAGCGCTGCTCAGCAAATATCAAGACGAAGGCGTGGTCGCCGGGCTCGACAACGTCAAGCTGCTCGAGATTCCGCCGTTTAACCAAATGGGCACCCCGTTTCAGCTCATCCAGCCGTTCGGCAGCAAAGCCGGGTTCGAACAAGCCGTGCATGACATGCAGGCCGCCCTTTACAGTGACGTCGCATGACAACGCTGCTGCACGCGCAATCCATTGCAACCCGTCTCGACGAACCAGACGCAACCGACGCACCGTTGACGCCGCAAAAGGCCGCGGCCGGTTGTGTGGAGTTTTGGAACGATGTTTTGGCGGCTGAAGGCTCTTTCGCCGACGAACACTCCACGCTTTAGCCATACGCCACTAGAAACGAACCAAAAATAAATGTCCGCAAGAAACACTGTCAAATCCATTCAAGACATCATGCGCAAAGACGCTGGTGTCGACGGCGACGCCCAGCGTCTGTCGCAACTGTGCTGGATGTTCTTCCTCAAAATCGTTGATGATCAGGATCAGCAGCTCGCCGTCATGCAAGACGGCTACCACTCGCCGATTCCCGCGCGGCTGCAATGGCGCAGTTGGGCGGCTAACCCCGAGGGCATTACTGGCAAAGCGCTGATTGACTTCATCAACGGCGATCTC
>JAYUWL010000075.1:0-2059 GCA_043753585.1 Burkholderiales bacterium
GGAGCACACGGTGGACGGGGGAGAGGTAGAGCATGGATGCGATTAGCGCTTTTGTTTAAGTGGGAGGCGCAAAAGACTGGAACGGAACTTCATCAATGTACGACAGTGCCACCTGTTTGGACCTATAATCGTCGGCTAGCTTTTGTAAATGCATTCAATTTTTGAGTTGCAGCAGCTAAATCCACACACTCGCAGGGCCCCGGCATTGATGTCAACTTGGGGACTGATGGGTGCAGCGCAAGATAAATCCTTCGGGCGAAATCGGGCGCTGCTCACGCGAGTGGAGGCTTAACCCACCAGGAGACACAATGTCAGCAACTATGCGCCAGATGTTGGAGGCCGGAGTTCATTTCGGTCATCAAACACGTTTTTGGCACCCAAAAATGGCACCGTATATTTTCGGTGCCCGCAACAAGATTCACATCGTCAACCTTGAGGCGACGATGACCAAGTACAACGAGGCCATGACCTACGTTCGCCGCCTTGCTGCGAACCGTGGCACGATCCTTTTCGTTGCCACGAAGCGTCAGGCCCGCGAAATCATCGCCGAAGAAGCCAAGCGTTGCGGTATGCCGTTCGTTGATCACCGCTGGCTCGGCGGCATGATGTCCAACTTCAAGACGATCAAGGGCTCATTGAAGCGCTTGAAAGAACTCGAAGCGATGACGCTTGATGGCACGATGGATCGTATGGCGAAGCGCGAAGCGCTGACCCTGCGTCGCGAATTCGACAAATTGATGACCTCCCTCGGTGGCATCAAGGAAATGGTTTCGCTGCCAGACGCGATGTTCATCATCGACGTTGGCTACCAGAAGATTGCCGTGCAAGAAGCCGTCAAGCTCGGTGTGCCGCTCATCGGCGTGGTTGATACCAATCACTCGCCTGAAAACATCGATTACGTAATCCCAGGTAACGACGACTCAAGCAAGGCGATTCGCCTCTACGCTCGCGGTATCGCGGACGCGGTGCTCGAAGGTCGCTCGCAGGCCATCACCGAAATCACCAGGGCGCAGACTGAAGAGTTCGTAGAGGTTGACCCGGCTGACATGGAAGCCAAGCAGTAAGCCTGCTCCGTTGAAACTGGGGCTCTTCGGGAGCCCCATTTCATTGAAGGGCACGCCTATAAATCGGTTGTTCGGGCGAATTACTTCGTTGTGAGGTGCTCGCACATTTGCCAAAAACGCTCTTGTATCAGGGCGTACATTGCGGTTGCTGTGCGCCCCACCGATGTTGCCAAATTCGGCACTTCATCCCGAAAAACGAATTTGTATAAGTGCCCGTGAGTTTCATCAATCAAGTTTTTGTGCGCCCGGATGCAATATTCGCCGGCGCCAGTATGGGAGAAGAACATGGCAGACATCTCTGCATCGCTCGTTAAAGAGCTACGTGAAATGACTGGCCTCGGCATGATGGAGTGCAAACGAGCGCTCGTCGAGACCGAGGGCGATCTGAAAAAAGCTGAAGAAACGCTTCGCATCAAGTCGGGCTCCAAGGCCAGCAAAGTGGCGTCACGCCAGGCTGCGGAAGGCACCATCGGTGTGTTCGTCACGCCCGACGGCGGCCAGGGTGCGTTGGTGGAATTCAACTGCGAAACTGATTTCTCTGCCAAAAACGTTGACTTTTTGGGTCTGGCGTCCGCCCTCGCGAAAAACGTGGCGATTGAAAACCCGGCCGATGTTGCAGCACTCATGAACACGATGATTGGCGGCGAGACCGCCGAGTCCAAACGTGCGGCGTTAGTGCAAAAAGTGGGCGAAAACATGACGGCGCGCCGCTTCGCCCGAATGGGCAGCAACAAGGTCGCGAGCTACATCCACGGCGGCGGTCGTATCGGCGTGCTGGTTGAATACTCGGGTAACGCCGACATCGCTCGCGACGTCGCGATGCATCTGGCCGCGTCGGTCGCTTCAACGCGCGCCGTCTGCGTGTCGCGCGACGAAGTTCCGGCTGAGTTGATCGAAAACGAGCGGAAGATTTTTGCCGCCCAGGCCGCTGAATCTGGCAAACCCGCCGACATCGTTGCCAAAATGGTTGACGGTCGGATCAACAAGTATCTGGC
>JAYUWL010000076.1:0-19401 GCA_043753585.1 Burkholderiales bacterium
TCAGTGACTTCCCATGACTTCGCTTTTGTCATTGTCGCTCCAATCGCGCTTACAGCGCAGGGAGCAGCATTATCCTTTATTTACGGATAAGCTCTAAGTGAGTGGCACTGGTCGGCATGACTAAGTACGCCCTACCCGCTATGCCGCTCTACCGAGCTCATACAAAACCAACGCCCGATAAACAGCGCTATGTCCCGGCGTGGGCACACCATACTGAAGCCCGAGATGGTGCACTCGCCCCGACAGCCAGCGCAACTCCAGCGACTTGCCGCGTTCCAGATCCTCCGACATGGACGAGCGAAAAGCGTAGGGCATGCCTTCAAGCTTTGTCATGATTTCGTCGCCGAGGCTTTCACGGACTTGTTTGCCTGCGGCGCGAGTCACTGCGATGCTCTCGTCAACGAGTTGCCTTTGAAACATTCGTGTTTCCGCATGCCCAAGAATCTGGCCCATGCTTGCGCGCAACAACGAGGTTGAACCCGAGAGAGCGGTCAACGCGATGAACTTCTCCCAGATGACAATATCAATGTCGTCCGTCGCCTTCGCATCCAGCGCAGTTGCGCGTGCACACGCTGCGAAAAAATCCGCCATAATCGAGTCACCGTTCGCCACGTCCGCCACGATCATGTGCAGGCCGCCGGGGCTGCGAATGACGCCCGGCCGATCAATCACCGCCGACACGTAAATCACGCCACCGCGAACCTGCGCGCCCGCAACGAGAGGGGCGATCATCGCAACGCTATCGATGCCATTCTGCAAAGTCAGCACACGCGTATGCGCACCGATCAGGGGGCTGAGCGAGCGCGCCGCAGCCTCCGTATCCCCCAGCTTCACCGCAAAAATGATCAGATCCACCGGGCCAATGTCAGACGGATTCTTGGTAGCGGTGACTGAAGGCAGATGCAGCGGATGCAGCGGGCTCTCAATCTTTATTCCATCGCGCAGCATTGCCTCAAGGTGCGCGCCCCGCGCGATGAACGAGACGTCCTCCCCAGCGGCCTGAAGCCGGCTGCCGACGTAAGCACCGACTCCGCCAGAACCCATAATCGCGATGCGCATACCTCGACTCCGTTGTTTCTTAAGCTACGGCGCGGAACACATCACCACACCTTCATTGACCCAGCCGCGCGCCACGACCTGTGCGATGGAAGTCGCGCTGGTGGTGAAACGGTGATTACCGTCTTTGCCCAAAATCGAGCCATTGTTGTATGCCCGGTAGACCGGTGTCGTATTCACCGGACAGGTGCCGCCTGAGGCGGGCGTAGTGATGAAGTCGAGACTTTCGAAATTCAGTCGTGGTTGCGTCACCGGCGTGCTGGCCTGCAAGTTTTTGAGCAAGGCGCATTCGGACTCAACGGCTGTGTAGAAATGCGAATTCGGACCGGGAGACGTACTGCCGTAAAAGCGACAAACCGGAGTCGTACCTCCCTGCTTGAACCACTCGCCAGTACGCGACCAACCGGGTGCTATGCCGCTGTCAAGCAAGCCCTGATCGGCAGCACTCGCAGTGATGAAATACTGATCGAGCGAGGCATAGTAATACTCAACCACCGCCCCTGCTGGCACCGGGCCACCATTGAGCGCTATTCGCTTTCCCTCGCCCGGTGGCGTACAGGTGAATGTCAGCGGTTGACTCGGCGAGGCGATTGCGCGCAGTGTCGTCTCGCCCAGCACTGCGCCGCTGCGCATTTGCCATGTGCCGTCGCGCAGCATGAGTCCGCTGTTCGCGGTGCCATCGATATTGGCCCGCACGATGAGATCACACGCGGCTCGCGGCGTTGTGACTTGCGCCTGCTGCTTCAACAAGGTGAGCCGTGATTCAACGACGTCGCCCGCGCCCGGCCGCCAGGTGACTTGCTGCCCAACCACCGGCAACAAATCGCTGTCCATCGCCAAAACGAACGCCGAAACCTGCTCCCGGGTCGTTGCCGCTGGTGTCGGAAAATTGAACACGGGATCGCTAAAAAATGTCGCGAGCGTGTCGACACCGCCATCGTTTGAAAAACCGAAGCCACGAATTTGCGGGCCCGTCGCGGGTGACGCACCGAGGCTTGCACCGAACATGCCGAGCTTTGTATACATGTTGCGCAGGTGCGGCACCTTGAAGTTCTCGGTGATGCGGAAGCCCTCAAACGACATCAATCCGCTGGTACCGAATTGGCCCGATGTAGGGTTCAAGGCGTGGCAATGATTGCAGCTGCCCAGTCCCGTGATGTTGTTGACGTTGAAGTAGATGTCGCGTCCTGCCTGCTCCGTGGCGTTTAGCGAATTGTCGAGTGCACGCACCGGACTCGGCGGCATTTTCAGCGCCATCGCAAAATCAGTGAATGCCTGCATGTCAGAATCGGAAAGTGGGGTCTGGCGCCCGACCAACCCGACAAACGCCGGGTTGAATTCCTTGAACGAAGCTTCTTCAAACGTCTCGACGCCACCGCGCACCGTTTGCCGCGTCGAACCGTTACGGTCACCGCGCCAGTGCGTGGGGCCGTTCCTGGCCATGCCGCGCAACGTTTGCGTTGTCATCGGGCCCTTCATCGGATGAAACCTGAACGTGGTTTTCGGGCTGTTGGCAACGTAGGCGTTGGTGTTGGTCTTTTGGGGATCGTCGGGGTTGCCCAAGTCCCAGGCGAGGTGATCAAGATCGGCGAACGCGTGACAGGATGCACAGGAGCTGGTGCCGTTGCTTGAAGTGAAATTGGCGTCGTAGAGGATGCGACGCCCCGCCTTCACACGGATATTGTCAGGCGTGAAAAGTGCGTTGGTCTTGACAATCGATTTGCTCGTTGTATCGATCACGCTGACGCTGTGCGCGATATGGGAATACACAAACAGGCGCGTACCGCTCGCGTTTAACGCAAGTCCCGCTGGGCCATCAGGTACCGCAATGTGCCGGGCACTGTCGGCGGAAAACGCCGCGGTCGACAGTGCTGTGGTGGGAAGCGCCGCGACCGTGGCGGAACCGAGCGCCGCTACATACAGCGTGTCGCCATTCGGACTGAACACCATCGCCGTAGGCTGCGACAGACTCCGGGCCTTATCAGCCGCGCTAATCGCCTGCCCTTGCGGCAAGCCAAAATTCACGTGCGAATTCAGGTGCACGGCGTCAACCGTACCGGTCGCCAAGTCCACCACGCTGATCCGACTTTCGGCGATGCGGCCGCGTACGGTCGTGGCGGTGAGTCCGGGGCCTTCAAAGCGAATATGGTTCTTGGCGTCGGTATTACTCACGTAAACCTTGCCGCTGACAGGATGCACCGCCAGATTAAACAGGGTGGTGCCGACCGCGCTGACCCGTGCTGTGAGCGTGGGTGTCGCTGCATTGGCGTCGATGGCAAACAGGTCGTAATCGGGAAGCGAAAACTTGACCGAAGATGACCAGTCCGTCTTCGTCTCATCGCGCCAGGCCGTGCCGTCGAACTTGACGATCAAGCCGGTTTCGGGGGCGCGGATACCGTCGCTGCTCTTCGACGGCAACGGCTTGCGACCAATCACAACATCGCGATGCAGGGTCGTTGTGTTGTTGCCCGAAAACAGCGGCGCTGCATAAACCTCAGCGCCGTCCTGGCTGACCGCCAGTGCCCGTGGCGTGTCAGCAAACAATGTGAGGATCGTCAGCGGATTGCCGTTCATACTGTCGTCCAGATTGCCCGCATCAAACACCCAGACATCGGCGCGCCCCTGCCCCGGGGCCATCAAATTTGTCGAGGTAATGTTCGGTCGATTTTGTCCGCGGAATGCCGCAGTGATAAAGGCACGATCCCGATTGGACCCGGCAAACACGATGTCACGCGGCTCATCCCCCACCTGCAGGGTACGCAGCACTCTCGCCGTGCCATCCAGTCGCACTACGCTCACCGAATCCGACAGGTGATTGACCACCCACACCTCGTTCGCATTGCGCTCGGCAACGGCAACCGGCTCCAGACCGACCGCTACGCTACTCGCCAGGCGCAAGCTGTCGCCTTCCACCGCATAAATTTCCAGGCAATGCGCGGGCCGATTGGTGACAAACAATCGCTTGCCGTCGGCCGACAACGCAATGGGCCGCACGGGCCCGGACTCGAACACCGTCACGCTGCCCGCTATACCGTCATCGGTCACGGCGTCGGCACCCGTGCCGCATTGAAACACCGGCTTTTGCAAAATCGCGCCAAGCGACTGTTCGACCGCTGCGTTCGATGCTGCGACCTTCGCGCCCTGGCCCCCGAAGCCGGCCAGCCCGAACACTAAAAGCAGTAAAAAAAACACCCCCAAAGGTTGGTAGAAACTTTTACGCATCATGCTTTCTCTGAGAGGGTAGTGCGAGGCATTCTAAGGGTCGCCTTGAATGTTGGTGCGGCTATTACGCCTCGCGCGATTGCTGATGCGTTCGCTGCGCACTGACTCACTTCAGGCCTGCCTGCTGCGCACTATGTGAGCCAGGTCTGGCTTGCTTGCTGGTCACGTTCACGCGCAAAGTTTGCATGTGTTAACGAAGCAGCTTTTCAAGGAAGCCTCCATTTATTAGGGGCTAAAGGCCCATTTCATCGATTATCGACTATACCGCTTTTCCGATTTATTCCCAGATTGAATAAAGGCTACGTCCAAAAGCTGCTCTAGACTGATCAAGGCATTTGTCGTTCACCATTCGTCGTCCACCGTGGCGCGTTGTCCTTTTGCAGCAATTGTTGGCAAACATTCGGTCTGGCTCACGGAATGGAACGAGTGGTCGCCACTGCTGTAGGCGAAACGTAGGGTTTTCTGGCATAGCCTGTGTAGTTGAAGGGGACGCCCGTACTCTGTGCTCGCCCTGAACCTCACACATTGAGCTCGCCATGACCCGCCCGCACGATTGTTCCAACCTTGCCCTCGCGAGGCTCGCCCGTCGCCTCCGCGCGCTCTTCGTAAGCGCGTTGGTAAGCGCGTGTCCTGTGCTGCATGCGGGCAATCCCACGAATCCGATTCTTTTCGTGACTCAGGTGCCGATTCCCGAGGAGGTCAACACCCGTGACGTGACGCAGAGCTTCATGTCCATCGCGTCGCCGTTTTCCAATCACCTGGCCGATACGCTGCACGCCGGGCGAGGCGGATCGTTGTGGGTGCGTTTCAACGACGGACAGGTGGTCAATTTGCTGGCTGCTGCCGACTGGAGCGCGATACCAACCGGGCAGCCGGCGTTTGATGCGATGGCGGTGCGCAATCCGGCAGTGAACTGGACGGCGACCAAGGCCATTTTCAGTATGACCTTCGGCAAACCTGGCGGGCCTGCAGACACCACGCAATATTCGTTTCAGCTCTACGAAATCACGTTACCGACACAGGCGCAACTGAGCGCAAACGTGAAGCCGGTGCTCACGAAAGTGGCCAATCAGCCCGCGTACAACAACGTGTTTCCAACCTATGCGCAGGGTGGAAAAATCGTGTTTTCGAGTGATCGCCCCTACAACGGGCAAACGCATCTGGTGCAGCGCGAGGAATACCTGAGCCTTCCCACGGTGAGCGGCCTGTGGGCGCTGGATCCGACCGATGCCACGTCATTGCAAATTTTGCACCACGCACCAAGCGGAGCGTTTTATCCTTTTGTTGACAGCGCTGGGCGCGTGATTTTTACGAACTGGGATCACTTGTCGCGCGATACACAGGCGGTGACCGATTCGCGTCCGCCCGATCCCAGCTACAGCGAGACGTTCACCCAAACAGCCAACGGCTCAGGAAATTTCGTTGACGAAACCGCCGCTGCGGCGTTCACGGCAGTGACTCTGATGGGCGCAAATACATGGGACGTATTTCCCGAGCCACGTAATTTTGATCGCAAGACATTGCACGACTTCTTTCCCTTGGGCGCAACCGGCTCCTATCTCAACGGCAATGCGTTCAACCTCTTTATGCCGTGGATGATCAGCCTCGACGGCACTGGCGGCGAGTTGCTGAACCACGTCGGCAGACACGAAGTTGGCACCGGCTTCACGCGCAGCTTTAATACCGACGCGAACCTGATGGACTTCAACCCGTCGGCCGCGCCCACGGCAACGAACGGCAACTACGCAGTTCACAAGTTATTCACAAGCTTTTTCGCGCCCCGTGAAGACCCGCTGAACCCCGGTTCCTTCTACGGCGCGGACGGCCCTGACCTCGGCACTCACGGGGCGGGACGTATCTCCAGGCTCAGCAATGCTGGCGCAGGCGTGAATCCTGACAGCATGCTCGTGAGTTACGTGACCGACAAAGCAAGTGCGCCAACCGTGAAGGGCGGCATGAATCAGCCGCTCACGGGTCAGAGTCCCGCAACCACTGATCTTGATCTGTACCGCACGCCTGTCCCGCTCTCCGATGGCAACCTCATCGCGCCTCACGTCGCAGTGCGACAAACCGATTACAACACCGGGTCCGTCGCGTTTCCGGCGCCCGTTGCCGGGTACAGCTTTCGCCTGCGCTCACTCAAACCACCCGTAGCGCCGGCACTTTATTACAGCAACGACGTGACGCTGACCCTTGGCGCTGGCATTCCGATCACCACGAGCTACTACGTGGGCACAACCCTGGTGACCTACAACGGCCCCGCCTGGGAGCTTGACCCCGTGGAAGTCGTCTCCCGCGCAGTGCCAGCCGCGCCTGCTGCGCCCGTAATTCATCCGGTGACGGCCGCGCAGTTTGCAGCAGCGGGCGTTCATATACCCACGTTTAAAAACTATCTCGCGGCCAACAACGCTGCGCTCTCCGTGAGCTTCGATGTGACCAAACGTGATCGCCACGACAAACAACAGCCGTACAACCTGCGCGTATCATGGTCAGGGCATCAGACGACCGGCACAGGAACGACGGCCGGGCTCTACGACATTGCGTGGCTGCGTTTCTTTCAGGCCGATCTTCGTCGAGGCTACGCGCTGAATACTGCTACGCCAATTCCGGGTCGCCGGGTAGTCGCGACCCCGCTACACGACACGATGTCACAGAACGTGCAGACAGCCGGCGCTCCCGCCGGTGCCGTGCGCATTGGCGATGACGGGTCGGTCGCCGCCGTTTTGCCAGCCGGAAAAGCGATGACCTGGGACCTGCTCGCCAACGACGCAGCGAAAACCAGTCAGGTCAAAGAGCGCTTCTGGATCACTTTTCAACGAGGGGAAATTCGCACCTGTGCCAATTGCCACGGCATTAACACCGCGGACCAAGCGGGTGCTGCGACGCCGACCAATCCGCCTGCGGCGCTTGCCGATCTGCTCGCGTTCTGGCGAAGCACCCATCCGTCGGGGACGATGCAATTCGTAAGTTCACTCACCACTGTCCTGAAAAATGCCGGGAACGTCCTGGTGAACGTCATGCGCAGCGGGGGCAGCACCGGTCCGGTGAGCGTGAACTTCGCAACCGCAAATGGCACTGCACTTGTGGGGGTTGACTTCACGGCAGCGACGGGTACGCTGAGCTGGGCCGACGGCGATACGGCAGCCAGAACAATCAGCGTTCCGCTGCTCAATAACCCGGTCGTTACAGCGAACAAAAATTTAAGCCTCACTCTAAGCGCACCAACCTACGGCACCCTCGGCGCAAGCACAACGCACACCGTCACGCTCATCGAGCCATCGCCACCTGCGCTGACGCTCGACGCAGATGGAAACGGAGGCTATGACGCGCTGACCGACGGCGTGTTAATTTACCGCTACCTTGTCGGCCTTACCGGCACCGCACACACAACGGGCGCAGTTGGCAATTCGCCCGTGCGCAGCCTGTCAACGGACATCACGCTCTTCCTCAGCACGCTCAGGCCGCAGCTGGACGTCGATGGCGACATGCAGGTATTGGCTGCAACCGATGGCCTGATCGTGCTCCGCTACCTACTTGGGTTGCGCGGAGTCGCGCTTACAGCGGGCATCACAGGCGTCGGGCCACGACCCGTCGGTCAGATTAAAACCTACATTCAGTCGCTGATGCCGTAAATCACAAAACAGGTTCGCCGAACACAGGTTGCCGCACGACTCTCGTATCGCAGCCAGCAAACCTTTGGCGGCCGGAATGGTGCTGCAAACCTGCTGCGAGCAGCGCGCTTAGTATGCGATGAGCCGACGAGCTAGCAAATCGTCAACAATAGTGTGTTGTTGACCAATGTAGTGAGACCCGTGTGGCGCAAGTTGATTTATCCAAACTGAGTCTGAACAAAGGTACCCCCGCAAGCGCGCAACTCGCGGCGCGGCGACGACGAAAATGGATCAAATGGGGCGTTATTGGCGTGCTGGTTGTCGGGGCTCCCGCTGCGCTTGTCGTACGCCGTGCCAATGCACCGATCGAAGTCGAACTGGGCACGGTTACCACGGCCTTTCCCACACAAGGCTTCACGCTCCTGAATGCAACGGGCCGCGTGGTTGCGGCGCGCAAGGCTGCGGTGTCAACCAAGGCAACCGGACGCCTCGAATACCTCGGAGTGCAGGAAGGCAGCGTGGTGAAGGCCGGGCAGGTGCTGGCGCGGCTGGAGGCGCTCGATGTGAACGCCACGCGCGATCAGGCGCGGGCAGGCACCAACGCCGCACAGGCAAATCTGCTTCAGGGCGGCACTGAATTAACAGAGGCCGAAGCAAACTATCGCCGCACCCAGGACTTGTTCCAGAAGAACTTTGTCTCGGTCGCGACACTAGACACAGCGAAAGCTCGGCTCGATCGGGCCAGGGCAACGATGGCGAGTCTGAAAGCAGCGATTGGCGTGGCCGAAGCGCAGACGCGATCCGCATCGGTCTCGGTCGAACAAACAGTGATTCGGGCTCCTTTCGACGGCGTGATCCTCACCAAGAACGCGAACGTCGGCGACATCATCACGCCGTTTTCTTCTGCCGCCGGATCGATTGGCGCGGTAGTGACCATGGCGGATATGAGCACGCTCGAAGTCGAAGCGGACGTTGCCGAATCAAGCATCTCGAAGGTGGTCGTCGGCGCGCCTTGCGAAGTGACGCTGGACGCGTTTCCCGATGTGCGTTTGCTTGGCGAAGTCTCGCGCATCGTACCCACGGTAGACCGTGCAAAAGCGACAGTCCTGGTTAAGATCGCCTTCATCGAGCGTGACCCGCGCGTGCTGCCGGACATGAGCGCGAAAGTTGCATTCTTCAAGCAAAAGCCGACAGAGGCAGATCGTAAGGTCGTGACCTCAGTGCGCAAAGACGCGCTGATTGAGCGAGATGGCAAGTCGGTGGTGTTTGTGTTTGACGGGAAAACAGCGAAGATCACGCCGGTCACCAAAGGCCGCGATCTGAGTGATGCGTTTGAAATCTCTGGATTGAAAACCGGCGATCGTGTCGTGCTCAAACCGGGTGCCGAATTGCGCGACGGTGCCGCGGTGGCCCAGGCCGCGAAAAAATGACTGACGCAGCAAATAGCGTCAAGCGCCCGCTGGTCCAGATCAGAAATCTGTCAAAGCATTACACCCGTGGCGATCAGGATGTGCCCGTGTTGACCGACATCACGCTGGATATTCCTGATGGAGATTTCATTGCTCTAATGGGGCCGTCGGGTTCGGGTAAATCAACGCTTCTCAATTTAATTGCTGGCATTGATAAGCCGAGCGGTGGCGAGCTTTTGGTGGGCGGCCTGAATATTGCCGAATTGTCAGAATCCGAGTTGGCTGACTGGCGCGCCGCGAACGTAGGATTTATTTTTCAGTTCTACAACCTGATGCCTGTGTTAACCGCGTTTGGCAATGTCGAATTGCCGTTGATGCTCACCGATTTGTCGCGCAGCGATCGCAAGGAGCGGGTTGAACTCGCCCTTTCGCTGGTCGGTCTGTCAGATCGCATGGATCACTATCCCAACGAACTGTCAGGCGGTCAACAACAACGAGTGGCCATTGCGCGCGCGTTCATCACTGATCCGACGCTCATCGTTGCCGATGAACCCACGGGTGACCTTGACAAAAAGAGTGCGGAAGAAGTGCTCGGGCTGCTTAAGCAATTGAATCAGGAAATGGGCAAAACCATCATCATGGTGACGCATGATCCGGGCGCGGTGAAGTCGGCGACGCACGTGACGCATCTGGAGAAAGGTGAGTTGTTGGGGACTGAGTTGGTGACGGGATGAACGCAATTTCTGAGCGGCCGCGGCTGTCCCCTACTCCTTGGTGGGGGAGGGTTAGCGACAGGGGGACAGCGGCTTGGCGAGCAACGATAGATGGGCACGCTACCGTCACCGTTTCCCCGGCCCCCGCCGCTCAAGGTAGAGAGCCCGCATGATGATTTTTCAACTCATCATCAAAAACATATTCCGTGCGCGTTTGCGCAGCCTGCTCACGGTGGTCGGGCTGATCGTCGCGGTGGTGGCGTTCGGCTTGTTGCGCACAGTCGTGGACGCCTGGTACGCGGGCTCGGACGCAGCCGCTGGCAATCGCCTGATTACGAGAAACGCGATTTCACTCACATTCACCATGCCGACGTATTACAAGGATCGCGTCCGCGCGGTCGATGGCGTCACACAAATCAGCACCAGCAACTGGTTTGGCGGCATTTATCAGGACCCGAAGAATTTCTTTCCGCAATTTGCGGTGACGTTACCGACCCATTTTCAGCTTTACCCTGAATACATCATGCCCCCGGAGCAGATGGACGCGATGATGAAGGATCGCACCGGCTGTTTGATCGGTCGCGTGCTGGCTGATCAATACAACCTGAAAATCGGAGACACGATTCCACTCAAAGGCACGATTTATCCCGGCAATTGGGAGTTCACCGTGCGCGGCATTTACGATGGTCGCGATGAGGGCACGGTGACGCGGCAGTTCTTCTTTCATTGGGATTATTTGAACGAGCGGGTGAAGGTTTCTCAGCCCCGTTTTGGCGATCGAGCAGGCGTGTTCGTCGTGAGCATTAAAGACCCGCAAAGCGCCGCGGATATGAGCCAAAAAATCGATGCTGAATTCAAGAACTCGACCGCAGAAACTTTGACTGAAACCGAGAAGGCATTTCAGCTCGGCTTCGTCGCGCAGTCGGAGGCCATTGTGGCGGCGATTCGCGTGGTCAGTTTTGTCGTCATCCTGATCATTCTGGCGGTGGTGGCAAATACGATGGCGATGACCGCGCGCGAACGAACCAGCGAGTACGCAACGCTCAAGGCGCTTGGGTTTGGACCGGGATTTGTGGCCTCACTTATCTTGGGTGAATCGCTGGCGTTGACACTCCTGGGCGGGCTGCTCGGCATGGCGTTGACGTTTCCGGTGATCAGCGGATTCAAGGGATCAATAGGCGCGATCTTTCCGGTGTTTCGGGTGTCGCAGGAGACGTTGGTGTATCAATTTTTTGCGGTGCTAACGGTCGCGCTACTCGCTGCCATCGTGCCGGCAATTCGCTCGGCACGGATCAAGATCGTTGATGGTTTAAGGCACGTTGCGTGAAGATTCCGTTCAGCTACATCGCGCGAAATCTATGGACGCGGAGGCTCACCACCCTGCTCACGGCGGGTGGCATGGCACTCGTGGTGTTCGTTTTTTCTGCGGTGCTGATGCTCGATGCGGGACTCAAAAAGACGCTCGTTGGCACCGGAAGTCTTGATAATGTGATCCTCCTGCGTCAAGGCGTGCAAACCGAGATTCAAAGCAGCGTCTCACGCGATCAGGCTGCGCTGGTGGAGACCAACCCCGCCGTCGCACGCAACAGCAGGGGTGAGGCGCAAGTTTCCAAGGAGATCGTCGTGCTCATTGGTGCCCCCAAGAAGGGAGACACCAAGCCGCAGAATGTGGTGGTTCGAGGACTGACTGAAATCGGCGCCGGGCTTCGGCCACAGGTAAAGCTGATCGAAGGTCGCTGGTTTGCGCCTGGGGCGAACGAAATTGTTGTCGGTAAGAGCGTGAACTCGGGTTTTGAAAACATGGAGTTGGGCCAGACGTCGCGCTTTGCCGGACGGGACTGGCGCGTCGTCGGCGTCTTCGACGGCGGCTCGTCAGGATTTGATTCAGAAGCCTGGGGTGACGTCGAGCAAATCGGACAGGCATTCCGCCGCTTCGGTTATTCCAGCGTGATTGCGCGATTGGTAGATCGTGATCAGCTTGATCGATTGAGGGCCGACATTGAAGCGGATATTCGTTTGAAGCTTGACGTCAAAGTCGAACCGCTTTTTTACGAAGAACAGAGCAAGGCGTTGTCGACTTTCCTGTCCATCCTGGGCCTCGCGCTGTCTTTCATTTTTTCCATCGGTGCCATCATTGGCGCGGCGATCACAATGTATGCGGCGGTGGCCAATCGCACGGGGGAGATTGGCACCCTGCGGGCGCTTGGTTTCCGGCGCTCGTCGATCCTGTGGGCCTTTCTGGGCGAATCGATTTTGCTTTCACTGGTCGGTGGTGTGGTGGGTCTGCTTACCGCCTCGTTCCTGCAACTGTTCACCGTCTCGACACTCAATTTCACCTCCTTCTCGCAGCTTTCATTTGGCTTCCACCTTACGCCAGCAATCGCAGTGCAAACGATCTGCTTTGCGGCCGTGATGGGCATTGTGGGCGGATTTCTGCCTAGCGTGCGCGCGGCGCGCATGGAGATCGTGGATTCATTGCGCGCTGGCTAGCGCGCTGCGGCATTCACGCCGCATTTCCGCTGCTCGCGCTGATTCCCCGCGATTCATCGCACGCTCGTAGCGGCAAAAAAGCACGCCGCATAAAGTTCACTCCATCGCAACGGAAAACCCCGCAGCGAAACGACACGAAAAAACTTTGGAGTTCCACATGAATCGCCCTTTCAACATGCTCTCCCGCACTGAAACCGCTGTTACTGCCGTGTTCGCAAGCGTCCTCTCCGTGGTTACTGTCGGTGCAGTCGCCGCACTCTTCGCAACAGCAGCACCGACCGAAGCACCCGCCACCAGCGTCGCTCAAGTGACTTTTGAAAAAGTTACGATCACCGGATCGAAGTCGATCTAGGCGTTCGTTCCGCTTCTAATTTTTTGGCTAGGGATTTGCAATGAAAGCGTCGATCCTGTTGTTTGTGTGGTGCATCCTTCTGGTGGTGAGCTGGCCGATTGCCTTGCTCGCACTGGTGCTGTTCCCGATCTTCTGGTTGATCTCGCTGCCGTTCCGGCTTATCGGAATCACATTCGACGCCCTGTTCGCGCTCGTTCGCGCTGTGCTCTTTTTGCCTGCACGACTGTTCGGCTGGCGACCGCGGGCTTAATTCGCGGCGTCGATTTGCTGGCCTGATATAAACGTTGTCGATACATTCAGCTTTTCTTTGTAAGCACCATTGCATAAGGGCTGTATGACGATCGCGTACAAAGTCGACTAACTGTATTTAAACCATCTAGCCCACGACTGGGCTTTGTTTCAGGCGAAAGTCACTTGTCACGCTGACTGCGCTGCGACGCTGCGACGCTGCGCGTACTATCAGGTCTTGATGTAGAAACGGCCCCGATGGAACAGCTTCACCTTCCTGATGATCGCGACGCCCGACTGGCGGCGATTGCCCAGTATTTTCCCGATGCGCCCGGTCCTGACTCCCCGCTTCCCGGCGGTCGAATCGCCGCTTTGGCAACCCTCAGCCGGGTTGATCCCGTCGCATATAGCCGCAGCCGCAATCACCTGCGCGGTGCGGTCACACGCCTCTCGCCCTATTTGCGCCACGGTTGCCTGACGTTGAATGAAGTGCGCGAATGGGCGCTCAACAAGAGCGGCCCGAGCGGCGCTTACCGACTGGTGTTTGAGCTTGCGTGGCGCGACTTCTGGCGACGCGTGTGGTTCCAGCGAGGCGACGACGTCCTGTGCGATATCGAGCCCGCGAAAGTGCCGCTCGGCGATGCGCCGCTCGCCGCCGACATCCGTGCGGGGAACACCGGCCTTGCCTGCATCGATGACAGCATTCACGCGTTGTTGAACGACGGCTATGTGCACAATCATGCGCGCATGTGGTTTGCCGCGTACGCTGTGCACTTTCGCAAAATTGCGTGGCGCGAAGGCGCAGATTGGTACGTGCAACACCTGCTTGATGGCGACGTAGCCTCGAACCATTTGTCCTGGCAATGGGTGGCATCGACGTTCTCGCACAAGCCCTACTTTTTCAATCGTGAAAATGTGCAGAAGTACACCGACGGCGAGCCGTGCGTGCGCTGCAAGGCGTCACGCGACGGAAGTTGCCCGTTTGACGCGAGTTACGAGACGCTGGATTCTCGCCTGTTCGGCGGCGGAGCCAAAGCATGAACATCAAGTTCTCGCGCATTATTTTGCTGCACGATGAAATGCTCTCGCCAACCAACCCGACGTTGACGGCGCACCCCGAGTTGCCGCGCGTGTTTGTTTTCGATATGGGCGACGATGCGCATGGGCGCTTCGCGCTCAAGCGATTGCAATTTGTCGCCGACTGTCTGGCCGAAGTTCCCGATGTTTTTATCTTCAAGGGCGAGACGGTTGCGGTGCTGACCGCACTGGGCGTGAAGGCGGTGGTGACGCAGAACACACCGCAACGGTCGCTACAAGGTCGCCTGAGCGCGTTTGAGGTTGAATGGATGCCTGAGCCCGCCTTTGCCGAATATCGGGGCGCATTGCGGCGATTTACCCCGTACTGGAAAAAAGTGGAAGCGGCGCTGCTGGCGGATAAGCGAAACCCCGCTCGCTAACATTGCGGCATGGCCCGCAAAAATCGCTCTGAATCGCTCCCGCAAGTTCGCTTAAAAAGCGAGCGCAAATACGTTCACCCGCTCATCTTCCAGAAAATGGTGGAGCGACCGGCTGAGCGCATCATTCCCGGCGATCTGGTTGAAGTGCTCTCTGTCGATGGCGAATTCATCGGGCGCGGCATGCTCAATATGCAAGCACCGATGGCGATTCGTCTGCTCACCGAGAAGCAGCATGAAATTGTCGATGCGCAATTTATCGCCGAGAAGATCGCCGACGCCGTGCAACTGCGGCGGAAGATTTTTACACTTGATGCCGTCACCGACGCCTATCGCGTGATCCACGCCGAGGGCGATGGGCTCTCGGGCTTGATCGTCGATCGCTTTGATGATGTGCTCGTCGTGTGCTTCTACGCAGCGGGCATGTTTCGCATGCAGCACTGGATTTTTGATGCGCTGCTCACGCAATTTCCCGGCTCGCAGATTTTCGCGTTTGGCGATGACAACGCGCAGAAGCAGGAAGGCTTTGACTGCCCGCCGGGCAAGCCGCCCCATAGCGGTAAACCGTCAACGATTAGCGAACATGATGTGAAGTTTTTCGTGCAGATCGGCGGCAAACACAAGACAGGTTTCTTCTGCGACCAGCGCGATAACCGCAAGCGCTGGGGAGAACTCATCGCGTCAACGAAGAGCGCCAGCATGCTCGACCTCTGTTGCAACTCGGGCGGCTTCGCGGTGTATTCAGGGATGAACGGAGCCAGCGATATCACCGCCGTTGACCTCGATGAAGAAGCCGTCGATTTCGCGACGCGCAACTTGAAGTTCAACAACGTGAAGGCAAAGGTCACGCAGGCCGACATCTTTCCGTGGCTGCGCGAGGCACAGGAGGCAGGCAAGCGCTGGGACGCCGTCGTGCTTGACCCCGCGAAGATGACGCGCGCTCGCGATGAAGTCATCGACGCGCTGAAAAAATATCTCGATATGAACAAGCTCGCGCTGGGCGTCGTGAAGCCGGGGGGAATGTTTCTCACCTGTTCGTGCACCGGCGTCGTAAGCGAGGAGCAATTCCTCGACATGCTGCGTCGCGCAGCGTTCTATGCGGGCCGTGAGTTGCAGATACTCGAGGTTCGCGGGGCCGGGCCAGATCATCCGTGGCTCGCGCAGGTTAACGAGAGCCGGTATTTGAAGGCTGTTTTTTGTCGAGTGCTTTAGTTTTTATGCTGCCCTTCCAGTCCACAACTTTCACCGCCGTTCAATCCGGCAAGCGCGTTCTCATCACCGGGGCCGTTCACGGCAACGAACTCGCGGGCATGCACGGCATTCGACGCGTCATCACCGAAATCGAATCTGGCCAGCTACAAATTGTTTGCGGTGTTGTCACCTTTGTTCCCATAACCAACCCGATGGCATACGCAATGAGGCGGCGCGTCGGTGACCGTAATCTGAACCGCAATCTCCAGCCCACCGATACACCGACCGAGTTCGAAGATCACATTGCGAACTGGCTGTGTCCGCTGATGGCGCAGCATGAAGCGCTGCTCGATCTGCATTCGTTTCAGGCGCAGGGGCAGGCGTTTGTGATGGTGGGGCCGGAGAGCAATTCCGGCTCGCTGGAGCCGACAATTCACGGCGATACCGAGCGTGACTGGGCATTGCGCCTCGGCGTGAACCGCGCGGTGGATGGCTGGCTTGGCACCTATGCTGCGGGGGTCCAAGAGCGCCGCGCGCGGGCCGCTACGCTTGATCCCACAGCGGGCAAGCGCCACGATCTCGACGCCAAATACGGCGTCGGCACCACCGAGTACATGCGCAGCACCGGCGGCATGGCGCTCACGCTTGAGTGCGGGCAACACGAAGACCCGAACGGCACGGAAGTCGCATACCGTGCGATTCGCAACACGCTGGCTTTGTTCGGAGTGACCGACGACGCAAAACCCTCGCTCGCGGCGAATCCCGAGGGATTGCACATCGCGCAGGTGATCGATAAGTTTGATGCGGCGGATACGTTTTCGCGCGCGTGGCAGAGCTTCGATTTACTTGAGGCGGGCGACGTGATCGGCACCCGTGCCAATGGCGAATCCCTGACCGCGCCGAAGAATGGCTGCATCCTGTTTCCGAATGCCGTAGCCGAGGCCAATCACGAGTGGTTTTATTTGACCGAAGCGACGTCGCGGTTCGATTTGTGAGATATCAGCTTTTTTGTGTAGCCCTTATTTTACTGGGGCTAAAGCTTGATATCGCATAATATCGACATTCGGCCATTATTAGCCTTAAGCCCAATTGCAACGGCACTTTCACTAAAAAGCTGAAGTCACGCACAATGCCAAAAGTTGCCTCAACGAGGCAAAGCAGGGGGGAGGGCTTGTGTGCCACCACGCCACGATTCCAGTGCATTGCTTTGCGGCTACCAACTACGCACGTAAGGCCGCGAACGCCTCATCGTCCGTTATCACGCGCATTTCGCCCGATGCAATCCGTTCCACCCGCCACGGCCCAACCGCCACGCGAATCAGCCGTAGCGTGGGCAAACTCACATGTGCAGTCATGCGTCGCACCTGGCGATTGCGGCCTTCGCTGATCGTAAGTTCAATCCAGCTATCGGGCACACTCTTGCGCACCCGAATCGGCGGCACCCGCGGCCACGGCTCACATACGCCGTGCGCCACACCACACACTGCCGGGCCGGTCAGCCCGTCGTTGAGCATGACGCCGCGCGCCAGCTGTTTCGCCTGATCGTTTGTGACGACGCCTTCCACCTGCACCCAATAGGTCTTGGTCACGGTTGAGCGGTCACCGGCAATCGCGGCCTGCAAATTGCCGTTGTCGGTGAGCAGCAGCAACCCCTCGCTGTCGGCATCGAGTCGCCCCGCTGGGTAGACGTCGGGGATATCGATGTAGTCAGCCAGCGTGCGCCATTTGCCACCGTCACGGGTGAACTGCGAAAGTACGCCGTAGGGTTTGTTAAAAAGCACCAGCATCGTGGCATTGATGCTACTTTGCGCCCGGCTTCCAGCGGCTGAGCACGAGCGCGTTGGCAACCACGCTCACCGAGCTCACCGCCATCGCGGCACCGGCCAGCACCGGGCTCAAGTAGCCGAACGCCGCGAGCGGAATGCCCGCCACGTTGTAGGCAAACGCCCAGAACAGGTTTTGCCGAATCTTGGCGACCGTGCGGCGCGAAATTTCCAGGGCCCCGGCGACCAGCGCGACGTCACCGCGCATCAGCGTGATCGCTGCTGCATGCATCGCAACATCGGTGCCCGTGCCCATTGCGATGCCGACGTCCGCGGCGGCGAGCGCGGGCGCGTCGTTGACGCCATCACCGACCATCGCCACCGTGTGTCCGCCTGCCTTGAGCGCAGTCACTTTGGCTGCCTTGTCACCGGGTAGCACCTCGGCCATGACCTCATCGTCGGACAGCCCCAATCGCCGCGCCATTACGAGCGCTGCACCCTTGTTGTCACCCGAAATCATCACGATGCGGATGCCAAGCTTGCGCAGTGCGGCCAGCGCCTCTTTTGCGCCGGGCTTGGGTTCGTCGCCAAATGCAAGCAGGCCGACCAGTTGCAGCACGCCGTCGGTTCGCCGCGCCACTGCGGAAACCGTCGCGCCTGCTTTTTGCAATGACTGCGCACGATCCGCCAGCTCGCCCAGCGGCAACTTCAACTCGTCCATCCATCGCAGGCTGCCGATCAGCCAGGTCGCCCCATCAACGGCGCCCTGCGTGCCGCGTCCGGGCACGGCCTGGACATCGGTTGCAACGGTGTTACTTAGATCTTCCATTTGCCCTGAGCGTAGCGAAGGGTTTGAGATGACGGAGAAAGCGTCGAACCCTTCGCTGTGCTCAGGACGAACGGTATCGGGTGGCGACATGCCGTTCTCGTGTAATGCCGCTACGGCTTGCACAACGGCCCGCGCCAGCGGATGTTCACTGCCGCGCTGCACAGTGGCGGCGCTGTGCAGCATGTCGTCTTCAGTCACACCAGCACCAACGGCCACGGCAACGGCGGTCAGGCGCGGCTGCCCCACGGTCAACGTGCCGGTCTTATCGAACGCGACCAGGTCGACCTTGTGCGCCAGCTCCAGCGCCTGCACATCCTTGATCAATATGCCCTGCTTCGCGGCGACACCGGTGCCGGCCATGATCGCGGCGGGCGTGGCAAGGCCCAGCGCGCACGGACAGGCAATCACCAGCACCGCGACCGCGTGAATCAGCGCGACCTCCCAGCTTCCGCCGTACCACCACCAACCAATCAACGTGATCAGCGCCAGCACCAGCACCACCGGCACAAACACTGCGGCCACCTGATCCACCAGCCGCTGAATCGGGGCTTTTGCCGTTTGCGCGTCTTCGACCAGGCGGATGATGTGCGCGAGCACGGTCTCGCTGCCCGTTGCTGTCACGGTCAGGGTTACCCGACCGTCGCCATTGATGCTGCCGCCGGTGAGCTTGTCGCCCATGGATTTTTCAACCGGCAACGGCTCACCGGTGAGCATCGACTCGTCCACCTGCGTGCGGCCTTCGGCCAGCACGCCGTCCGCCGGAAAGCGCTCACCGGGCCGCACGACAATGATGTCGCCGGTAATGAGTTCGACTACTGGAACGTCCACCTCGCCGCCCGTACGCTTGATCACGTGCGCGATATCGGGTCGAAGCGCATGCAACGCGCGGATGGCAGACGTGGTCTGCCGCTTTGCGCGTGCCTCCAGCCAGTTGCCGAGCAGCACCAGCGTCACCACGACCGCGGAACCTTCAAAGTACAGATGCACCATCGTGTCCGGCTCGGCGCTGAGCCACAGCCACATCGAGAGGCCCCAGCCGGCCGATGTGCCAATGGCCACCAGCAAATCCATATTGCCCGTGAG
>JAYUWL010000077.1:0-6402 GCA_043753585.1 Burkholderiales bacterium
CTCGTGGTCATGAGTACGCCCGGTGTATTGACCCCGCGCGACGACATGCAGGCGTGGGTTGCCTCGATCACGACCGCGACTCCGTGGGGGTGGAGGTGACCCCAGATGCAATCGGCGACCTCGGCGGTCAGCCGCTCCTGCACCTGCAGCCGCCGGGCGAAACCGTGGAGCACGCGGGCTCACTCTTCCATCTGGTGTTCTTTCAGCCGGGTTTTGACGCCTTCGCCAAACAGGCTGCCGTCGGGCAACACCAAGGCGGCGCGGCCGCCGGGCTTCAAGATGCGGATGATCAGCGCGAGAAACAGGTCGGCGGTTTCTTTGGTGCGAAAGTGTTGCGGAAAGTTGGTCTCAATCCCGTCCTGCACCGAGGCGCCAAACGGCGGATTGGTGACGATCACGTCCACGCGGTCGGCGTTGGTGTAGCTCACGTACGGGCGGGCGAGCGTGTTGTCGTGGCGCACGAAGCTTGCGTCTTCCACGCCGTACAGCAGCATGTTGGTAACGCAGAGCATGTGCGGCAGTTGCTTGAGTTCCACGGCGCGCAGGTTGGCTTGCAGCGCGGCTTCGTCTTCCACCGTTTTGACGTAACGGTCGCGCATGTGGCGGATGCTGCAGGTCAAAAAGCCGCCGGTGCCGCAGCTCGGGTCCATGATGATTTCACCGGGCTTGGGGTCGATGCGGTCGACCATGAAGGCGGTGACGGCGCGCGGTGTGTAGAACTCTCCGGCGTTGCCGGCGGCTTGCAGGTCGTTGAGCAGTTGCTCGTAAATGTCGCCAAAGTGTTTGCGCTCGGCGAGGTCGTTGAAATTGACTTCAGTGATTTTGTTGACGACCTGCCGGATAAGCTGGCCGTCTTTCATGTAGTTGTAGGCGTCTTCAAACACGGCGCGGGTCACGCGGGCGCGGTTTTGCCAAAGACCTGCAGCGGGCAGTTCTTTGAGCGCGGGAAAGAGATCGCCGTTGATGAAATCGATCAGCGCTTTGCCGGTGATGCCCTCGGGGTTTGCAGCCCAGGTGCGCCACTGCAGGCGCGCGGGGATGGGCGAAAGATAGCCGTCTTGCATCACGGCGAGCTGCTGATCTTGATCATCAACAATTTTCAGGAAAAACATCCAGCACAGTTGCGACAGACGTTGGGCGTCGCCGTCGACACCAGCGTCTTTGCGCATGATGTCTTGAATGGATTTGACGGTGTTTCTTGCGGACATTTATTTTTGGTTCGTTTCTAATGGCGTATGGCTACAGCGTGGAGTGTTCGTCGGCGAAGGAGCCGTCAGCCGCCAATACATCGTTCCAAAACTCCGCGCAAGCGGCGGCGGCCTGTTGTCGCGTCAACGGTACTTGGATTGTGTCTGGTTCGTCGTGACGGCTTGCAGTGGTTTGCGAGGGGAGCGGCGCGGTCATGCGACGTCACTGTAAAGCGCGGCCTGCATGTCATGCACCGCTTGCTCGAACCCGGCCTTGGTGCCGAACGGCTGAATGAGCTGGAACGGTGTGCCCATCTGGTTGAACGGCGGAATCTCCAGCAGCTTGACGTTATCAAGCCCGGCGACCACGCCTTCGTCCTGATATTTGCTGAGCAGCGCTTCCATGACGGCGCGGGCTTGTGGCCCGAATTGGGTGAAGATGTCGCGCTTGCGCACTTGGTCGGCGCGCTCGCGACGGGTGAGCGGCGGCTGGTCGAACGCGATGTGGCAAATGAGGTCAAACGGGTCGAGGTCTTTGCCGACCTCTTCCATCAGCGGGCCGAGCAGCAGCCCCTCTTCAGCCAGCTCTTCGATCACGGCGTCTTTGCGCGATTCGCCATTCCAGCGGCGGAGAAACGCATCAAGGCTGACGTACTGCGCGCGGATGGCTTTGCGGCTGTAGTCGCGCAGGCTTTCGGTGACGAGCTTGCCGTTTTCGTCAAGATATTCAATGCGCTCGGTGAGCACGGTCACCGATTTGCCGTGGATGAAATATTTAGCGCGCGGCTCGGCGACACCGGGCGGCAGCGCGATGTTGTGCGGTGGGTAGCCATCAATCACCACTTCGTCCGCATCGGGAATGGGCGGCAGCGCCTCGTCGTCGGGTGGCAGGTCGGGCGGAATGACTGGATCGCCTTCACCCGGCTCATAAATTTGCACTGGTTCGCCGTCGAAGTCAGGATCGGCGAAGTGGTTGGTCGCGCCGCGAAAGTCGATCAGCGTGAAGTAATACTTGCGGGTGTCTTCGTGCACGCGGGTGCCACGGCCGACGATTTGCTTGAACTCGGTCAGGCTGCCGACGCCGCGCTCAAGCACGATGAGGCGACAGGTTTGCGCGTCAACGCCCGTGGAGAGCAGGCGCGAAGTGGTGACGATGACCGGCACCGCAGATTCGGGGTCGATGAAGTTGCCGAGCTGGTCTTTGCCCTCGGCATCGTCGCCGGTGATGCGCATGACGTAGCGCGGATACTTTTGCACCAGGTCGGCGTTTTCGTTGATCAGCGCCTGACGCATACGGGCCGCGTGGGGCGTGTTTTCACAGAAGACGATGGTCTTTTGCATGCGATCACCGCTGGCCTTGAGATAGTCGCTGACCCATTTGGCGACGCGCGCGGTGCGGTTGTCGATGATGAGCGTGCGGTCGAAGTCTTTCTGGTTGTAGAGACGGTCTTCGATAACGTTACCAAACTGGTCAACCTCACCCGGCATCGGGCGATAGCCTTCAACGTCAACGTCGAGATGCACCTTGATGACTTTGTACGGCGCGAGAAAGCCGTCGCGAATGCCCTGCTTGAGGCTGTAGGTGTAGACGGGCGGGCCGAAGTAGTCGTTGTTAGAAACGTATTCGGTTTCTTTGGGCGTTGCGGTCATGCCGATTTGGGTGGCGGCGCTGAAGTGGGCGAGGATTTCACGCCATGCCGAATCTTCCGCCGCGCTGCCGCGATGACATTCGTCAATGACGATCAAATCGAAGAAGCCAGGGCTGAATTCCTTGAATAGTTTTTGGCGCTCTTCGGGGCCGGTGATGGCTTGATAAAGCCCGAGATAAATCTCGTACGCGGCGTTGATGCGGCGCTTGTTGTCGGGGCCTTTTTCGAGCGCGAGCGTGAGATCAATTTCGCTGCCGTCGGACCGTTCGATGGTTTTGGCGCTGGTGCTGAGTTTGGCCATTGCGCCGCCAAACGGGCGAAAGTCGTTGACCATCGTCTGGTCTATCAAGATGTTGCGGTCGGCCAGAAACAGGATGCGCTTTTTCTGCCCGGCTTTCCATAGCCGCCAGATAATCTGAAACGCGGTGTAGGTTTTGCCGGTGCCGGTGGCCATGACCAGCAGCACGCGGTTTTGCCCTTTGGCGATGGCCTCGACTGCGGCGTTGACCGCGTTGCGTTGGTAATAGCGCGGCTCTTTTTTGCTGCCGTCGTTGTAGTACGGTTGGCTGACGATTTTTTCCTGAGCGGGCGTAAGGCCCTTCCATTCAACATAGCGAGCCCAAAGTGCATCGGGACTGGGAAAGGCGTTGATGTGCAGCGTGGTTTCGAGCTGGGCGGCATTGCCGGTGCGATCGTGAAATACAAAACCACGGCCGTTGCTGGAAAAAACAAACGGAATTTCCATCATGCGGGCGTATTCGAGCGCTTGCTGCATGCCGTCGCCAGCAGCCATAAAAAAGTGTTTAGCCTCGATCAAAGCAATCGCGATTTCGTTGATGTAGAGCACGAAGTCGACACGCTTGCATTTGCCGCGCGTAACGAGGCGCCCGCGAACGATGATGCGGCCATCAGTGAACGAAACCTGACGGCGAATGGCCGCCTCAAGCCATCCGGCCAAATACAGCGCAGGCGTGATGTACTTTGCGCTGGTGTCGTCTTCGCTGAGGTTTTTGTTCGATGACATGGATTTCCCCCGTAATCCATTCTAGGCGGGGAAAACGCAAAACTAGGGCAATTTTTGCGGGTCAACGTGGCGAGAATTTAACTCTGGCGCCGTGCCGAAGCTTGACGACGCCTGGGCGACACTCGGAAGACGCTATGCGGTGGGTCGATTCACAGGGCATCGGCTTTCGACTTCTTCGACTGACCGCTGGTCCTGCCCCAATCGAGATCTGACGCGGCGGGTTAGTGCCCGCGCGATCCCACGCTGTTGCGCGTGATTTACTGCCAACCGACGCGCCATAAAAAAACGCCCTTCAACAGGGCGTTGTGGCGGAGAGGGGGGGATTCGAACCCCCGTTACCTTGCGGTAAGCCTGATTTCGAGTCAGGTACATTCAACCACTCTGCCACCTCTCCGACATTTCAATTCTAGCGTAGCCATCGATCACGGACCGCGTTCGATCAAATCATCCCTTCGCTGGAGTCGGCTTGGCGTTGGTGGCACCGGATCCAGCTTTGGCAGCACCGGGATTCGATGTGTCCTGCGTTTTCGGCGCAACCGATTGTTTCTGGCCGTGCGATTCCGATGAAGAGGGCTGAACGGCGGCCACCGGCACAGTGGGCGGAACCCAAGTTGGCGGCGGAACGGTTTTGCCAGCAGCTTTCATTTCTTTAAAGTAACGATCTGCCGCCTTGTCCTGATAGCGCAACTCATCCGCTGCCACTTTCTTGGCAGTTTCTGCGGCTTTCGCTTTGGTCTCTTCAGCTTTAGCCTTCTGCTCGTCGTTCATCGGCGCAGGCGGCGGTAACTTTGCGATGGCAAGCGCGGTCAGGGTGCCGCCCAGCGCCAGAACTATCCAGTGATTTAATTTCATCAATCGTTTCCTCCAACAGCTACCGGTTGTTGCGCACCGCCACCACTGCCGCTGGCAGTGCGATTTGCGGGCACTTTGCCCGACTTCACATCGTCGTACCAAATCTCGTGATGTTCTTTCGCCCAGGCTTCGTCGACAACGCCGGTTTTCATCGCATCCAGAGCGCCCGCCATTCCTAGCGTGCCCATGTAAATGTGGCCGAGCGCGCCGAGCATGAACAGCGTTGAACCCGTCAGGTGAACAAGATTCGCAAGTTGCATCGTCGCCCGCGTCTGCTCGAAGTTGGGGAAATTGAGCACCATGCCCGACGCACCCACCACGAGTCCAAGCGACATCAAACCGCCCCAGAACCAGAGTTTTTCGCCTGCGTTAAATTTTTCGCTCGGCACATGCTTTCCGCTGATCATTCCGCCAAAGCTCACGACCCATTTGAAGTCCACGGCTTTCGGCACGTTGTCTCGTACAAAAATGCAAAACGTAACGATGCAACTGATGATGAACAGCGGACCCAAAAAGTTGTGCAAATTCTTAGCGATGATCGCGAGCCACGAGAACAGCGTGAAGCCAATCACCGGGATCAAGAGCGTCTTTCCGAACGCGAGAATCAGCCCTGAAATCGCCAATACCGAGAACGAGATAGCAGTCGCCCAATGCGCCATTCGCTCCAGCAACGTAAAGCGCTCGATCAGGCGGCCGGTGGGCGCTTCATGCAACTGAATCGTGCCCTTCCATGCGTAGAAACCACCGATAAGCAACATCATCGCCACCAGCGACCATCCGCCAATGATCGAGAACGTGCCGTTACGAAGCGCGCGCCAGTTTTGGCCACCATCCTGAATTAACACGCCAGCTTCTGGCGCCGGAATACTGGTGTATCCCGCCACTCCACCGCGAGCGTTTTGCCAGATAGGCGCATTGTTGTAGGGCTGTTGAACGGCCCGTTGCTGCTGCTGTTTCGCCAGTTCGGCCGGCGGCAACACGGGACCGCTGCTTTGCTGAGCACATGCGGTCAGGGCAAACAACAGGGCGGCAATGAACGCGAATAGGGATCTCATTGATAGCTCCTGACTGAGTCTGCGCCCGCGCTCAGTTAACACGCTTGTATTCGTTTTGATTGTCAGCGCGAGCACGAAGCTGACGCTCCCAGGTGGCACGATCAGCGTACTGGGTGCCAGCGCCAAACGGTTTATCGTCCGCCTTTGCCGCGGATTGACCCGGCTTGGCGGCGATGGTCTGTGGCTGCTCGCCGCACGCTGCGAGCAATGCCGTTGCTACGGCGATGAGGATAACGCCCCCGTAGTTCATGATTTTTGTGCGGCCGGTTGTGCCGCAGCAGGGGCTGTCGGCAACGCTGGGCCGGCAGACTTCGAATCGGCACGACCATATGCCGTGGCATGGCCCCACAGATCGCCACCACGACCCCGCCGCATGACGCGTTCCCGGTAGATGTCGGAGAGCACGTCACCATCACCGGCAAGCAGGGCCTTGGTCGAGCACATTTCCGCACAAGCCGGGAGCTTGCCTTCGGACAGACGATTACGTCCGTATTTTTCGAGCTCTGCTTTTGAGCCGTCTTTCTCGGGACCACCGGCGCAGAAGGTGCACTTGTCCATCTTGCCGCGGAGACCGAAGGCGCCCGCTTGAGGAAACTGTGGCGCGCCGAAGGGGCATGCGTAAAAACAGTAGCCAC
>JAYUWL010000078.1:0-19357 GCA_043753585.1 Burkholderiales bacterium
GCGATTGCTTCGGCAACATTATTTACAGCCTGTGTGAGCACGATGCCGTCAATCATTTCGTCACCATCGCCCGACGTTTTGCGTGCGCTTGCTCCAGCCGGCACGCTGCTCGCTGCGATCAATTTCGGCAACCCGATCCTCGCCAGCAAAGATGCGAAGACAGGCGAACCGTTCGGCGTGTCCATTGACATTGCGCGCGAACTTGGCCGCCGATTGAATGTGCCGGTCGAGCTGGTGACATTCACCTCTGCGGGCAAAGTGGTCGATGCGGTGAGTGCGAATGAAGTTTCAATCGCGTTTGTTGCCATCGATCCTGTGCGGGCGACGACGACTGCCTACACCGCGCCGTATGTCATCATCGAAGGGGCATACCTTGTGCGCGAGGCATCGCCACTGCGCGATAACGGCGAGGTGGATCGAACTGGCACGCGCATCGTTGTCGGTGGTGGCAGCGCGTATGACCTGTATCTCACGCGCGAGATAAAAAACGCAACGCTCGTTCGAGCGCCTACTTCTCCGCTTGTTACCGATGAAATGCTGAAACAAAATCTGGAGGTAGCAGCTGGAGTCAGGCAACAGCTGGAGGCTGACGCGTTGCGCGTGGGCGGCGTACGCTTGTTGCCTGGTCGCTTTATGGTCATCAATCAGGCGCTGGCGATGCCCGTAGCTCGTGCCGGTGCGGCAGACTTCCTGAAGGCGTTCATCGAAGATTTAAAGGCGTCAGGATTTGTGGCAGGCGCGCTTGAAAGGCACCGTATCAAGGGAGCGCTGGTAGCACCGTCAGCGTCGAGACAGCATGAGATTCCATTTCCAATTCAATACGATACGTTGTTGCTCCTCCTTGCCGTGCTCACGCACTGTCCGCGTCGTCACGCTTCGTCTCCTTTTGAATTAGAAATGGAATCAGTCGGGGAAGCAAATCACCCGCCGGATATTGCCCAAGCTTATTTAATAAAGTCAGGAGGACGGGAATGAGATTTTCACCAGGCAGATGCGCGCTGCTAACTGCTGTTTGTGCCGCTGTGATTTCGAGTTGGGCAACGGCGCAGACTGCCTACCCCGCGAAGCCAGTCAGGATCATGGTCGGTGCGTCAGCAGGCGGGGGCACTGACATCGTCGCGCGCATGCTTGCCGAGAAATTTGGCGCTGTGTTCAAGGAGGCATTCGTCGTTGAGAATCGACCTGGTGCATCGAACACCATCGCCGCCGACATCACCGCAAAGGCCGCGCCGGATGGACATACGTTGCTGGTCGCGACCAACACCGGGCAGGCCATTGCGCCGCATCTCATCAAGCTTGGCTTCGATCCGATAAAGGATTTGACGCCTGTCGCGCTTATCGTTACCGTGCCCAACGTGCTGGTGATCAATCAACTGGTTGGCGCGAAGGACGCAAAAGATCTCGTCGCGATGATGATCGCGAAGCCGAACACTTTCACCTATGCCTCCTCCGGTGTTGGTAGCACACAGCATCTCGCCGGTGAGGGATTCAAGCTCGCGACTGGCGTCAAGATGACGCACGTGCCCTACAAAGGTAGCAGTCAGGCGCACCTTGATCTGATCGCGGGCAGCGTGCAAGTCATGTTCGACACCACATCGTCCGCGATGGGTCAGATCAAGGCCGGAAAATTGAAGCCGCTGGCGGTGACCTCACCGAAGCGCTCCGCAGAATTGCCTGACGTACCGACCCTCGCAGAGGCGGGCATTCCGGGATTCGAGATGACGACCTGGTACGGCCTGTTCGTCACGGCAGGTACACCGAAAGACGTGGTCGCACGGCTGGTCGATGAGACCAACAAGATCCTTCGGCTTCCGGACGTGCAGGCGCGCCTGCGCGGCCTCGGCGGCGATCCTGCCGGCATGACGGTTGAGCAGTTCGCTCTTCTCAACAAAACCGAGTTTGACCGTTTTGGCAAGCTTATTCGCGACGCTAACGTAGCGCTCGACTGATGAAGCCGAACATCGCGCTGGTATTCGGTGATCCTGCGGGCGTCGGCCCCGAACTGGTCATTAAATTGCTGGCTGATGGCAGCGCCGCGCAGCAGGCCAATGTTTTTGTGATTGGCAACCGGGCATCTCTGGCCGAAGCAGCGAAGACGACCGGTGTCGCACTCGATCTCGCCACAATCGAACAGGGGGCCATCGGTACTCGCGATTTTGTGGCACCGGTGTTGCTGGCGTGGGACGGCATCGATGCGCCCGCGTTCGCGAGCGGTCGTGCCGAAGCCGCCAACGGCAAATTCATGATTGACATGCTGACGCTGGGTGCGCAGTTGACGCATGCGCAGAGGACGGATGCGCTCTTCTTTGCACCGCTTAATAAAGGCGCTCTGCGCGCAGGCGGCATGCAGCAACAGGACGAGTTGCGCTGGTTTGAAGACCTGCTGGGATGTCACAGCTACACCGGCGAGTTAAATGTGCTCGATACGCTGTGGACATCTCGCGTCACCTCTCACGTTGCGCTCAAGGACGTGAGCGCCTTGCTGACGCCCGAAGGCGTTGCCAGCGCGGCCAATCTCATTACCGAAGCGTTGAAGGCATCAGGCAAGGCGGCGCCGCGCGTAGCGGTGTGTGGCTTCAATCCGCACAATGGTGACAACGGTAATTACGGCACCGAAGAAATCGACATCATCGCGCCGGGTGTCGCGCTCGCCCAGTCGCGAGGTATCGCCGTCGACGGGCCTTTCCCCGCAGATACGATTTTTGTGCGTGCAAAGAACGGTCATTACGATGGCATCGTCACGATGTATCACGATCAGGGACAGATCGCGATGAAGCTGATGGGTTTCGAGCGTGGGGTCACCGTGCAGGGTGGCCTGCCGATTCCCGTGACCACACCCGCGCACGGGACAGCGTATGACATCGCGGGGCGGGGAATGGCAAATGTTGGTGCGACCCAGAACGCCTTTAACCTGGCGTGCCGAATGGGCATGCATCGTGCCGCGACCGAAAGGTACAGAAACGCAGATTGATGGCATTCTGAGCTTGCGGCGATGGCGCGCCGCGTCGGCTTTCAGGTTGCTACACTGATTTATAGCGACAGCGGTTTCATCGGAAACGCCACGCCAGACGACAACCGTTCCGCTTATTGGTAACTATGGGCAGCTAAAGGGCAATGCATCGTCTGCAGAGTCCACCGACAACAATCAGTGCCGATCAGAGATCATGTCTGTCATGCCAGTGACGCCAGCAACAATGCCTGAAGTAAGCGTCCGTCGGGTTGTCGGCATGATAGTCGCCATAGTAGTTGCGGCGATGCTGTCTCGCCTGTTGTCACCGGGTCAATCGTTATCGCTGGTCTGGGCACCGGCTGGGCTGGTGTTCGCGTTCGCCTGGAAATACGGCCGATGGACGTTAGTGCCCTCTGCGCTTGCACTTGCTGGGTGGGGACTGCTTGCGTATCCCGCGCTGCCGTGGGTGGGGGCAGCCGCAGCGGCGGCGGAGAGTGCGTGCACGCTGCCAGCACTTGCGATTCTGCGGGCAGCTTTGTCGCGACGCGATAGTGAGTCTGACCGGGCGATTTTCCGTGGCATGCCCAATCTGCGCTGGTTACTCCGCTTCTACGTTGCCGCGCTGATCGTTGGCGCTACGCTTGCTGCGTCAGTCGGAACCGCAGGTTTTGCCGCGTCCGGACTGCATTCTGGTGTCGGATACGTGCAGCTTTGGGGCGCTTACTGGATCACCCAAGCGCTGGGTCTCTTGCTCTTTGCGCCGCTCACGCTCGCGTGGCTGGGCGCAGGGCCAAGTGATGCGCACGCCGTCCCATTCCCGTCGCGCGCCAAGCGTGGAGGATTGCGTATGTCAAGCCGGCACGAAGGTCTTGACACCGCCTCGGTCGTGGTCGTTCTTGCTCTGAGCGCGCTTGTGTTGCTGTTGCGGGCAACGGGCCATGGTGAGTTCGTGGCTGCAGCGACGCTTGCCTACATTCCCGCTACCGCGTTTTGTGCCATGCTCCGTGACGCAGTCTCGACCTACGCGACGCTTGTTTTCTCGGCATTGGTGTTGTGCACTGCGCTTTTATTTGACGTCAGCGCGCTCTCCAGATCGATCAGCGATATCGCGAACACCCGGGTGCCGCTGGCGTTCTTTGAAACGGTCACCGTCGTGTTTGTCAGCACCTTGCTGGCGCAATTGCTGCAAGCGGTGTCGCGAGATCGTACCGAAGCGATGTCGCGCCTGCGAGAACAGGCAAACCGTGACATCGTGACCGGGCTTGCCAATGAGCTGGGTGTTGAGCAGTGGCTTCGTCGAAGCGATTCGACACGCTCATTTCTTTTGGTGGGCGTCGCAATTTTGGGTCGAGGTCGCATCGGTGTTCTGGTTGGGCCCGAGCAACTGGTAGAGATGCGGCAGCGAATTGCTGATCGAATTCGTCTGTTCGGCGAACTATTGGCAGCGCGGCTGCAGACAGGTCGCTATGTGGTTGCGTTCACCGACACGCCGAAGTCGTTGCAGCGCGTCGCAGCGATGCGCCATCCGTTCGAGGCACTCACCGTTCGCAATAGCGACGGGCGCGAGGCATTCGTTCCTGCTGCGATTCAGATCCTGCGCGTGCCGCCAGGCCCAAGACCTACGACGGCTGCGTTACTGTCCGTACTGGTGTCGCTGCAACAGCGCGAACAGCATGAACAAATTGGCCGAAAAGTTGATGCAGATGAGCTTGTCGTGCATGAATTCTCGTCCACATTGCGTGCCGAAACGGAACGGGACGCACGCCGAAAAGATCACATTCAAAACCTCATTGTCGCTAACCAGATTGAGTTGTTCGCTCAGATCATCAGGCCCGCTTGCGCGAAAACGGTAGTAACCGATATTGATCTTGAAATCCTGTGTCGGCTTTGTGATCAGGGTGGCGAAATCTTGCAGCCGGACGCGTTTATTCATGTTGCCAATCAGGCTGGCATGTCAGCAGAGCTGGATCGACAGATCATCCTTGCCGTATTTGACTGGTATCAAAATCGTCCCGACGCGCTGGCACGCACGCGAAAATGCGCCATCAATCTCTCAGCCGCGTCGCTCACTGACAGCGCCTTTTTGCCCTTTGTGCGCGGGGCCCTGGACGAACGTGCCCTCGCATCCAATCCGTTCTGTTTTGAAATTACCGAATCGAGCGCTGTTGATGACGTTGAGCGTTCACGTGACATCGTTCAGCGTCTGCGCGCCGATGGTTTTCGCGTCTCGATTGATGACTTCGGCACTGGCTTTGCTACCTATAGCTATTTGAAGCGCTATGCGGTTGACGAAATCAAGATCGATGGTGCGTTTGTCAGGGCCCTGGGCGAAAGTGAAATTGACAACGAAATCGTCGAGTCCATCGTCCGCGTCGCGCGCCGCCTCAACGTAAAAACCGTTGCCGAATTTGTCGCCACCGATGAACTCCGCAGTCACGTGGAGCGGCTGGGTGTGGACTATGTGCAGGGCTACGCGATCGGCAAGCCCGTTCCGATTGCGCAGATTTACGACACTCCAGTGATTAAGCAAGACTCATGAACGAATCACTTTTGCTCTGGGGACTGCTGTTCAGTTCCATCGGTATGGGTTTCTTCATGTACGGCAGAAAACAGAAGCGTGCAGTGCCGCTCGTCTGCGGAATTGTGCTCATGATTTATCCATACTTTGTGCCAAGCGCGATTTGGCTGGTTGTGATTGGCGTGGTGCTTTGTGCCGTGCCTTATTTCATCAGGACCTGATCTCAATCACACGGTGGCGGCGATCTCCGCTGGTCGCTTCGCATAAAACTTCAGCGGCGCAGCACCGGACGCTGTGGGCATCAACGACGGCGGAGGCGAGCGCAAAATATTTGGGCGCATTTTGCCCATAACATGCATTTCGCAGGGCTTGCAGTCGAATTTGAGCGTGAGGCGATCTCCCCCGCTGATGAGCGTCATCGGTTCTGCGCGTATCTGGCCTTGCACGCCCTGCACGCCCTTGGCCTGTTTCGGGCACAGGTTGAACGACCAGCGCAGGCAATGCTTGGTCACCATGACCGGCACCTCGCCTGCTTCGGTGTGGGCTTCGTAGGCGTTGGCAATCAACGTGACGCCGTGCTCCGCGTAGAAATCGCGCGCCGCGACGTTGTAAACATTGGCGAGATAGGTGAGTGATTGTTCGGGATACAGCGCAGGTGGAAAGGCTGCTTCAGCACGCGTCCATTTAGGCATGTGCCTGATGCGGTTAGCTTCCAGTTTTTCTACCGCTTCGCGACGCAATGCGTTAACCGCTGATGCCGGAACAAACCAAGGTTGCGACCAGTCAATTTTGATATCTCTCGCGGCGAAAATCGTGTTGCCTAATTTGCCGAGATTTTCGCGAAGGCTTGCCTCTGCACGCTCTGCGTTCTGCGCCGATTCGTGGGCGTGCGCAACAATCGCAGTCGCGTTGGCGCCGTTACCGTCAGCGAGCATCAGCGCGAATCCAGTGGCTGTTTCATTGAATCGAATGTCGATATCGATACGGCGATCCGAAGATTTTTTTGTGAGCGCCAGCTCCCACGCATGATCGCGGTTGCGGCTGATTTCCGTGCCGACAGTCAGACCCTGCAATTCCTGCATAACGACGTTGGGTGTGATGCGCCAGACGGTGCCGATTTTCTGGACGACATTTGCTTGCGTACCTTTGACTTCACGTTTGTGCATCCAGGTGAGGCCGTCGCCGTTGGCCAACAGAACGGCAGCGGCGACGTCAAGCTCAAACCACTGTGCTGCGACGCGCGTCACTACGCCCAATTGCAGGCCGACGTAGGCGGGCGCATCAAACGCACCGATGTCCATCTTGCGGCCCGTTGCGAAGTAATCGGTGTTGCTTCGATTGAATGTCTTGTCGGGGTCGGGCGTGAATGTGTAGGTACATTTTCCGTTTGAAGCTGCCGCCAATTCAGGTCGTTGTTCAAGAATCCCGTCAATCAGGCTCCGGTAATGCGCCGTTACGTTTTTGACGTAGGCCATGTCCTTGTAGCGACCCTCAATCTTGAAGCTGCGGATCCCGGCGTCGATCAGCGCGGCCAGGTTTGCGCTCTGATTGTTGTCCTTCATTGAGAGTAAATGTTTGTCGAACGCGACAACGCGTCCCTGTGAGTCTTCCAGCGTGTACGGCAGCCGGCATTCCTGTGAGCATGAGCCACGGTTGGCGCTGCGTCCGGTGTGCGCCTCAGAGATGTAGCAATTGCCGGAAAAGGCGACGCACAGTGCGCCATGAACAAAGTACTCGAGCGGCACATCGGGGTTCACTGCCGCGCGCATCTGGGCAATTTGTTGCAGTGTCAGTTCGCGTGCAAGCACGAGTTGCGAGAAACCCGCTTCACCCAGAAACTTCGCTTTCTCGACGGTGCGAATGTCGCATTGCGTTGAGGCGTGGAGCGCAATCGCCGGAATGTCCAGCTCAAGAATTCCCATGTCCTGCACGATCAGTGCGTCGACGCCTGCGTCATACAGCTCATGGATATAGCGCCGCGCCGGTTCAAGCTCGCTGTCATGCAGGATGGTGTTGACCGTAACGAAAATGCGCGAACCGTAGCGATGCGCAAACTGCGTGAGACCGGCAATGTCCGCAACCGTGTTGTCCGCCTTGGTACGAGCGCCGAAAGCAGGCCCGCCTATGTACACCGCGTCAGCGCCATGCAGCACAGCCTCGCGCCCGATCTCGGCGTCGCGGGCAGGGGACAACAGTTCAAGGTGGTGGCGGGGCAGGGTCATGGTGGGTGCGAATCAGGACTAACCACGTATTTTCGCGCAGATCGCCAGTTACGCATAAATCCACGCACTTTGCGCAACATTGCGGCGCGAGTCTTGGTGGCAGGGGCTCGCCCAGCCAGCTTTGTTATCGGCGATGCAGCAATTTTATTAGCACGGACGCATCAAACCAAACCGCCCTCGCTCGCGATTTTCGTCCCCCATGCCGGTGCTGGTGACCACGCCAGCTGTGTCGTAGCCCACGTAGAAGCAGGCGGCAAACGGCCCGTTCTGAAACCGATAAATGTGCACCAGCTCCTTCTGCTTAAACGGACAGCGAACGCTGTAATACGATGGGCCGATCAGCGCTTCAACACTCGCTTGCGCAAAGCCATTTTTGATCTGGCTGACGCGGTCGAGTGTGAGTCCCTGCACTTGGCTCAGCAGACGTCCGCCGCCGTCAAATTCAAGCAGGAAGACGCGGTTGCCTTCGGGGGCGGTGCTGTAGGTCCAGCGCTCACCGGTTGCCGTTTTTTTCACCACGGTGGGGGTGCCCCAGGCCGCGCGCACCTGCGTCTGAGTTTCGCCCGATTTCAGGGCGGTCACGCCCGCGCAACCGGCGGCAACGCCGACCATGATTACAAGGGCGAGGGTGGATACAAGTTTCATCAAGATGACTCCAAAACAGACGTCAATGTCGTGAGTTACAACTAGTAAGCAATGAGTGTAATCCCCGCCCTGATTGGGTCGGCAGGTGCGCGGTCGCGGCAACCCTTGATGCGCTATCCGCGCATCAAGGAAGCTGGACGGCAATGGTCCCCAACACGCCAAAGTCCATCAAAAAAGCATCCCCCGGCGCGCAAGGCACCGGCACTACACACGTTCCGGTTGTCACAAAATCCCCGGCCAGCAAACCGTCGCCGTAAACGCACAACTCGTTGGCCACCCACGCCAGCGCAATGCGCGGGTCGCCGAGCACGTTGCTGCCGATGCCGCCCGCTGCGAAAGCGCCAGCCTTGTAGGTCGTAACGCGATGTGCGGCCAAGTCAATGCTGCGCCAGTCCGCAGTCACGGCATCACCCACAATCCACCACGAAGCACACGCCAAATCCGCGATGAGCGAAGGCGCGCCGACCTGCAGAAAATTAGTGATTCGACAGTCCGGAGCTTCGATGGCGAGATGTAGGCTGTCGACCGCCGCCATCACTTCAGTCACGGTGTACGCGCCCGCTGCCGCATCGCGTGGCGGCAGCGCGCGGTTCAAACGAAACGCAAACTCCGCCTCAACCACACGCAACATGTTGCGCCGCAGATCAATGGCATTGGCCGCAGCCGTCCCCGCCGCAAACACACGACCAGCCAACAGTCGCCCCGCAATCGGCCCGTCCACATTGACGTGCTGCTGCCCCGCCGCACTCGTCGCCGCAATCTTCCAGCCCACGCAGGTCTGTCCAGACAGTCGAGCGACTTCCGCCTGCACCGCGTAGCCGTCGGCGCGACGGGTCGGCAGACACGATTCGGGCAGCGCATCGATCCGCGTGCCGTCGCGAAAGTTCGACCAGATGAGTTGTGCGGCTTCGGTAATTGCTGCGTGGTTCATGGCGTGCCTTATGGGTTGATCGGTTGATGGGTAACACTCGATGCTAGCCAGTCGCCGTCCAGGCGGCATGCGATCACCTCATTATTCAGCCGAGCAATTGCCACGTTCGTGCAACACCCATGTGATGGCTGATTGTGCTGTATAAAAGCGCCAACGCGCATTTCAAGCCGGGCGGCGTGGCATCGTATTCTTTTGACGATAAAAACAACGTCGTTTTCAACACATTTACTAAGCCGTTTGACGTGGTGCTGATCATGGATTGCAGTCAGTGCCCGATCCATCCGCAATTGCGTTCGGTGTTTTATGAGCACGCAAAAAAGAACAGTGACACCGCGCGCAAGAACGGCGCGCGTCCGGCGTTCTTTATGTCATGGGCGTATGCCGACAAGCCGGAAATGACGGAACAGCTGGCAGCGGAATACACCAACGCGGGGCGCATGCACAACGCGCAGGCGGTGCCTGCACGGTGCTGGCGTCGCTGTACGGCGTGAATCCCGAAGGCAACACCTACACCGCCGGGCTTGATGCGAACGTGGCGAAATATTTGCAGTCGGTGGCCTGGCAAACCGCGCAGGACTATGCCAAACGGAAGTAGTACGGTTTTTGTTGGAGCGACTCTGCCGCGACCAACCGACTGGCAACGAGGGTCGCGGCAGAGCTGCTCCTACATTGGGGCGCGGGCCGGCGCGCCAGGCCGCCGCAACGCTCGTCGACCGGGCTTTGTAGGCAGTCCGGCATCGCGCGCTGAAATCGTACAGCTTGAATTTGCGCGTGTGTCGTTGCCGAGGCGCTGACAGCTTTTTTATGAAATGACCGATGCATAAGGGCTACATACGATTTAATACAAAAGTCGATAAGTGACGTATTGGGCATCTGGCCTATACGAATAGGTAATTCGACGCCAAAGTTGATTCAATTCCGCGGTGACTCCCAAGCCGTTGTCCCACGCGCCATCCTCGCCGCATGCCGCGGAACGAACTCGCGAGGCAGACGGTCTGTTACAACCCCGACGCGTAGAATTCGTCCTGATGTCCCTCCTTTCCCGCTACGAGTTGGAGCTTGGCGTGCGCTATGTGCGTGCCAAGCGGCGCAACAGTTTCATCTCCTTCATTTCGCTTATTTCGATGCTCGGCATTGCGCTGGGCGTTGCTGCGTTGATCATCGTGATTTCGGTGATGAACGGGTTTCAGAGCGAGCTGCGCGAGCGCATGCTGGCGGCTACAGCGCATGTGGAAGTAAAAGGCTTTGATTCACCGCTTGCCGACTGGCAGCGCGTGGCGGCGACGCTGAAGACTAACCCGCAAGTGGAAGCGGTTGCGCCTTACGTTCAGGGCGAAGGCATGTGGCTAAACGGCGAAATCAGCAAGCCTTCACTGGTGCGCGGCATCGATCCAGCCAAGGAAGGCCAAATTGCCACGATCCAGAAGCACATGAAAGTGGGCACGCTCGATTCGTTGCAACCGGGTACCTGGGGCGTGATTCTGGGCGTAGATCTGGCTCGTAACCTGGGGGTCCGCGTGGGCGAGAAAGTGGCGCTAGTCTCCACGCAAACGACGGTCACGCCTGCGGGATCGGTGCCGCGACTGAAAAACTTCACGGTGGTTGGCTTGTTCGAAATCGGCTGGATTGAGGCCGATAGCCGTGTGGCGCTGGTTCACATGACCGATGCGCAGCGGCTCTATCAATTTGGCGATACCGTCACCGGCATTCGCGTCAAGCTGCGCGATTTGATGCAGGCCGATACGGTCACAGGACAGTGGCTGAAATCACTGCCTGCGGGCATTGAGGTGGTGCCGTGGACGCGCATGAATGCAAGTTTTTTCAAAGCCGTGCAAATGGAAAAACGCGTGATGTTCATCATCCTCACGCTGATCGTAGCAGTGGCGGCGTTCAACCTCGTGAGCACGCTTGTCATGGTGGTCACCGACAAGCAGTCCGATATCGCGATCCTGCGCACGCTTGGTGCGCGGCCGCTTGGCATCATGCAGATTTTTATCGTCCAGGGCAGCATCATTGGCGTGATCGGCACCCTGATTGGACTCGCGCTCGGGTTGCTGGTGTCGTTCAATCTGGATCATGTAGTGGGCGCGATTGAACGCCTGTTTGGCGTGACCTTCATCGATAAAACGATTTACCTGATCACCGAGTTGCCGTCGAAAGTTTTGATGAGTGATGTGACGACGATCACCCTCATGAGCCTGGGCCTTTCGCTGCTGGCGACGCTATATCCAAGCTGGCATGCCAGCCGCGTAAATCCGGCCGAGGCGCTGCGCTATGAATAGGCCCATCGTTGAGGCAATCGGGCTCGGCAAGCGCTACGAGAGCGGCCCGGCGTCGACGCAAGTGTTGACCGATGTGTCATTTGCGGTGGCCGCGGGTGAGTCGGTGGCCATCGTCGGCGCATCGGGTTCTGGCAAGAGCACACTGCTGCACCTGCTCGGAGGGCTCGATTCACCGAGCAAAGGCAGCGTGAGTCTGCTTGGGCATCCGCTGGCGAATATGTCGGATGCGGCTCGCGGTGATTTGCGCAACCGTGCGCTTGGGTTTGTCTACCAGTTTCACCATTTGTTGGCCGAGTTAACTGCTGTGCAAAACGTGGCACTGGCGCTGCGCATTCGGCGCACGCCAGTCGCTGCTGCCGATGCAAAAGCAACCGAGCTTTTGGCGTCGGTGGGTCTGTCGCATCGCCTGCAACATTTGCCGTCTGAACTCTCCGGCGGCGAGCGTCAGCGCGTCGCCATCGCGCGTGCGCTCGTCACTGAACCCGCCTGCGTGCTCGCTGACGAGCCGACCGGCAACCTTGATCAGGAAAACGGCGATCGCGTGTTTGCCATGTTGCTGGACGCCACGCGAAGCCGCAGCGCATCGCTCGTGCTCGTCACCCATGACCGTGAACTCGCCGCGCGCTGTGATCGCGTATTGCACCTCACGCAAGGGCATTTGCAGACGCTCGGAGAATGGCAATTGAAGCCACACCCGGACTTACCGGAAATGCCGCTTGCAACCTGATCAACGTGCTGCGCTCTACTGGCTGTTTGCGGGCATCACGCTGTTTGCCACGATGGACGCCGCCGCGAAGTGGGTCTCCCGCACTTATCCGCTGACCGCCGCCGTTTGGTTGCGCTATCTGGTGCCGACACTCCTGGTCGGCGGCTATCTGGTGGTCACCAAAGGCGTCAAATTCGCCCATGCGCCGCGCCCGGGCATCCAGATTTTGCGCGGCATCACGCTAGTGTTGAGCACGCTCTGTTTCTGGACCGCGCTGTCACATTTGCCGTTGGTTGAAGCCGCGACGGTGTCCTTCATTGGCCCGACGATGGTGGTGGTTTTTTCTGCATTTCTGCTCGGGGAAAAGCCGCAGCGGACGCACTGGATTGCGCTTGGCATAGGCTTTATCGGCGTATTGATCGCCCTGCGTCCCGGCTTGACGCACACCGGGATTGGCGCGATCGCGGCGCTTAGTTCGGCTGCGTTCTATTCGTTGTATCTGGTGTTGACGCGCAAAGTGGCGGATGAGGCGCCCTCGGTGGTGCTTTTGTTTCATGCGAATGCGATTGGAGCGTTGGCGCTAACGGTTGTCGCGCCGACAGTGGCGCGCATGCCGATCAATATGTCCGAATGGCTCATCCTGCCGTTTCTTGGGCTTTTCGGCATGGTTGGGCACTGGTGCATGATCAAGGCCTATTCCATTGCGGATGCCTCGACGCTGGCCCCGTTTATGTACGTGCAGCTGCTGATGGCCACGTTCTATGGCTGGCTGGTTTACAACAATTTGCCAGACGGCTTTACGCTCCTGGGCATGTTGGTTATTCTGGCAAGCGGGCTTTATGTGCTGAATGAGGGCCGACGCAATGCGGTGCGCGCTCGTGCCAACGAAGTCGCCGCAACTCCGGAATAGCGAGGCTCGGCTCTGCCCGCTGCGCGTTAAAATTGTGACTCCGCAACGGGTAACAGTCCAGTCCCCACGTCGCGATCCGTGGTCCGGCAGCATACTTCCCCAGAACCATTTTTGTTATCCGAAGGCACCGGCACACTCGCCGATCTGGCATAGCCCATGCTCCGGGAAATTACATAAACCACCCCTGATCAAACTCTTTCTGCAACCATGACATCTCCTACCTACGGCCCGGGCATCGAAATCAATGCCCCCATTTCCGCTGACTTCGCCACCATCCTGACGCCCGAGGCGATGGCGCTGGTCGCCAAATTGCACCGCGCGTTCGAGCCGCGTCGTCAGAAACTGCTCGCTGCGCGCGTGGAGCTTGCCAAGCGCCTAGACGCTGGCGAAATGCTCGATTTCCTCGCCGAGACAAAGCACATTCGCGACGATGCATCATGGAAGATTGCACCGCTGCCGAAAGCACTCGAATGTCGCCGCGTGGAAATCACCGGCCCGGTCGATGCGAAGATGGTGATCAACGCGTTCAACTCGGGCGCGGACAGCTACATGACCGACTTCGAGGATTCGAATTCACCGTCGTGGGACAACCAGATTCAGGGTCAGATCAATCTCGGCAAGGCGATTCGTCGCACGCTGACACTGGAACAAAAAGGCAAGACCTACAAACTCAACGACAAGATCGCCACGCTGCAAGTGCGTCCACGCGGCTGGCACCTTGAAGAGAAGCATGTGCTGATTGACGGCAAGCGCGTTCATGGCGGCATCTTCGATTTCTCGCTGTTCATGTTTCACAACGCGAAAGAGCAGATCGCACGCGGCTATGGTCCGTTCTTTTATCTGCCGAAACTTGAATCGCATCTTGAGGCGCGCTTGTGGAACGACGTGTTCGTCATGACGCAGAACGAACTGGGCCTGCCGCAGGGAACGATCAAGGCGACGGTGCTGGTCGAGACGATCAACGCTGCGTTCGAGATGGAAGAAATACTCTATGAGTTGCGCGAGCACAGCTCGGGCCTCAACGCGGGCCGTTGGGATTACATCTTCTCGTGCATCAAAAAGTTCAAGCTCGACAAGAATTTCTGCCTAGCTGATCGCGCAAAGGTCACGATGGTCGCGCCGTTCATGCGCTCCTACGCACTCTTGCTGCTGGAAACCTGTCATCGTCGCGGTGCACCGGCAATTGGCGGCATGAGCGCACTGATTCCGATCAAGAACGATCCCGAGAAAAACGCCATCGCAATGGGCGGCATCATTGCCGACAAAAAGCGCGATGCGACCGACGGTTATGACGGCGGCTGGGTCGCGCATCCAGGGCTCGTTGAAGCGTCGATGAAAGAGTTTGTTGAAGTGCTCGGCGACAACCCGAATCAGTGGGAAAAACAGCGTCCGGACGTTAAAGTGACGGCAGCTGATCTGCTCAATTTCCAGCCGGAAACGCCGATCACCGAATTTGGTTTGCGCATGAATATCAACGTCGGCATTCATTACCTGGGTGCCTGGCTCGCGGGCAACGGATGTGTACCGATCCACAATCTGATGGAAGATGCGGCGACCGCTGAAATCTCGCGGTCGCAGGTTTGGCAATGGATTCGCACGCCCAAAGGTGTGCTCGATGATGGTCGCAAAGTCACCGCCGAAATGGTCAAAGCGATGGTTCCCGAAGAACTGGCCAAGATCAAGGCAGGCGGCTTCGAAGGCAAATTTGATCGCGCTGCGGTGATTTTTGCCGACATGGCGACCAAAGATTCTTTTGAAGAATTTTTGACCTTGCCGTTGTACGAAGAGATTTAACCGCCTGCTCACGGTAGTCGCCTGGTGGTTAGGGTTTTCCCGGTAAGCGTGCGCTCGCCGCAAATGTCTCTTTGCGCGTGAATTTGGTGCAAATCCAGTGGCAATGATCCGCATTAGAGCGATTTACTGAGTTTCTGAGACTTGAGGGACTGGCTTTTCTGGAACCAGCGAACTAAAATCATGGTCTACCGTGCATAACGGTGCGCGCAGGAGAAAGGATGCCGATACCTAACACTAGTTAGGTCTCCAAGCATCGCGCAGCATCGGTTTCGGTATTTCGCGCAGGGTGCCACCAGAAGTCGCCCGCCGATTTAGATGTATCGACTACCTACGGATTGGATTATGGCTAAGAAGTCAACGCCTGTACTAACACGGGCTAATCTTTGGTCGCTTGAAGAATATACAAAGCGTCGTCCCACCTTTCGACCAGAGGTGATGGCGCACAAAAAAAATCGCACGGTTCATCTGGGCAACCATCTTGCGCTGCAGTTCGAAGACGAAATGACGGTGCGCTACCAGATTCAGGAAATGCTTCGTGAAGACAGCGAAATCGAAGGCTCCGAAGGCGGCGATAACGTGCAGAACGAGCTTGATGCGTATCTGCCGCTGATTCCGGACGGCAGCAATCTTAAAGCGACGATGATGCTTGAGTACACCGACGAGGTGGAAAGAAAACGCCAGCTCGCGCAGCTGATCGGCATCGAAGATCGCATCTGGATTCAGGTTGAAGGCAGCTCCAAGTTGTACTCAATCGCCGACGAAGACCTGGATCGAGAAAACGACTACAAAACATCGTCAGTGCATTTCTTGCGCTTTGAATTGACTAAAGAGATGAAGGCTGCTTTGAAATACGGCGTCGGACTGGCGGTTGGTGTGGATCACCCGCGCTACAAGGCTGCCATCAATCCCATTCCGCAAACCGTGCGCAATGCGCTGGTGGCTGACCTAAAGTAGGGCCGCCATTTGGCGTGAAGAAGCGGCTTTTGGGCCGCTTTTTTATTGTGCGTGCGTATTCCGCTTTCTAATTGAAGCGCCTACGCAATTGGGCTAGCGCCTGAAAAGTTGAGAAGTCGACTAAATAAAATTTGGCCATCTAGCCCATTTGGAAAAGCCTTTGCAGCAAGAAGCTGTTGTGTTTACAGCGAGCTCGACAAGCGCTTGATGCCATCTTCAAGCTTCGGCAGACTCACAGCGTACGCCATACGAACATGCTCCCGAGCGCGGAATTCGCCAAAATCGATGCCTGGCGCAAAGGCGACGCCGGTGCGTTCGAGGATGTCGTTGGCGAAGGCTTCGCTGTTGTTTGTGAACGCGCTGACGTCGGCGTAGACGAAGAATCCGCCGTCCGGGAGTATCGGGATTTTGAAGCCGATGTGGGTCAGTGCGTTGGCGAAGTAATTTCGACGCGCTTCAAACTCGGCTCTGCGAGTTTCGGCAATCGCATATCCGGCGTCGCTGAAGCAGGCGAGCGCGGCGTGCTGGGAGAGCGCAGCTGGCGAAATGTAGAGATTTTGGGCAAGCTTTTCGAGATCGCGAACGTGGCGTTCTGGCGCGACAAGCCAGCCGAGCCGCCAGCCGGTCATGTTGAAGTACTTGGAGAAACTGTTCACCGAGAACGCGTCGTTCGTGTGCGCCAGCACAGTTTCCGCTTTGCGACCATAGTTGAGGCCAGAGTACGTTTCGTCCGAGATCAACACGCCGTTGCGCCCGTAGACACAATCCACGATGCGCGCAAGCTCGCCTGCACGCACGCTCGTGCCGGTTGGATTTGACGGGCTGGCGACGAGCACGCCCTTGGTCTTTGCTGTCCACGCACGGTCGATCAGCTCGGCCGTGAACTGATAGCGCTCTTCAGGCCCAACAGCAATCGTGCGCGGCACGCCTTCCATCACCCGTACGAAATGACGATTGCACGGATACGATGGATCGGTGAGCAGAATTTCGTCATCGCGATTGACGAGCAGCGCACAGGTCAAGAGCAGCGCCGCGGAGCCGCCCGCCGTGACGATGATTCGCTCAGGCGCGATGTCCAGGCCGTGAATGCGTTTGTAATGCCCGCTGATCGCCTCGCGCAGCGGTCGAATGCCGAGCGCACTGGTGTAGTAAATCCGCCCGCTCGCCAGCATTGCTTGCGCGGCATCAATAACCGGCTGCGGCGTCGGAAAATCCGGCTCGCCGATTTCCATGTGAATGATGTCGCGGCCTTGTGCCGCAAGCGCTCGCGCATGCGAGGCAATCTCCATGACATGGAACGGTTCGATGTGTTTGAGGCGATTGGCGAGCATGGGTCGATACGAAATGACAGCGAGTGATGCGCTAGCGCTGCGGAAACTTGAGTTGTTCCAGCAAAACTTGCCAGCGTGCATCGCCATGATACTTTTTAAAGATTGGCGAGGCGGGCAGCAGCATGATTTGCGGCTCGTGGTGACTCGCTACTGCCATTGCATGAAGAAAGAAAGCGCCGACGTCCGGGCCACCGCTTTCGACATACATGCGAATGTAATGTTGCGAGCCAGGCGCAGTGATGGCTGACTCTGCATGGCGAGCACACAGCGTGCGCGCGTCGTCCAGCGCGCCCTGCGCTGCGAGGGCGTAGGCGGCGTGCATCACGAGGCTGATTGAACCAGGATACTGTGCCATCGCCTTTTGCGACACGCTAGCAGCGGTCCTGCCATCACCCGCCATTTCCAGAATCGAACACAGCACTTCCTGAAGTAACAATGAATTACCGAGCACTCTGCGACCGTCTTCGCTGCAGCGCAACGCCTGTTCGATTCGTCCGGAAGCCGCCATCGCCAGCGCATAGTAATAGCGCGCGGGCGGTGCCAACGGATCTAGCGAAAAAACGTGAGCGTATGTCTGCACGGATTCATCAAACTGCCCAAAACATAGCTGGATGAATGCCAAACGACCGTTCACGCCGGCATGGTTGGGCGCTAGCGACACCGCCCTCTGCGCGCATTGCAACGCGTCAGCCCACTGGAGAGAAACGTTGATGAGCAAGTAAGCAGACAGCGATATTGCTTGCGCGTTGTTGGGGTCGAGATCGAGCGCGCGTTGCAGCGCCTCAGGCGCGGAGCCGGGGACTTGATGCGTCGCCGCGCCGCTAAATGCAGAACGACGCGAATAGCGCACCATCGCGAGCACAAACCAGGCGTCGGCGTGGTTGGGCGCGAGCTCCGTTGCTCGCTGCGCCAGCGTTTCAGCGTAGCTCAGATTGTCTGGCGACTGCGTCACATTCAGTCCGCGCGCCTGATCGATCAGACTCAGCGCCTGTGGGCTGATCGACAACGGCGACGCGGGTGCTGCCGCGAGCAGCGGAACGCCGGGCTTGAGTGAGCGCAACATAATGTCGATCAGCGCATCCTGCAGTTCACCACGCTCGCTGCTGGCAAACGTAAACGCGTGGCTCCAAAGGTGTATGCCGTCGCGCCCTAGGACTAGCTGCGCCGTCACGCGCAGGCGCTCGCCGACAATTTGCACGCTTCCCTCAAGTATCGCATCCACCGAAAGCTCGGCTGCAATCTTGCGCACGTCAACTGCCGCGCCTTTGAAGCGAAAGCTTGACGTACGCGCGATGACGCGAACGTCGGGCACTCGGGTCATCGCGTTGATGATGTCTTCGGTCAGAGCGTCGCACAAGGCTTCATTATTTGCGTCGCCCGTAAAGTTGGCGAATGGCAACACAGCGATTCGCGGCAAATCGGGCAACCCCGCGGATGTTGATCGTCGGATGATCGGCGTGTAACCACCACGCTGAATTTCAAAGCGAAGTCCGCTGCTGCGGCCCTCGTCTGCGTAGTAGCGATCGAGCAGCTCACGCAGGCGATTGACCGACACGCGTACGATGCCATCGGTTGCCGAATCGTAAGTTGCAGCGTCGCGGCCGAACACATCCAGCGCAATCGCGCTTTCCTTCAGCCTCCCGGCATGACCCGAGCGTTTATTGCCGATCAGATAGCGCAACAGATCGCGAGCGCGAGCAGAACGCGCAAACGTGCGGCTGTCGAGCGCGCGGCCAAGCTCTGCGGCGATCAGCGTTTCGCTAGGATCCATTGACATCCGGTACGTTGCATTTGCAAACTTTGCAAATTATTCTGTTCTACCCGGATTTTCCGTCTTTTTCGTTTGCCTAGCGCAAGGAGATACTCAGGTGCCCGTGCTCGCGAGCCCATGCCGCAAGCTGATAGTCTGGGTCAACGGCTATCGGCATCGTGACCGCCTGCAACAACGGCAGGTCGTTAATCGAATCGCTATATGCGGTGCTCGCGTAGTCGGTAAGCGCAGTGCCACGCCCGGCGAGCCAGGCATGCAATCGCGTCACTTTGCCTGCGCGCATATTGAGTGTGCCTTCTGTGCGTCCGGTGAATACTCCCTCGACCAATTCGGGTTCAGTCGC
>JAYUWL010000079.1:0-19223 GCA_043753585.1 Burkholderiales bacterium
ATTCGTGAAAAGCCACACAATTTGAAGACTCGCGAAAGTAGGCGTTCGCGATTCGCAACTGGCTCTGCGCAGATTGATTAAATCGGTGTTTCCCTAGTGAAACGTCGTGTTCTTCATCCTTCCAGAAAATGACGTCAATGACTTTCATTAAGAGCAACGAATCAGTGCTTTTGAGAAAGTACCAAACAAAATCCACGTACCTTTTGCAGTGCTCAATACCCGGCGGGCGGCCATCTTGATGTTCGATCAGGTTTCTCACCTCGAAGAGCTCTTTGACAATCGTTGGCCGAATTATTCCGTAGAACTGAAGCTTTTCGAGCGTTTGCTTTCGATTGGCGAACGGCAGGGCATCAAATGAGTAAGCCTGATTGAGGGCTTGCAGCCGATGATTGACCGCACGTTTCAAATTGGAAATTGCGTCCGAAAGCTTGAACTCGTCGGAATCCGCCGAAACTTGGGATGCTGCATGCCGCCAAATTTCATGGGCACGCCATACGATTTTTCTCGCGTCTTCATCTGATGGGCCAGAGCTGTTTTCGGTGTAGTAATTCCCTTCCAGAATGTCTCCGTTGATGAACATGTGTTGAGTCGACAAGACGAAACGCTCCTTACGTCAATTAGAACGGAAGCCAGCGATAGGCGGCGTTTGACAACCCTGTCTACGAACGGGATCACAATTTCGCACGTTTAGCCGCGTCCTCGTAAACCTCATCATCCTCGCGTTTGCCGACGGCAACGACGAGCACAACAAGAACCTCATCTTTAACGGCGTAGATCAGTCGGTAGCCCTGCTTGCGCAGCTTGATCTTGTAGTAGCCGTTTAATTCGCGGTGCAGCGCGTCGCCCGGAATGTGCGGCTGCTCCAGCCGCTTCAGCAATAACTTCTTAAGTGTGGTTTTGACGGAGCCGTCAAGCGTTGCCCATTCCTTGAGGGCTTCCTTGTCGAATTGAAGCTGATATGTCGTGGTCATCGCAACGATTGAGGCCGTAATCAGCAACGGGCCTAGAGATCTTTGGGGTCAACAGCAATAAAGTTGCCACGCGCCATGCGCGCCTTCACCAGCGGAGCGAGCCGCGCCTCGTCGATCTGATCCATCATGGCTTCAAACACGTCAGGATTGACCATGTAAAACGCTGCCTTGTTGCGGTTCAGGACTGCCACAGGCTGCGCGCCCGCGTCGCGAATGGCCTTCGCAGGATTCTTTTTGAAATCAGACATGCTGATGGTCAGGTCAGTCAACAAAACATTCATCTTAATCTCCATTCACTACGCATTCCAGCACCAATTATAGCGCCATAAACAGCTCTTTTAAATGCTTTTGCTAGTTAAGCGAGCCGTTATTGTTCGTCTGTATTCGTATTTCCGTTTCGTAGGAGCGTGGCTAGACGTCGCCTCCCTAAAATCACCCCCAATATGCAACTTCTCTCAACCGCTGCGCAGGACAAGCGCGCCGGAATCGCTCTCGTCGCCGCGCTCGTGCTCATCGTGATCTGGGGCGTCAATTTCACCGTACAAAAATACGTCTACACCGTCACCGGGCCGGGTGGATTTTTGTTCGTGCGCTATCTCATCATGCCGGTATGTGCCGTCGCCTTGCTGCTGCATCGCTACGGTCTGCATTGGCCTCGCGTTTCAAGCAGCGATTTCTGGGCGCTGGTGCGACTGGGTATCGTGGGCCACACATTTCACGTCGGCATGGTTTGCTACGGCATTCACTGGTCGACCGCTTTTTCAAGCTCGTTGATCCTCGCGTGCGGTCCGATTTTTACGTTACTCATTCTGCGGGTCATGGCTGTTGAACTGCTGAAGCGAGCGCAGTTGATTGGCGTCACCATTGCATTCGCAGGCGTGCTCGTGTTCCTCTCGGACAAGTTGCTTGCCGGCGATTGGACGGCATCCGGCGGCGACCTGTTTTTGCTGGTTGCCGCGAGCTTCTTTTCCTACTACACGGTTGCATCGAAACCCGTGATCGAGCGCCTCGGTAGCGTAGTCACGATGACCTACGCTACGATGATTGGCAGCATTCCAATCGTGCTGTTCACGTCGAGCGCGGGAGTCGCGATTGAATGGAGTGAAGTGCCTCCCAGCGTTTGGGCAGGCATCCTTTTCGGCGTGCTGATCTCAGCGTTCATGGGCTGGCTGTTGTGGGGCTGGATCAATGCCGTGCGCGGCGTCGCACGTACTGCGCCGCTCATGTACCTGATGCCTCCCGTCGCAGGCCTGGTCGCCTGGGCGTTTGCGGGCGAGCACTACACGGCCATCAAAATTGCCGGTGCGGCGCTGACGCTCGGTGGAGTGGCGGTGGCGCAGTTTTCGGGTTCGTCGGCTATTGTGCGTGAGGCTCCAGCGGTTGACTGATATCTGAATGCTCAACGCGGCTGTCGTTTTTGTTCGCAACCGCAAACTATGCCTTGTATTTGAGCGTCGCGGGAGCGCCCATCTGCATCCTCACTAAAGTATGATGGTGTCATGGTTCTCAGTCGCCAGATACTGGCCAAGAGAACACTAAACGCGGTGGAAGTCGCAGACAAAAAACCGGAGCGAAGTTTGGCTATTTTTCCGCAGGGCGCGACGAATGTTGATCAGCGGTGCAACGCCGGCGAACGACGCGTATTCAATCAGCTAAAGCGCTGCCTGGGGGACGACTTTCTTGTCTGGCACAACGTGCCGATTGGCGCGAAGGCGCGCCAGCCCGATTTCGTAATTGTCAGTCCGCAATGGGGCTTGCTGCTAGTTGAAGTTAAAGACTGGAAGCGCGGCACCATGATCGCGGCGAATCACGACAGTGTGGAGCTTGAAATCGAGAGCGGTCACGTGACATCTCCGAACCCGCTGAGACAAGCGCGTGACTACACGTTCGAACTCGCGGCGCTGATGCAGCACGATAGCAGCCTTATCCACCGCGATGGACCGCACAAAGGCAAGCTGCTGTTCCCTTATGGATGGGGCGCAGTGTTCTCAAAATTGAAATATGAGGACGTCGAGAACTCGGCATTTCAGGAGGTATTTCCGTCGCATCGAGTACTTATGCGAGATGACTTGTCGGAGCAGGTTCCTGCCGACGTATTTCTGGAGAAATTGCTGGCTATGTTTACCGTACGCTATCCCTGTACGCTAACCCTGCCGCAACGTGATCGGATTCGCTGGCATCTGTTTCCTGAAATACGCATGAACACGCAAACATCGCTTGACCTTGAGCCTGCTGAAGCGGGCATGCAGATACCGGACCTTATGCAGGTGATGGATTTGCAGCAGGAGCAGATTGCGCGAACGCTGGGCGATGGCCATCGCGTGATCCACGGTGTTGCGGGTTCTGGCAAGACAATGATTTTGATCTTTCGTGCGGAACAACTTGCTGCAGCTGCGCGTCCCGACAATCCGGTTCTCGTCCTTTGTTTCAACCGCGAACTCGCCGGTCGCATTAAAGCGGCGCTGCGCAGCCGGGGCGTCGATGAGCGAGTACAGGTTCGCACCTTTCACAGCTGGTGTGACGATCTGGTTCGGACCTATCACCTTCAAGTTCCCGCCGGTTTGAAAGGCAGCGACCGCTTTGTTGAACTCGCAAAAGCAGTTGAGCGTGCCGTCATCGAAACCAGGCAGGTGCCCAGTGGACAGTATCTGGCGCTACTGGTTGATGAAGCGCACGATTTTGACGAATCATGGCTGCGCATCGCAAGCCGCATGGTCGATCCCGGGACGAATAGTTTGCTTGTTTTGTACGACGATGCGCAATCGATTTACCAAAAAAGTCATCGAAAATTCAACTTTTCTCGGGTCGATATCAACGCCGTTGGCCGCACCCATATTCTCAAACTGAACTATCGCAACACAGCCGAAATTCTGACGCTCGCGATGCATTGCGCACAGGGACTGTTGGAGGCGAGAGGCGAAACTGACGAAGAGCCACCGCTCGTCGCGCCAACCACTGCGGGGCGGCGAGGGCCGATTCCCGTTCTCCTGCAAGCACGCAGCGGGCGCGAGGAGGCGCAATTGGTCAGCGAACGTATCGCAGAGGCGATTGCGTCAGGCACACCCGCTGAGGAAATCGCGGTGCTATGTCCTGCCAGATATATGATGGAACCGATTCAGTCAGCGTTGATCAAGCGTGGGGTGGCAGTTCAATCAATGGGAGAAGAGCGGCATTGGCGACTTGACTGGTCACGGTCAACGGTCAAGCTAATTACCATGCATAGCGCTAAAGGACTGGAGTTCCCCAACGTGTTCGTGTCAGGCTTGCAGGCGATGCCGATGCGTGAGGACACCATCGAGGACGCGACGCGACTCCTGTACGTTGCAATGACCCGCGCGACGCACGAACTCACGCTATCGGCATGCGGTGATTCGGCAATAGTTCAGCGAATCAAGGCGTCGATTGAGCATGTTCGAGATGCGATACATTGAGCTTTTCGCGGCTGAAGCCTTCTTTTGCCGTCACCCTTCGCGCGACACCTCGAGCACCGCGTACGCGTTCTTGGTGATCATGTTCGGCAACGCCAGTGCGATGCCATCGGGGGCGCGTCAAGCCCAATTGGACGTGCTGTAGCACGCGTTAGTCGAGTGTGCCGCGCCTCGTTACGTGGCTAGACTTGAGTCTCCGCAATCCGCAATCGCTTGGTAATCAATCATGGCAACAAAGAAGCTCGACCTTGTGCTTTTCGGCGCAACAGGATTTACTGGAACACAAACGCTCAAACATTTGGTGCAGCACGTGCCTGCCGGTTTTAAGTGGGCGATTGCGGGGCGCAGTCTCGAGAAGCTGGATGCCTTGCTGCCGCTCTGTACGGACGCAGCGTCGCAGCCCGTCGTTCGCCTTGCCGATAGCACCGACGCTGCGAGCGTTGACAAGCTGGTTGCGTCCACGCGCGTTCTGATTCAGCTCGCGGGGCCTTATGGAAAAAATGGTGAGGCGTTCGTTGCGGCTGCTGCAGCGCACGGCACCCACTACCTCGACCTGACGGGCGAAATTGGCTGGGTTGCGCAGATGATTGAGCGACATCAGGTCGCAGCGCTTGAATCGAAGGCAAAGATCATTCCGGTGTGTGGCTTTGAGGCATTGCCGTTTGACATGGCGGCGCTGCTCATCGCCTCGCAGCTTAAGCAGGTGACCGGCGAGCGTGCGGTATCGGTTGAAGTGATTAACCAGTTCACTGGGCCACCTGCGTTTCGGCCGCGCGACGTTTTGTCTGGAGGGACGATGGCGTCAATCAAGGCGATGCTGGAAGAGGGCGCGGGCGCTTCGCTCGCAGACCCGGCGGCGCTGGTGACTGATGATGCCATCGCAGCGCAGGTTCGAAAGAACGGTCGCTACGACTTTCGCGCCCGTTTCGACAAGGAAATGGGTGCGTGGCTCGCACCCACCGTGCCAGCGCCATTCGTTAATCCGCCGGTGATTTATCGCTCGATCAGCTTGCTTGCGGGGCTCAAAGCCTCGCCATTTGCTGGCGATTGCCGCTATGAGGAGGCGATGTCCACGCGCGGCATGGCGCCGTTTGCCCTTGGGCAGCGCGTGGTTGCCGAAATGCTGTCGGGCAGTTTCAACGCGATGGCGAAATCGATTGATAGGGATGGTGTGCTGGATCAGCTGGGTCGCTCCGCAATCAAGCAACTGATGGACTGGGTCGGGCCGAAGCCGGGCGAGGGACCCAGCGAGAAGCATCTTGAAGAGTCCGGCTATACGCTGCAAATGAAGGCGACTTCAGCTACTGGCACTGTTGTTCGCGGTGGAGCAACCGCACACGGCCATCCCGGCTATCGGTCAACGGCGATGCTGATTGCTGAGGCGGGTTTGTTGCTGGCGGGCGCTGGCGCTCCGGGCTGTGCCGCGCTGCCCCGACGGTCTGGTTTTTTAACCCCGGCGACTGCGTTCGGTGTGGGTTCGCAGCCCGCGTGGGCGCGGGCTCAGATGGTGTTTGCGTTTGACCAGTAAACGATCTGTATAAAGGGGCGACCTACTTCGGTCGCCTCTCAGCAATATCCAGATACTCCCAGGCATCATGCCCAATCGGGTGTTGCTTGTAGCCCATGAACCATGGCTGTTCAACGTAGTACTGCACATCGTGCCACGGTGCAATCCACGGGGCGTAGTATTTGACGATGTCTTCCATCTCAAAAATAAGCCGATTGCGCGCGGGGCTATCCGGCATGGCGTGAACCTTTTCGTAGCGCTGATCCATGTCCTTGAGCTGGAAGCGCGCATAGTTCTCGCCGCCGGTTTGCGCCGTGCCGCTGATCAGCATCTGGAAGAAATTTTCGGCGTCGGGATAGTCGGCGTTCCAGCCTTCACGCGTCATCTTGGCTTGACCGAGGCGCGCGGCTTTGCGCATGTCGGGTGTCTTTTGCGTTTCAACGGCAAGGCGAATGCCGACGGCGTCCATCGATTTCTTCCAGAGTTCTGCGAGCTGCCTTTCGATGCCGGACGTGCGTGCGACATAGGGAATCGTCAGCGGCGAGCCGTCGGGCATCTCGCGATAACCGTCGCCGTCGCGATCCTTGTAGCCGAAGCGGTCGAGCAACGCTTTCGCGAGCTCCGGGTCGTACTCATGTACGCGCGAGCGCTTTGCGTCATAGCCGACGACGCCGGGGGGCGTAATGCCTTTGCCGGGAATCCCGTCGCCCTGAAACACGATGCGAATCTGCTCATCAAGCGGATAACCAAGCGAGATGGCGCGGCGCAGCGCGATCTTGTCCTTCGTATAACCGCCGGTGGTCGGATCGTTCATGTTGAACATCGTGTACCAGACGTTGGGCTTCATGCGCGGGAACAATCGAAGGCCTTGTTTGGCGTATTCCGGCTTGAGTCTTCCGTCGGTTTTTGCGACGTTGGACATCGATGCGGGCAGGATCGGCAGATAGTCATGCTGGCCCGACAGAAAGGCGAGCCACGCGGCTTGCCCTTCCTCGATGGCATAGACCTCAATGCGTCCGATGGCGGGCACCGGCTTGCCCTGCATCGCCTTGATGAGCGGCTGATCCTCTGGCGCATCAGACGTCCAGTGCCAGGTGCTCTTTCGGTATTTCGGATTCGCTACCAGCACCGTCTTGCTGCCGCGCTGATACTCGCTCTGCAGGAGTTGATACGCACCTGTGCCAACCGGGTGACTTCCGATGTCCTGTCCGTACATGTCAACTACTTCGCGCGCAGCCGCGCCTGTGCTGGGCATGGCGAGCATGTAGGCGAAGTTGTAGTCCGGCACTTTCAGGCGGATACGCATCGAGTAGCGATCCACGATTTCAAGCCCGGCGATTGGCGTGTCGTAATCAAACTTGCCCGTCCTGGTCGCGGCGGCGCGCGCTTCGTCGCCGCCGATAATCTTGCCTTCTACGAGAAAGAGCCATGGTGACTTCACCTGCGGGTCAAGCAGCCGCTTCAACGAATACGCATAGTCGGCGGCAGTCAGCTCCCGTGACGCGCCCTTGAACGCAGCGTCGTCGGCGAAGAAGATGCCCTTTTGTACTTTGCAGAGATACGTCGCGCCCTTGTCGCTGATCGTGGGCAAGGCTTCAAGCGTGCGTGGCACCAGCTTTGCCGGTCGCGCCAGGTAGTGATAGGCAAGCATCGGCTCGTTGATGCGCTCGGTGATCGTCTGCGAACTCTCGTCGGAGGCAAACGCGTTGTCGTAGCTGGTTTCGGCGGTGGATGACGAGAGGCGCAGCGTTTTGTTGGCGTCGGCAGCTTGTGCGTTGGCAAGCGGGAGCAGCAACGTGATCACAAACAGTATCGAACGTAGCCGGAAAATTGCGCGAAGCATGTCAGTGAGATTCATTGGTTAAGCGATACATGCTAGACCGAAGGGCGCTGGGGCGGCAGCCCGGGCACTGCGCACCGCTGGGTATCCGCATCGCGTCTCGTTGAATAGCAGCTTTTAATTGAAAGCTTTATCGCAATTGGGTTAAGCTGACACTATTTAAAAAGTCGACTTATGAATAAAATTAGATACTAGCCCTTTTGCAATATGGGTTTCACAAAAAAGCTGATCGGCGATTGTCGCGACGCGTTCGCGAATGGCTCACACTTCTGATATCGCGAGCATTGGCTGCGAGCCAAAAAAAAATTGCGCCACAAGGAGAAACCGTGCAACACCCATCCAGTCACTACGACGTCGGTCTCGAAAAGAACGCTGCGAATTTTGTTGCCCTCTCGCCGCTTTCCTACATTGAGCGGGCCGCGCATGTGTATCCCGAAGCGCTGGCCGTGATCTATGGCGAGCGTCGGCAAACCTGGCATGAGACATACTGCCGCAGCCGTCGTCTGGCTTCGGCGCTCGCGGCGCACGGCGTTGGCCGGGGCGACACGGTGGCGGTGATGTTGCCCAACGTTCCCGCGATGTTCGAGGCGCATTTCGGCGTGCCGATGTCCGGGGCGGTGCTCAACACGTTGAACACGCGGCTCGATGCGGACGCCATCGCTTTCATGCTGCAACATGGCGAAGCGAAAGTGTTGCTCACGGATCGTGAGTTTTCTGGCGTCGTCGAAAACGCGCTTGCGCTGCTCGGCGAAAAAGCACCATTCGTGATTGAGGTGGAAGACGATGCGGCACCTCCTGGCAAGCGGATGGGCAGGTTGGACTACGAATCGTTTCTCGCCAACGCGGAGGCCAACTACGCGTGGCAGTTGCCGCACGACGAATGGGACGCCATTGCTCTCAACTACACCTCCGGCACGACGGGCAATCCGAAGGGTGTGGTGACGCATCATCGCGGCGCGTATCTGAACGCGGCGAGCAACGTGATCTCGTGGAGTCTGCCGCATCATGCGACCTATCTGTGGACGCTGCCGATGTTTCACTGCAACGGCTGGTGTTTCCCGTGGACCATCGCACTCATTGCAGGAACCAACGTCTGCGTGCGACGCGTCGACCCGGCGCTGATTTTTCCGCTCATTCGCGAGCATCGCGTGACGCATATGTGCGGCGCGCCGATTGTTTACAGCATGCTCATCAACGCGCCCACCAGCCTGCGCGAGGGCATCACCCACTCAGTGGCCGGGCTCATTGCTGGTGCCGCGCCGCCGGCCGCCGTGATTGAAGGTTGCGAGGCGGCAGGCATTGAACTGACGCATGTGTACGGGCTCACGGAGGTGTACGGGCCGGCGGCAGTTTGCGCCAAACAGGCCGTCTGGACATTGTTACCTTCTGACGAGCGCGCACGACTCAATGGCCGCCAGGGCGTTGCCTATCCGTTGCAGGAGGCCGTCGCCGTGCTCGACCCGCAGACGATGCTCCCGGTGCCCGCCGATGGCGAGACGATGGGCGAAATATTCTTTCGCGGTAACGTGGTGATGAAGGGCTACCTGAAGAACCCCGCCGCAACGCAGGAGGCGTTCGCGGGTGGCTGGTTTCACACCGGCGATCTTGCCGTGATGCACGCGGATGGCTACGTAAAAATCAAGGATCGCAGCAAGGACATCATCATTTCGGGTGGCGAAAATATTTCGTCGATCGAGGTTGAAGACGTGCTGCACAAACACCCCGCCGTGATGCTGGCTGCGGTCGTCGCGCAGCCCGACGAAAAATGGGGCGAAGTGCCGTGTGCGTTCATCGAGCTGAAGCCCGAACAGCGTGCAACCGCTGCGGAAATAATCGTGTTCTGTCGTACGGCACTTGCACGATTCAAGGTGCCGAAGCAGATCGTATTTGGCGAGTTGCCGAAAACTTCAACCGGGAAGATTCAGAAATTTGTGTTGAGAGCGAAAGCTCGTTCGGCGGCGGCGATTGAGTAGTTGGCGCAAACGTTAACAGTTATGTCGCGCGCTAATCGCGACGGCTATCAACAGGTGTGTTCGGCGATAAATTTTTGTACCGCAGCGATTACGGTCTCAGGCTGATCGCGGTGCGGCGAATGGCCGCAACCCTGGAGCGCGAGCAGTTGTGCTTGCGCCAGCGCCTCCGCAATATGGTCGATCTGGGCCATCGTTCCGTATTCATCATCGATGCCCTGAATGGCAAGTACGGGGCAGGTGATATGCGGCAACAGCGCTTCGATACTCCACGTACGAAACGCCGGGTTGAGCCAGATGTCGTTCCAGCCCCAGAACGCTGAATCAACGTCGTCGTGAAATCGCGCGAGTTTTGATTTGAGCGGCGTCGCCAGATACGCCTCACGCGTCTTTGCGATGCTGGTGATGGAAATGTCTTCAACGAATAGATGGGGAGCGAGTGCGATCACGCCGGCAACTTCGCGTGGGAACATTGCTGCGTGAATCAACGCAATTGATCCGCCGTCGCTGTGGCCGAATAGCCAGGGCGCGGTGTCGACATGCAGCGCCCGAAGCAGTGCGGGCAACATCTCGCTTGCCTGGATATGCATGAAATCAACGCCCCAGCGCTCGTCGGATGCACGCGGCGTAGATCGACCATAGCCGGGCCGTGAATAGACGAGCCCGCGCGCGCTTGCGGCATGGCAAAGGGTCTCAGGAAAGTCGCGCCACATGGCGACCGAACCGAGGCCTTCGTGCAGGAAGACGATAAGCGGTGCATTCGCATCGTCGCTGCCGACGTGAGCGTATTCGATGTCGAACGCCCGGCCCGCAAGGCGGATGCCAACGCTCTCGCTCATCAGCGATGCGTGCGCAATTTCTCTAGCTCCCGCAACCGGAAGCGCTGAATCTTTCCCGTCGCCGTCTTCGGCAACTCAGCCACAAAATTCAGCTGCCGTGGATACTTGTGTGGCGCCAGTCTGGCCTTGACAAACGCCTTCAATTCATCGGCTAGCGCGTCGTTGGCAAGCGCTGCGTCCTTCAAAACCACAAATGCTTTGGATCGGGTGAGCCCGCTCTCATCGTCGACGCCGATCACCGCCGATTCCAGCACCGCTGGGTGCTGCATCAGCGTAGACTCCACCTCGAATGGCGATACATATTGACCACTCACCTTAAGCATGTCGTCGCTGCGCCCTACGTACACGTAATAGCCTTCGGCATCGCGGAAATATTTGTCGCCGCTCTTGGTCCATGCGCCGCGAAAGGTTTCGTTGGTCTTCGCGCGATTTCCCCAGTACATGAGCGCCGATGACGGGCCGTTGATGTAGAGATCGCCGACCTCGTCGCTGCCTGTGAGCACGCCACCGTTCTCGTCGCTCAGCTCCACCGCGTAACCGGGGACTGCCTTGCCTGTGGTGCCATAGCGCACGTCGCCGGGGCGGTTTGACAGGAAGATATGCAGCATCTCGGTGGAGCCGAGACCGTCGATGATTTCGGCACTGAAATGGCTGGTGAATTTTTCGCCAATTTCGCGCGGCAACGCTTCACCTGCGGAGGAGCACATGCGGAGCGCGACCTGTTCGCGTGCAGGCAAGTTGGACGACGCAAGCATGCCTGCATATCCCGTCGGCGCACCGAAAAATACGGTAGGTTTCAGTTCAGTGAATCGCTTGAAGCAGGCGTCCGGCGTCGACCGCTCCGCCATCAAGCTCGTCGTCGCACCAACTGATAGCGGGAACGAGAGCGCGTTGCCCAATCCGTAAGCAAAAAACAATTTTGCGGCCGAGAAACAGACATCGTTCTGCGTCAATCCGAGGATGGGTTGCGCGTAAAGTTCTGCGGTCCGGTAGAGATTGCCTTGCGTGTGCACGCTGCCCTTCGGGCGCCCGGTCGAACCGGACGAGTACAGCCAGAACGCGGATTCGTCGGCGGCGGTATTCGCAAGGTTCGCAGCCAGCGTCGAGCTCGAAAGCCAGGCTTCGAAATCGGTGGTATTGGGTGCTGCCTCGTTGCCACGCGACACGATAATCTGCTTGACTTCATGCTGCGCTTTCGCAATCGCCGCCCGCAACGTCGGCAACAACGCGGCAGACACAATCACAACTTGCGCACGGCTGTAGGCGAGCATGCAAGCGTAAAACGTACCCTGATTATCGATATAGGCGATTTTTTCGCTGCGCCCGGCGTTCAACGTAATCAGGTGTTGCGCGAAATTGAATCGCTCCGGTAGAGCTGCGGTGGCACGAGTCGCGGTCATTTCGGTGTCCCTGCGTGCATCACGCGAAAGGAGGTTTAATCAAGGCGGTATATACGTGAAAATGCCAGATAACGCATTTTTTAGAATACGCAATATAATGCATCGATGCTAGCTTGCATTACCTCTCGCATCGTTCTGCACTGTGGCAGCGCGGTTCATGCGCCGCGCTAAGCCAGAAATTATTGCGACCGACGAACGCGATCCGTTTCTTGTCGCGCTCGGCGAACGTTTGCGAACGCTGCGCGCTCGCAAGGGACTGACGCGGCGTGATCTGGCGCTGGCTTCTGACGTGTCGGAACGGCATCTGGCGAGTCTGGAAGGCGGTGTCGGTAACGCGTCGGTGCTCATTTTGCGGCAGGTCGCCAGCGCGCTTGACAGTCAGCTTGCGGAGCTGCTCGGAGATGAAACGACCGCCTCGCCAGAATGGCGGTTGATTCGCGATTTGCTGCGACATCGCACCGACGGGGAGTTGCGTCGCGGGCGTGTGGCGCTGTCGGAAATTTACGGTGAGGCGGGCAGTCAATCGGCACGCTTGCGGCACATCGCGCTGATTGGTTTACGCGGTGCGGGCAAATCCTCACTGGGCCTGCGACTGGCCGAGACGCTTGATGTGGCCTTTGTTGAGCTCAATCGCGAGATCGAACGTGTCTCCGGTTGTGGTCTCGCGGAAATTCACAATCTGCTTGGGCCTAGTGCATATCGCCGTTACGAAAGGCGTGCGCTGGAGGAGACGCTACAACTCTATCCCGACGCAGTAATCGCAACGCCGGGCGGCATCGTCTCTGACGCGTCGACATTCAATTTGCTGCTGTCAAATTGCTTCACCGTGTGGCTCCAGGCGTCGCCTGGAGAGCACATGAATCGGGTGATTGCTCAGGGCGATCTGCGACCGATGGCGGCGACCGGAACTACCGAAGCGATGGAAGACCTGAAGCGCATTCTTGCCGGACGCGCTGCGTTTTATGGAAAGGCGGACGTTGCGATCGACACGACTGGAAAGTCGCAGTACGAGTGCTTTTCGACACTGTTTGCCACGGTTCGCAGCGAAATGGGCAAGACTCGCAAAACGCAGTAAACTGCATATTTTGCTTGACGCCGGTCAAGAACTGCATAATAATGCGTCCCAACCTGGCTTAATCATTGCATCAGGACACCGAATGACCGCATCCGCCGCTATGGCTATCGAAACATCCGACGTTCCACTGACAGCGATAGCGGCTGCGACGAATATCGACTACCGAACCGATCCATCCCGATATCGCCACTGGTCGCTGGCCTTCGACGGCGCGGTGGCAACGCTTTCGATGAACGTTGACGAAAACGCTGGCCTCAAACCGGGCTACAAGTTAAAGCTCAACAGCTACGACCTCGGCGTTGACATCGAACTGCACGACGCGATCAATCGCATCCGCTTCGAGCACCCAGAAGTGCGCACGGTGGTGATGACCAGCACGCGGGATCGCATTTTTTGCTCGGGCGCAAACATCTTCATGCTCGGTGTTTCCAGTCACGGCTGGAAGGTGAATTTCTGCAAATTCACTAATGAGACGCGTAATGGCCTGGAGGATTCCAGCAAGTACTCCGGGCTCAAATTTCTGGCGGCTGTGAATGGTGCGTGTGCAGGTGGTGGATATGAACTGGCGCTGGCGTGCGATGACATTTTGCTGATTGATGATCGCTCGTCTTCGGTGTCGCTGCCGGAGGTGCCGTTACTCGGCGTGTTGCCGGGAACGGGTGGCTTGACGCGGATTACTGACAAGCGCCATGTGCGCCATGATCTTGCTGACATTTTTTGTACGACGACTGAAGGAGTGCGCGGACAGAAGGCGAAGGACTGGCGTTTGGTCGATGACATCGCCAAGCCTGCCGTGTTTGCACAACGAGTTCGTGAACGTGCGCTGCAACTGGCTGCCGCCAGTGATCGTCCCGCCGACGGCAACGGCGTGACGCTGACGCGCGTTGAACGCAAGGACGAGCTAAATGCGCTTCGCTATGCCAACGTCACTGTCGAAATTGATCGCGCCAAACGCAACGCAACGTTTACGATGAAAGCGCCGACTGGCAAAGAGCCCAATACCATCGAAGGTATCGAAGCTGCGGGCGTGAACTGGTGGCCACTCGCCATGGCTCGTGAGCTTGATGACGCGATCCTTTCGATGCGTACCAACGAGCTGGATATCGGCACCTGGATTCTGAAAACCGAAGGCGATGCAGCGGCTGTGCTCGCTAGCGACGCAGTGCTCATAAAGCACAGGGATCATTGGCTCGTTCGGGAAACGATTGGCATCATTCGTCGCACTTTTTCGCGCATTGATGTGTCGTCGCGCAGCCTGTTCGCGCTGATCGAATCAGGCTCGTGCTTTGTCGGCAGTTTTCTGGAACTCGCGCTCGCCTGCGACCGTACTTATATGCTCGCGCTTCCGGACGACGCAGACCATGCACCGACGATCGTGGTGTCGGATGTGAACTTTGGAATGTTCCCGATGGCGACGGGACAATCACGTCTCGCGCGTCGCTTTTATGAAGAAGTGCCAGCGGTCGAAGCAGTGTGCGCGAAGGCGGGAACGCCGCTGGACGCGGATGCCGCATTCGCGCTCGGCCTCGTCACCTCGGCGCCTGATGACATCGACTGGGCGGACGAGGTTCGTATCGCGCTCGAAGAGCGTGCCGCGATGTCACCCGACGCATTAACCGGCATGGAAGCCAACCTGCGTTTCAACGGCACCGAGAACATGGTGACCCGCATATTCGGTCGGCTTACCGCGTGGCAGAACTGGATTTTTCAGCGGCCCAACGCGGTGGGTGAAAAGGGCGCGTTAAAGCTTTACGGCAAAGGCGAAAAAACCCAGTTTGATTTCAATCGAGTCTGATTCTCGGGCCCCATTTCCCGGGCCGTGCCCGCACCTTGATTCAAGTTTTTTTCAGAGCGTCCAGATTTTTAGGAAGTACCCATGCAAACCGGCATCAACTACAGCGACAAAATTCCCAATAACGTAAACCTGTCGGACGACAAAACGCTGCAACGGGCGCTTGAGCACTGGCATCCGAACTACCTCTCGTGGTGGAACGACATGGGCCCCGAGGGCGCAATGCAGCATGACGTGTATTTGCGCACGGCGGTGAGTGTTGATCCGGGGGGATGGGCGCAGTTCGGACATGTGAAGATGCCGGACTACCGTTGGGGCATTTTCATGAATCCGAAGGAAGCAGGCCGCACGATTGGTTTCGGTGAACACAAGGGTGAAGCGGCGTGGCAGGACGTACCCGGCGAGCACCGTGCAAATCTGCGCCGCATCATCGTGACGCAGGGCGACACCGAGCCAGCTTCGGTCGAACAACAGCGCCATTTGGGCCTCACCGCGCCATCGATGTACGACTTGAGGAATCTCTTTCAGATCAACGTGGAAGAAGGCCGTCACCTGTGGGCGATGGTTTATCTGCTGCACAAACACTTTGGTCGCGACGGTCGCGAAGAGGCGGATGCGTTGCTGCAACGCAATTCGGGCGATGCCGATAACCCACGTATCCTCGGTGCATTCAACGAGAAAACGCCCGACTGGCTCGCGTTCTTCATGTTTACCTATTTCACCGATCGCGACGGCAAATTTCAGCTCTGCGCACTCGCTGAAAGCGCGTTTGATCCGCTCGCCCGCACCACCAAATTCATGCTCACCGAAGAGGCCCATCACATGTTCGTTGGCGAGAGCGGAATCTCTCGTGTTGTCGCGCGTACGGCCGCAGTCATGAATGAATTGAAAACCGACGATCCCGCGAAAATTCGTGCTGCCGGCGTGATTGATCTTGAGACGGTCCAGCGCTATCTGAATTTCCACTACAGCGTGACCATTGATCTTTTTGGTGCTGATGAATCCAGCAACGCCGCGATCTTCTACAACTCGGGGTTGAAGGGGCGCTTTGAAGAGACAAAGCGCGCTGACGATCATCAGTTGCAGGGTCAGACTTACGGCGTGCTCACAGTGCAGAACGACACGCTCGTCGAGCGTCAAGTGCCTATGTTGAATGGCCTGAATGAAGTGCTTCGCGACGATTACATCAAGGACTCTGTCGGTGGTGTCGGACGCTGGAACAAAGTGCTGGAAAAGGCCGGGATTGCTTTCCGCCTGAGCGTGCCGCACAAGGCGTTCAATCGCAAGATTGGCATGCTCGCGGGCGTAAAAATCAGCCCTGATGGGCGCGTTCTTTCTGAAATGGAATTTGCGGCGAACAAGAAGCACTGGCTGCCCTCGGCTGAGGATCGCGCGTTTGTCGCCTCGCTCATGCATCGCGTCGCCGAGCCCGGCAAATTTGCAAACTGGATTGCACCGCCGGTGATTGGCATCAACCGGCAGCCGGTGGATTTTGATTACGTGCGGTTTAACTAGTTTTAGTCCCCTGTTTCCTTGCGGGAGAGCAGGCCAAACCTGGCGCTAGTAAGCGCCGGGGTGAAAGGTAGCGATGCTTGCACAGCAATCTTTCCTCCCCAAGCCAACTCCCTCTCACTTCAACCCTTGTGCGCGAGGGGAGCGGTGGCAAATCGCGTGACAGCCACAATCTTGCGTAACGTGAAATCGGCAAAACAACAATGACCGAAGTCCTGAAGCAACACCTCATCGACCCCGAGATATGCATTCGCTGTAACACTTGCGAAGACACGTGCCCGGTCGATGCGATCACCCATGATTCGCGTAACTACGTGGTGGACGCGGACATTTGCAATCACTGTATGGCCTGCATTTCGCCGTGCCCTACCGGCTCGATTGACAACTGGCGGACGGTGTTGCGGGTGGCGGCTTATCCGACGGCCGATCAATTGACCTGGGATGAGTTGCCGAAGGAAGTAGAACTTGCCGACATGCCAGCCGATTTCGGTGCAGCAACCCGCAGCGACATCGGTGAGGAGTTGCAGAACAATGCCGCAGACGCGTGCCTCGGCTCGGTGATTGCTCCCGTTTCGGCGGCGCAACCGACCGTCAGTCTCCACGGCATCAGGAACGTCATCACGGCGACTGTCAGTGGCAATTTCCGCGTCACCCAACTCGGCACCGAGAGCGACACCCATCACATCGTGCTCGATTTCGGCAGCGCAAATTTCCCGGTCCTCGAAGGGCAGTCGCTCGGTGTCATTCCGCCCGGCGTCGACGCGCAGGGCCGCGCGCATCACGCGCGCCAGTACTCCATCGCCAACCCGCGCGATGGCGAGCGACCGGGCTACAACAACGTTTCGCTGACCGTCAAACGCGTCACGACCGACCACGACGGCAAGCCGGTCCGCGGCGTCGCGTCAAACTATGTTTGCGATTTGAAAAAGGGCGATGCGGTGCAGGTGATAGGCCCATTCGGCGCGAGCTTCCTCATGCCTGATCATGCGCCGAGCAACATTCTGATGATCTGCACCGGCACCGGCAGCGCCCCGATGCGAGCGATGACGGAGCGACGTCGTCGCCTCCGCCTCGCGGGCACGGACAACGGAGGCAAGCTGATGCTTTTCTTCGGAGCGCGCTCGCAGCAGGAGCTGCCGTATTTCGGTCCGCTCATGAATCTGCCAAAGGATTTCATTGACATCAACTTTGCGTTCTCCAGAACTCCGGATCAGCCGAAACGCTATGTCCAGGAGGTAATGCGCGAGCGGGCTGATGCAGTTGCTGCGCTGCTCAAGAACAGCAACACGCATATTTATGTTTGCGGGCTCAAAGGCATGGAAGCTGGCGTGCTTGAGGTGCTGTGCGATACCGCGGTGATGAACGGGATGGATTGGTCGGCTCTGCATGGCAGCTTGAAGCGCGAAGGGCGCTTGCACCTGGAGACGTACTGACCGATCGTCAATGAAGGAATGGGGAGCGTCTCCTCTCCCCTCGCGGGAGAGGGAGTCTGCATTGCGCTACGCTTAGCGCCTTATCGCATTACCCGCCACCCCCAATGAAAACCCGCACACTTTTCGCCACGCTAGTTGCAGCCGCCGTTTCAACCATCACGTCTGCGCAAACCTGGCCGACCAAACCCGTTCGTGTTGTTGTCCCTGCACCCGCCGGTTCATCGCTTGATTTCGTGGCCCGCGTGCTCGGTGAAAAGCTTGGGGCCAAATGGGGGCAAGCCGTGATCGTCGATCCGAAGCCGGGCGCTGGCGGCATGATCGGCGTCGATATCGCCGCAAAATCGACCGACAATCACACTTTGACGATTGGCTTTCCGGGCCCGACGGCGTACGGTCCGTTTCTCTACAAAAAAATGCCGTACGACGTGGTCAAGGACTTGACGGCAATTGTGATCACGACTACGCAGCCCAACGTGCTTGCGGTGAACGCCGCGCTGCCGATCAAGACGGTGGCGGAGCTCGTTGCGTACGCGAAGGCGAATCCTGGCAAGCTCTCGTATGCGAGCGTCGGCAACGGTTCGTCGTCGCATCTGGCGATGGAGCTTTTCAAATCCGAGGCGGGTTTTGATGCGCAGCACATCCCGTTCAATGGCTCGCCACCGGCCGCACTATCCACGGCCAATGGCGACACGCAGCTCCTGTTTGCAGTCGCCTCCGGCATTGCGCCGCACGTGCAAAGCGGCAAGATTCGTCAGATCGCCGTGACCAGCGCCGGGCGTTTTGATTCGCTCAAAGACCTGCCGAGCATCTCGGACTCGGTGAAAGGTTTCGAAGCCGTCGCCTGGAACGGGCTCTTCGGCCCGTCTACGATGCCCGCCGACATCGTAGCCAAAATCAACGCCGATGTGAACGCAGTGCTCACCGATCCTGCGATCCGTGAACGCTTGGTCGCCGCGGGCATGGCCCCCGGTGGTGGAACCTCCGCCGCGTTCAGGGCGTTGCTCGATGCCGATATGAAGAAATGGGGCGAAATTATCAAGCGTTTAGGCATACAGCTTGATTAGCAAACCTATACCCAGATTGGGCTGAAAACGATTTTTCTTGAAAGTCGATAAACACGTAATGGCGGTTTCCAGCACGAAGTGGGACAGGAGCCGAAGACGGGGAGGCTGTCGTTGAGGTAGGTGAATCTCGATAAGCTTTCGGTGGTTCAAAGACTGAAAGACTGAAAGACTGAACGAATGTCACACTACGCCCGACTGCCAGCAGTCGTTTCTGACGAAAGGAAACACCATTTGCCGATCGGCGAGCGGGACTGAACGCCATGCAATTTTCTTCGCTGATCGGTGTAACTGCAAAGGCTTCCGGCAGCGCCGCCGCGGCCGAGCACTTGCCAACGCCGCGGCGCAGGCAAGAGATTTAGCCGATGCAGAAAGAGCCATGTCTTGACGACTCA
>JAYUWL010000080.1:0-6337 GCA_043753585.1 Burkholderiales bacterium
GCTGTCGCAAGCTTCAATTTTTCGCCGTGTGTCAGGTCACTTTTTAATGAAAATCCCTACTTCCGACATTCAACCCAGCCAACAAATATGAAGCATTCTCCAGATGCTCTGCCATCAAATGCGTCACCGGTCCCTGATGCTCCAGCTTGCCGTGAACGATCAAGAGCCTTGACGATAAAAGTTGAATGCGCTCCTTTTCGGCTAAATCACGCCACACCACGACGTTCGTATTTCCGGTCTCGTCCTCAAGCGTCACGAAGGTCACACCGCTAGCTGTCCCCGGTCGCTGCCGACACGTCACCAGTCCAGCGACACGAATCCGCCGCCCTGAAGTCACCTTGATCAAGTCAGCAGCGCGATACGTGCCCTTCAACTGTGACCGCACCAGCGACATCGGGTGGTCGCGTAACGTGAGTCCGGTACTTCGATAGTCGGCTAGCACTTCCTGCCCCACGTTGAGTGATTGCAACGGCACCTCGTCCAACGTGTCATCGCTCGGAGCCAGCGGCAGGTCAGCCACCGCCACGGCCCCTGCTGTCCACAACGCACGCATGCGATCACCCGCCAAGCCCGACAATGCGTCTGCGCGCGCCAACGCGTCGGCGTCCCCCCGATCCAGCATCGCCCGCGTGGTCAGGTCGCGCACTCCGCTGAACTGCCGTTGCGCTCGTGCGACGACGATGCGTGCGCCTCCGTCACTCGACAGCCCAGCAACCAAACGCAATCCCAAACGCAGCATCGGCTGCTTCGCCCCGTCGTCTTGTGGCACCGGCACCAAGTGACTGTCCCATGTGCTCAGCATCACGTCGATAGGCAACATGATCACTCCATTGCGCCGCGCGTCTTGTGTCAACTGCGACGGTGAGTAAAAGCCCATGGGATAACTGTTCAGCAGCGCACAGCAAAACGCTGCCGGGTGATAGTGCTTGAGCCAAGCGGAGGCGTACACGAGTAGCGCGAAACTTGCGGCGTGTGACTCAGGAAATCCATACGTGCCGAATCCAGCAATCTGCTTGTAGATGGATTCTGCAAACTCGTCTGTGTACCCGTTGGCCAGCATTCCCGCCGTCAGCTTGTCTTTCAAGTGCCCCAATCCACCCTTGCGTTTCCAAGCCGCCATCGCACGCCGCAGTTGATCGGCTTCACCGGCACTAAAGCCAGCAGCGACCATCGCCAACTGCATCACCTGTTCCTGAAAAATAGGTATCCCCAATGTCCGTTTGAGCACCGTTTCAACCGCAGCCGATGGATAACTGACTTTCTCAATTCCCTGCCGCCGCTTCAGATACGGATGCACCATGCCGCCCTGAATCGGCCCCGGTCTGACGATTGCGACCTCTATCACCAGATCAAAGTAGCTGCGCGGTTTAAGCCGGGGGAGCATGTTCATCTGCGCTCGTGATTCGACCTGAAACACGCCGGTACTCTCTCCCCGACACAACATGTCATACACCGCTGAATCTTCAGCGGGGATGTCTTGTAACGCGAATGGTCGTTGCAGCTGCGCACCGACCATTTCCAGCGCTCGCCGAATACATGACAGCATGCCCAGTCCAAGCACGTCGACCTTCATCAAGCCGAGCGCGTCAATATCATCTTTGTCCCATTGAATCACCGTGCGATCCGGCATGCGCGCATTCTCAATCGGCACCAGCTGATCCAGTCGTCCGCGCGCAATCACGAAGCCGCCGGGGTGCTGTGACAGATAACGAGGGAACCCAAGCAGCATCCGGGCGTACAACACCAACTGTCTGACACGTTTTATCTGGGTGTCGAAGCCCAACTCCGCCAGCCGCTTCTCAATATCCGCATCGTGATCCCACCATGCCAGATTCTTCGCGATTCGATCCACTTGATCGAGTGAAAAACCGAGCGCCTTGCCGACGTCCCGCATCGCACTCTTTGGCCGATAGCTGGCCACCGCTGCACACAACGCCGCACGGTCACGACCGTACTTGCGGTAGATGTACTGGATAACTTCCTCGCGCTGGTGATGCTCAAAATCCACATCAATATCGGGCGGCTCATTCCGCTCCTTGCTGATGAAGCGCTCGAACAACATGCTCATGCGTGAGGGATCAACCTCAGTGATGTGCAGGCAGTAACAGACTGCAGAGTTGGCGGCTGAACCGCGCCCCTGACACAAGATGTTTTTCGACCGCGCAAACTTCACGATGTCATAAACCGTCAAGAAGTACGCTTCATAGTTCAGCTCTGCAATCAGCCGCAGCTCTTTTTCGATCAGCGCTACGGCGGTTTCAGGAACGGTTTCACCGTAGCGCTGCTTGGCACCGTCATAGGTTTCGCTGCGCAGGTAGCTCGCCAGCGTGTAACCGGACGGCACGATTTCTTGGGGATATTCGTACTTGAGTTCGGCGAGCGTGAACGGGCAGCCCTCGGCAATATCGACACTGGTAAGCATTAGGCTCACGGGATAAAGCGGCTCCAGTATGTTCAACGGTCGCAAGCTGCGTTCAGCATTCTGCTGCGCCAGTGGTCCGAGCTGGTCAACCGTCGTCTTGTGCAGTACCGCTGTCAAGATGTCGTGCAGCGGCTGTCGCGTCTTGTCGTGCGCGAGTACATCTCCGCAGGCGGTAATACCGAGCTCATGCTTCGTCGCCAGTTCTACCGTTTCGCTGAACCGCAGCGCGTCCGTTGATGTCAGCAATCGCGAGTAGCCCAGGCACCGGGACAAATGCTTGACCGACGCAATCAGCTCATCCACTGTCACTGGCTTCGCGAGTGGTGGCTTCCCCCGCTTCACCGGTTTCGTCGGCGCTGTAGTCAAAAGGGTGAGCGGCGGCGACAAAGCGGGCACCACGATGGCGAAGCAGTCGACGATGGATTTGAGGTCATCAAGTTCGAGTCGATACTCGCCCTTGTCTTTGCGTTGTCGGGCCGTCGTGATCATTGCCGTGAGCGCGCCATAACCTTCCCGCGACTGTGCCAATAGGATCAGCGCGTGACCATCAAGTTTGAAGCTAGCGCCGGTGATGAGATGCAGTGAAGCGGGATGCGACAAATCATCGCGTTGTTTTAGCTCAGTCCACTCCAGATACGCGCGCACCGACCCGGCCAACGAGCATTCGTCAGTAATCGCCAGCGCCCGATAGCCGAGCGCATGCGCGGTGCGCACCAGCTCTTCCGGCTGCGACGCCCCCACCCCAAAACTAAACGCCGAATGGCAGAACAGCTCCGCATAGACCGGCAACATGTCAACGACTCCGGTTCATGCAAACAGTCCCTGCAAAAACCACGCGTCGTGCAACCGCTCACGAAACACCCACAACATCCGCTCATCCTGAGCACGCGCGATGTAGTAGTCGCGTGTTGTGTACTCGCGATCCGGTTGCGGCACCCATTGCTCTTGAATGCGGTCGGGGTATCGAATCGGAAACGACGCCTTGAATGCAGTGACTTCACGATGGGTCAACGGTCGGGGTGGATCAAACAACAACGACGGGCGGAGTGCATCATCGTGTGTCGCTGAGTCTCCGGCGAGCAAGGGTGTTTCCGGTAACGCGCAGGCATTATCGTTCGCCGGTTGTAACGCGGTGTCGCCCAGTCGCAGCGTGATGAGTGTGGTCAACGCCGCCCATTCACGGTCACGCTCTCGCGTACGATCAAAGAAGTCCAACTCCGTGAAACGCATCGCTTCGATCCGCTCACACGACAGTTCAATCCCCGACACTTCATGCGGTATCGGTAAGCGCTCAATGCGCGCGTTGAATAGCCGCAACCAGTCACTCGCCTGATGCATTTCGTGCGCGGCCTGTAACGCAAATTCGGTTTGCTGAAGTGTTCCCATCTGAAAGCGAAACAGAATCGCTTGCGTGGCTGCGGCACGACCCACCAGAAAATCCTGCAATCGCATCAGCAACGCGTCCACGCCCGACATCCAGTGCGATTGTTCGCGCGCGAGATCGGGAAATTCCACCGTTTCGCTGAAACGCACATCGGGTTGCCAGTACGGGAGCGCTTCGTTGAACTCTCCGTAAGCACGACCGAGCAGCAGCGGTAGCGATTTGTCGAATCGTTTGCCGAGGGCAGCGGCCGGAATCTGGCGCATTGCGGCGAGGTCATGCACGTTCAACGCGTGAAGGGCTTCAATCTGATCCAAGGGCACATCGGTGCAGTCAAGCATCAAATCATCGAGCCATTCACCGATATTACGCTCCACGATCAACTGACGGTGTGCACGCGCTAGCCACTTGGCACCGCTGGCCGTCGGCGCAACGATCACATGCGCTCGCAAGCTCATGGTGGCAGCAACGGCGTGCGCACGCTGCTGCAACGCCGCCAAGCCACCAAATAACGTCACGGAAGCGGTGATTTCGAGCAGTACGCCAAAGTTCTCGTCAATATGGACGTTTGGCGTCAGTTCACTGGTCTGTTCGGCAACCCGTTGAAGCAGTGCGGTTTCGCGAAGCGGCTCACGTACCAGCGACACGAGCGTTTCCGTCAAAGCGTTTGCCTCAGCCAGTGACTGACCGACCGCAATGCCTAAACGCGCGGCTTTCTGGTTGCGCGCCACAATCCGGTTCCGTCGCGCATCCCGCTCAAAGATCGCGACCGGGGCCGACTCAATCAATGATCGAGAAAACGCCTGTAGCGGCAGCGAGGGGAGATAGAGAGCAAGCCACATGGCAACGTCGTGACGGCAACGCGTGCCGCATCAGTGCGACAAGTCGATGCCGGAGACCGACATCAAGCTTGACGACGTGGTGCGTGGCTTTACTGTGGCGGGCACCGGCGTGGTCGCATCAATCAACGGACTCTGTGGCTTCGCGAAAAGGCCCGTTGTGATTGCCGTATTCAATTGCAGGCGTGCGGCCAGGTGGGCGAATAACTTGGGTTGCACTGCCGCGCGATCAAGGCAGATCAAAGGTGGGGCTAAAGACTGGCCGCGACACTTGAGCACTTGCAGTCGGACCTGCGTTTCGCTGACGCTGTAGCGCAACCGCAACCATGCAGGTGAAGGTTGCGCCATGCAAGCAGTTGTCCGAACGTGGATCAACAGTGTGTCACGGCCCAAGCACGCCATGTGCAGACGACGCAGCGATTCGATGGTGGTGTTCGAGCGAGGCGGACTCCACAGCACGACCATGCCCGGCAATCCAGTCTTTAATGCTTGCTCAGTCGACCACAAGTTGTCTGCAAACTGCTTGACTGTGGGTGATGGATTGATCTGCGAGATGCGGCTGCCATCAATCCCCGCTTGCCGCAGCGATGGCGAAAACAGCTTGTACGGCACGCCGATACACAGAATGGGCCGTTTCTCTTGAGTCAGTCGCGCCATCGCTGGTGACAGCAGCGACAACTCGCCGCAGCCCACTGCATCGGTCATGATCTCGGTCATCGCACCGGTGGGCCAGCCACGCCACGGCAAATACGCGTCCAAGGCTGTATGGCCGGTGCCAATACCCGCCGCCACACCCTCCGCACCGACGTGACTCGGCAACGAGGCTTGTAGCGACGGGCTTTGTGCAATCAGTTCTTGAAGGGTTGGGCGCATGGTCGGACCGGTGATAAGTGCTGTATATTAATACAGCATCAACACTTGTCGTCACAACTAGCTCATCTCCCCGCTGCCAGCCATGCATTGCAAAGTCTATCGGCTGTACGACCACGGCATTCGCCTCGAAAAGCACGCGGCGCAGCAGAATTCGCCCAAGATCGGACGGCTGGACTACGAGGTGCGTACCCGCGCAGACAAGATCGAGCGCACTGTGTTTATGGCCCAGCTCTTTGCGACCGGGTCTGATCAACTCATTCTGCCGGTACTGGACGGCGTGTGGCTGGTGAGGGCGAACGCCGATGGTCTGCTACTGTATGGCACCGAAGTCGTTCCCGGCCGTGGCAGAAAATCGGTAGGCGAATCCTACACGCAGGCCTGGCTGTGCAAGCTGGGGTGATGGAATTGTTGGTATGTGCAATCGCTATGAACCGGCGTCGCGCCAAAACGTTCGGCAATTCTGATGGACTGGGACATGTGGCTCACCGGTACTCACGGCGAAACGCTGAGCTTGATCCAGCTCCCCTCATTGCATCTCTTCAGCCGCGCCGAAGACCCGGCGAAACAGGTCGATCTGCCGATTAAGGTGTGACCGAGCGCGGCGACGCCACCTTATCTCGCCACCTGCAGAGACCACCACGGCGGCAGCAGTCGCCGCACGCCACGCGTCGCAAAACGGTCATCCATCAAGTGAAGTGTCCCCTGATCGCTCAGCGTCCGTATGACGCGACCACTGGCCTGAACAACCTTGCGAATACCGGGGTAGGTATACGTGCATTCGTAGCCGTTGCCGAACTTTCGCTCGATAAGCTGGCGGTACGT
>JAYUWL010000081.1:0-2028 GCA_043753585.1 Burkholderiales bacterium
ATAAATGCACGGTCAACGACAAGTGCGAAAACGGCGCTTGCGCGGGTGTTCGCCCCAACGTATCGATCACCTCCGTTCCCGTCGATGTTTGCGTGGGCCTTTCGTATCAGGTGACCGCCACCGATTCGCTCGGGGATTCGAGAATCGCATGGAGCGGTGGCGCGGGCTCTGGCGTGGCCGGGCTGTTCACAGGAACAGCGCAGTCCGAAGGCACCCTCACGATTCAAGCGCGGGACATTGGCGTTGATGCCACCTGTTCGTCGAATCAGGCTACTGGGACGATTCGAGTAAAGAACAAAACGATTGATCCCGCGCAGGCAGGCGATACCTGCAAAGCAGTGCTGCCGGACTTGCAGTGCGTCAAGTCAGACACTGAAGGCTCAGCCGCCAATGGCTTTAACGAAAACCAGACTTGCATCGCGGCAAAAAGCTGTGGCATTAAGCAGTCTCTGGATGACCCTTCGTGGCTTGATAAAGTGGTGCCTGCATTTGTGCGGCCGTATACAAACAAGCAGGGCGAGTGGCCCGCGCTCGTCAAAAGTTGTGACTTCAACCCATTTCGTACTTGGGCGGGGCCGACAGGCCCAACACTCGCGGGCGCTGGGCTCAGCGACTACGTGACGCGGCGGTTCTGTGAATGGGACATGGCCGAATATCACATCAAAGCCGACCTGCAAGAGTCTCTTAACCGAAACGGTTGTGGGACACAACGGGATTGGGATGCGATTGGCGACATCATCAAGCAATGTACTGCGGATCGGTTAGGGGCGGTGCCAGGTGCTGTTGCGGGATTTATTGTTGACGGAAAACGCGATCGCGTTCGCGCAATTTGTCGCGATGCGAGAGGCGAGTGATTTTGCGTTTCGTTGCGCTTGAAACAAAGCTCGCGTCCGTCCCGATGTTCGCGGTGGTTTACACAATTAGTTGCCCAACTGCGTGGGTGCTCAAAATTACTGTCGGCCGTGTTATTTGGGGTTGGAATGAAGTGTTGTTTCCACCTTTTCTGCATCCGCTTTGCTGGTCGTTACCCGCCGCTGTCAGCTTCTTTGCTACAAGGCTGGCTGGCGGTAAAAACGACTGGCGATCAGCGATTGCGATTGCGTTGCTTACCAGCATTGGGCATGCTTTGCTTGTCGGTGCCACGTGGCCAGTTTGGCTTCGCGGTGGGCCGCCTATGGAGGTTCGGTGGAGCATGTTTCTTCAAGCACTACATGTTGATGTCATCTTCCTCCCACTTTCAATTCCAACCGCAAAACTCTCTCTCAATTTTCTCGAATGGCTTGGGTCGAAATGGAAAAAACAATGATGTATCCCCACCGCGCCTATCGGTTCGCCTTTCACTCGCACACGATTACCGTGGCGCTTGTTGCAATCCTTTCGCTCACAGCTGCGGGTGCAGCCGCTGCTCAATGCTCACAAGGCGCGCTTACCGTGATCGTCGGTAACACCATCGCGCCAACGTACGATCCAATCCCACTTGAGTTGCCAACCGTTCGCTCCCCCAACGTTCCGACAGTTCGCGTCGAACAGACGCTACCGCTACAAGTCATGCTGTGTGACAGCGGACGCCTGATCGACATCACGTTGGGACGACTGCTCGTGAGCGCGTCAAGCAGCTACGGCATGTTGAGCGTGACGCGCGATCCGCCGTCGGTCACGGTATTGCCGCGCAGCGAATGGAAAGCTGGTGTCGGGGGACAGCCGATCAATCAATCTCAATTGGCGACACTTTTCATGGGCTACGAAGTGCCCTCAACCAATGCAAAAGTTGTCATAGTCGTGCCCTTGAAAGTGCTTGAGTAGATCGATGAGCATCACGTGGTTGACGGCGGTTTCTGCGAGCACAAAAAATGCGCCGTAATTCATGTAACCCATCCCGTACCTTCATTTGCGCCAGCCTCCCGCGCACCAAACCCAACGGCGTCAACCTCGCGCGTCGCTTGCTTATCACCACGGATGCCAATGGCCGCGCTGCCGTGTGGTTCACCTTGGGCAAGCAAAGTGGAGAGGCGGGCAACATGGTGCAGG
>JAYUWL010000082.1:0-2027 GCA_043753585.1 Burkholderiales bacterium
TGGAGCTTTGGCCCATCTTCACGCGGGTGCCGACGTTGGCTTCAGTGCCGGGAAGAATGTCAAATTCCGCTGCGAGACTCGACGGGTTTTTCTCGACCAGGATCGAGATCGACTGCGTGTTCGGGATTTTGCTGGCGACTGCGACAGGCACCACGGCACCGTTCTCTGCGATGTCCGGTGCGGTAATGACGATATCGCCGGACTTTTCAGCCGCCGATCCGCCCATGGCCTTGATAACGTCGTTCATGTTTTTGGCGTCGAATGCCGCCTTGTTCCAGTCAGCCGCGAACGCATTGACGGGCAGAACACCTGCGCTGATCGCTGCGGCGATGACCGCCATGGAGCCGCCTGATTTGAGCGCGCTACGCCGCCTGTAGTTGATAGTTGTCACGTAATGATCCTCCAATAATGTGTGAATGGTGATATTTTAAGATTTGACTGGCGTCAGGAAGTTCGGTTTGCCCGAAACCCTGCTTCGTTACTGAAATTTTCCGGCGGCAATCCACTCGGCAATGGCGCGAATGTCTGCGTCGGGCACATGATCCTGTGCGGGCATGGGGATGCTTCCCCACGCGCCGGATCCGCCTGATTTGATGCGAACAACCAGCAGTTTGGCCGCATCCGACTTTTGCGGGGCGTACTTTTTATGCACATCAATCAAAGCCGGACCGACGATTTTGTTGGCGATTCCGTGGCAGGCCAGGCAGGCGTGTTGCGCCGCCAGTTTTGCGGGCTCCACAGGCACGGTAGCGGGCAGCGTCGCATCAATCCCGGTTTTGCCGGCACGTGCCGCGAACGTGACAAATTCGGTGGGAGCCGGCCGCAGCGTGTCGGCACCGCGCAACCCGCCCAGCATGCGGTTTTGCGCCGAGATGTCGCCGTGCGCATTGCGGGCGAAGCCGGGCAAATGGCTGCTGATGGTCACCTTGGGCGCACAGTTGGTCATGCAAGCCGAACCCTGAACATCCGGTTTCGCGCCGAGTTCCCACAGGCCATGTTCACGGGTTTTTCCGTTGCGGTTAGGCAGCAGATTTTGTGTTGCCTGCATGTTTTTATCCGAGAGCATATAGTCGTTCGGAACCACGCCACCGAGGTTCAGGACATAGGCAACCACCGCATAAACGTCGTCCGTTGAAAGGCTTTTTGGCGCATTCCATGGCATGGCTCGGTTGATGTAATCCCACAGCACCGAAAGCTCGGAGAGCTTCATAAGCGTGGTGCGCTGCGGCACCGTTTGCGACCTTAAGGCAGCGACGTGGCCGGTGCCAATGTCGTCCTTGGTCGTGTGCCCGATGATGGGCGTGAAAACCTCGTTCGATTCACCAAACGCGCCGTGGCAGTTTTCGCACTTTGATTCCCAGACTTCCTGGCCACGCGCAACCGTGCCCGAGCCTTTGGGAAGCCCTGCAAAGTCTGGGCGGACGTCGATGTCCCAGGCTTTGATTTCGGCCGAGGTTGCGGGGCGTCCCAGGTTACTCGCCATCGGCGCAGCGTGAACCGCGACCATGCCGGTTAGCGCGCATAGCGCTGCGCGAGACGAAATGGATGCTAGGCGCGCGACGGCGACGTGTACTAAACGTACACGAGCCGTTGCGCAACGACGCAGACGCGCGTCGTTGCCAGCGATATGCGTGCTAACCCACCTGAACATTGCTGACCTCCCCGTTCGCCGAGACGAGCCAGCTTTGTATTGCATTGTTGTGATAGATCGATTTGGTGCCGCGCACTTTGCGCATTTCACTGATCGACGCTTGCACATGCCCGGTTGAATCCGTCGCGCGGGCCATCAAAATGGCATCACCCCCATCCCAGGTCCAGTCAAGATTGAAGCGCGTGAGGCATTTGTCGAGGATCGGTGTTTCCAGTCGCGCCACTTTCCAGTTTTTTCCGCCATCGACCGATACATCCACCTTGCGAATGTTGCCGCGGCCGCTCCAGGCGATGCCGGTGATATTGAAAAAGCCCTTGTCGAGCAGCACCTGCCCTCCAGAAGGCGAAGTGATCACGCTTTTGACTTCCTGAATGCT
>JAYUWL010000083.1:0-19175 GCA_043753585.1 Burkholderiales bacterium
GTGCTGCAACACATAAGCCTCGCCATGGAGGCCTGCAAGCGTCGTGGCCTCTCGGTTGCCGTCAAGATGACTCCCGAGGCGCGGCAAGAAACCGAGCGTGCGTTTGGCTCGGGCGGCGTGTCGGCGTTTGATGCAGCGGTGGTGTCGATGGGCGCCTACAGCGTGCTGCGCAGCAAGGGCCAGCTGCAATCGATGACCGATTTGGTAGCCAAGTATCGCACTCGCTACAACATTGAAGAGCGGATGTTGGTTAAGTTCAACGGCGAGGTGATGGCGATTGCCTTCATGCAAAACGCGCAGAGCCTTTTCTATCGCAAAGACATTTTTGACAAGCACGGCTTGAGCGTGCCGACCACCTATGCCGAGATGGTCGCAACCGCTGCGATCATAAAAGCCCGCGAGCCAAGCATTGATTTCCCAATCGCGCAAACCTTTGCCAAAGGGTTGGATGTCGGTACGGAATTTGCCAACTTAATTGTGGGCGGTGGCGGGCGATTTTTTAAGGCGGGCACCGCAGAGGCCGCGTTTAATGATGCCAGCGGCGTGCAGGCCATTGCGGTGATGAAATCGATGCTGCCGTTTATGACCCCGAACGCGCTCGCGTCGAACAGCGACGATGTGATGAACCAATTTCAGCAAGGTAAGGCTGCGATGGGCGTTCTGTGGGCGAGCCGCGCGGCACGCATGGACGACCCGGCGGCGTCAAAAGTCGTTGGGAAAATGGCCTTCGCGCCCGCTCCAGCAATCGTTGCAGGCGGTAAAAGCGCCACGCATTTGTGGTGGGACGGCGTGGTGATGCCAAAGAACATGGCGGGTGATCGCGACACTGTGTTTCAGGTGCTGATGGAAGCGCTGGGGGAAGACATCACCCGCTCCGGTAACGACACCGCGATTTGGATCCGGTCGGTGTATCAACCCACGAGATTTGCCGGCGGCGTGCTGGCATCCATCGCAGCAGGCGCGCCAATCTGGCCCACCGAGCCATTCTTCGGTTTAGCGCACGGCGAAGTGGGAAAAATACTGCCTGAAGCGTTCACTGGAAGGCTCACGCCAAAAGCCGCACTTGATGCGGCTGCGGCCGCGTACACCCGCACCGCCACGGAGCAAGGATTTATCGTAGCGCCGGTTACAACCGCTGCAAGCCGCCCGTGAAAAGCAAAACTTTTTTTCAGTTTATTGGGCCCTCGCTCGCGCTTATGCTGGTGCTGATGGCAGCACCCTTGGTGCTCACCGGCTACCTTTCGGTGCGCAACTGTTCGCTACAAATGGAGCTGGTTAAAGCGCAAGAGAGCACCCCCTTTGGCACCCACGAAATTCTCTCGCACCAGGCCAAACTAGGCGGTGACGGCAAGGCGCTGAAAAACTGCGGATTCGTCGGGCTTGACTACTACCGTAAGGTGCTTGGGATTACTGACAGCAGCGCAACCAAGCGCAGCACGCCCCAGCCCAAGAACGAGTTTTATGCAGCGCTGCAATTTACGCTGATCTATGTGTTCGTCACGCTGCCTTTCGTGCTCGGCATCGGCTTTTTACTCGCGCTGGGCGTGAACAACGTCACGCAAAAATTGAAAGGCATGTTCATCTCCGCGTCCCTTTTGCCGTTCATCATCACGCCGGTGGTGGCCGCACTTTCAATCAAATGGCTGTTTCGCGATAACGGCTTGGTGCCCTACTTATTGTCGCACGTGGGAATTCAGGTTTTCTGGATGGCCGAGGCTTGGTCGGCGCGCCTGCTCATCATCATCTATGGCATTTGGCATGTGGTGCCGTTTGCGTTCATCGTGCTCTATGCAGGCTTGCAATCGGTGCCGCAAGATTCGCTGGAGGCCGCCACCATTGACGGCGCTTCGCGCTGGCAAAAATTGCGTTATGTCACGCTGCCGCATCTCATGCCGCTGATTGTGTTTTTGTCGCTGATGCACCTGATGGATGCCTACCGCGTGTTTGAACCTGTGATGGTGCTCACGCAGGGCGCGTTCACGGCGAGCGTGCAGTACCTCACGTATTTCATTTTGCTGCAAGAGAACAACCCGTATAAAGCCAGCGCTGCAGCGGTACTCACGCTGATTGGCATACTCATTTTGTTGATTCCGCTGCTGGTGAAAACCTTTCGTGAACAGCGCGGAGGAATGTAAGTTGAAACGCAAAAGTACCCTGATGCAGTGGGCGATATACGGCGGACTTACGCTGTGGCTCATCGTTGCCTCGCTACCGATTGTGTGGACAGCCGTCATCTCGTTTCGGCAGTATGTGGATGCCTTCTCGTCGCCCGTGCAATGGGTCGCGCCGTTCACGTTGGAGAACTACTCAGCGCTGTGGATTGACCGAGCGTTTTATCGAAATTTTTTGAACACAGCGTTGGTCACCGTTGGTACCGTCACCATCTCGCTGGCGGTGGGTTGCCTTGCAGGCTATGCGCTGTCGCGCTATCGCGGTTCGCTCGGGTTTTGGTTGCTGTTGGTGGCACTCGTGTTCCGCGCCATTCCACACTCTAGTTTGTTGCCATCGTTTTTTACGATGTTCGATGCGCTTGGTATCCGCAACACGTATTTCGCGCTGATTTTTGTGCTGGTAGCGATCAATCAGCCCTTCACTATCTGGATGTTGCGCTCGTTTTTTATCAACATCCCAAGCGAGCTCGACGAGGCCGCATTGGTCGATGGGTGCAGTCGCTTTCAAGCCTTCCGCAAGGTCATCATCCCGGTAATGTGGCCCGGCGTGGTGACCACCGGTTTGTTTAGTTTCTTGCTTGCCTACAACGATTTTCTGCTCAGCTCGGCCCTGACCAATGCCGAGAAAATGACCATGCCCGCAGCGATTGCCAACGCCATCAGTGCCGAGAGCGAAGCGCTTTTGATGCAGGGCGTGGCGGGTGCGGTGAGCATCACCATTCCGCTAATCATCCTCATCGTATTTTTTCAAAAGCAAATCGTCGGCGGCCTCACGCAAGGCGCGGTTAAAGGCTAATTCATGTCTATTCAATCGATCTTTCAGCCGAGCGGACTTTCAACTAATGAGACATACCCTAGGTCTTTTTTGACGCAGATTTCCGCAGATGTAACGCAGATCAGCACCGATTTTCTGATTGCGCTTAGCGTACTTCGCGATGAAATAAATCTGCGCAAATCTGGGTCAAAAGTCCTTATAGAAAATTTTGGTTAATGCAGCTCACTATGCCAGCTACAGTCATCGTCACCCCGGCTGATGCCCATCGCCGTCATCTCAAACGCAAGGACTATGTGCCCTGCGTGGACGCGTTCATCGATTGCCGCATTCCCGGTTCGATGCCGAAAGAAAACTACTCGATGATCGGGCCGGGTGTCACGCAAAACGCCTCGCAATTCATCAACCTGCAAGAGCCGCACGGCTTCAACATTGGCGCGGCCGGCATGTATCCCGGCGTGACCAATAATCTGCATTTGCACTTCACCAGTGAAACGTTCATCGTGCCAATGGGGGCGTACACCCTGCGTTGGGGCGTGCGTGGGGATGACGGCGAGCTGCTGCTTGAAGCAGGCGATATTGCGGTGATGCCCACATGGGTGTTTCGCGGCTTCACCACGGCGAGTGAGCAGTTCGGACTGCTGATGACGGTGCTCGGCGGCGACGATACTGGCGGCATTATCTGGAGCCCTGACGTGCTCAAGCGGGCCAGAGAGACCGGGCTATGGCTCAGCAAAGAAAATGAGGTGATAGACGCAACGCTGACCGGCATCGAGCCTGCGGCAGACCAGTTGCTACCACTCATGCCCGAGTCCGAAATCGCAACGCTAAAACGCTGGAACGCGGCGCAGATGCGAGAGCAAATCATCAAAAAAAGTGCGCTTGATTTTCGCGCGGCAACACTCGACACCGCTGCCGGATACCAATGGCAAATCGCGCCTGCCGTGGGCAACGGCTTGTCGCAACACCGCGAGCATCGAGCGCACGTACAAACGCCGCAGAGCTTCTCGGTCGAATGGGTGCAGATCGAACCAGGTCAAGGTTCGGCACCCTTCTTCACTGCTGAAAAAATGGTGCTCATCAACCTCTCGCCCGCACTCGAAGTCGCGCTGAATATCGGCACCGACACCATCGTTAAAACGCTGGGTTTTGAGGATATGATCTCGATCCCTGCGCGCGCACTGCGCTCGTTTCGATGCCCGTTGGGTGGATGCACCGGAGAGGCGGTGATGGTCATCGCGGGCGACCACGTCAAACATCCGATTTTTAGCACCGAGCTGATAGCGGCTGCCCGCGTTAACGACGTGGCTGTCGATGCGGGCGGCAAGTTGGCCCGTGCTTCGGTATTGCCTCCGATGATGTTTAACGCTAACGATACGCAAGCAAAACCCGCTTAAGCTATGTGTGACCCGTCGTGCAGTCACTAAGCTTTTTACCAGGCATGCTGCTAACGGAACAGAGCTTCGTAGAGGTGAACAACGGGCTGCACACAGCCGTTGGCTCGACGCGAACACAAATCCTTGGCGATGGCGAAACGTTCGCTGCCGAGCTTGCGCGTCTGGCAGATTCAGCGCCCTCACCGCAGGTGTGGGTGGGGCATTCTCTCGGCGGAATCTTTGCCATCAACCTGGCGATTCTGCATCCGGAAAAATGCGCAGCGATTGTGTGTATTGCGTCAACCGCGCGAGGCGACCTACCCGAGAATCGCTTGATACGGCAAGCCCTGCTCCAATGCGCGCGAGCAACGGGTAGCTGCCAAGCAGTCTCGCTAGAGATGAAGCCCGTGTTTGGTGTGGCCGCGCACAGTGCCATTGCAAAATCACTTGCAGCGCAGGCCACAAGCGTCGGCTTGCGAAGGTTTAGTCATCAAACTGAATACGCACTGACACGACCCGAGCGGCGCGGCGCACACACCACAATCAAATGCCCCATTCTGGCCCTTGTAGGAAGCGACGACCACATTTGCCCGCCTGAGCTGAGCGCTGAAATCGTAGCATTTGGCGTGGTTTCACAACGCACGCGATTGGTGTGCATCGAAGGCGCTGGCCATCTCGCCCCCATGACCCATCCGAGCGAAGTTGCAGCTCACATCCGCGATTTTCTTGCCTCACTTTAATTCACCAACGCGCATTTTTTCGACAACGAGACCTAGCCCATGAAAACCTCAACCGATCGCATCCTCACCACACACGTCGGCTCGCTGCCGCGCTCGCAAACTGTGGTTGACTTAATATTTGCGCAGGAAAAGGGCGAGCCTATCGACATGCTGGCGTTCAATGCCACGATGCTTGCGGCGGTCGATGCGGTGGTGGAACGACAGGTGGATGCAGGCATCGACATCGTCTCCGACGGCGAGATGAGCAAGATCAGCTACGCCACCTACATTAAAGACCGCTTCACCGGATTTGACGGCGATAGCCCGCGCCGCACACCGGCAGATTTGCTCGATTTTCCGAGTTTTATGAAGCGTTTGTCCGGCGGCGGCGGCACGCCCACGTATCGCCGGCCATGCTGCGTCGGCCCAATTAAGGTCAAGACGTTGCAGCCGCTGGCAGACGACATCGCCCATGTACAAGCGGCAGCCGCCAGGCACGGCGCGGTTGAGGTGTTCATGAACTCAGCCTCGCCTGGCGTGATTTCGTTGTTTCAACCGAACCAGCATTACGTGGACGATGATGCGTACCTCGAAGCGTTGGCGCAAGCCATGGCGCACGAGTACAAGGCCATTGTCGATGCCGGTTTGCTGTTACAACTGGACTCACCCGACCTCGGGCTTGGTCGCCACATGATGTATCGCGACCTGGACGAGGCAGCGTATTTCAAGCGCATTGAGCAGCACGTTGAGGCGCTCAATGCGTCGCTTGTCGGCATCCCGGCAGATCGAATCCGCATGCATGTGTGTTGGGGCAACTACGAAGGGCCGCATCACAAAGATGTGGGCTTAGAGAAAATTCTGCCCATCGTGATGAAAGCCAAGCCGCAAGCGCTTTTGTTCGAGACGAGCAATCCGCGTCATGCCCACGAATGGGCAGTGATTCGCGACATGAAACACATCATCCCGGATGACAAAATTTTGATCCCCGGTGTGCTCGATTCGACCACCAATTTCATTGAGCATCCGCAGCTCGTGGCGCAGCGTTTGGGCAACTTTATCGACACGGTGGGCCGCGACCGGGTGATCGCGGGCACGGATTGCGGCTTTGGCACGTTTGCAGGCTTTGGTGTGGTCGATGCTGAAATCGTCTACGCCAAATTTGAAGCAATGGCCGAAGGCGCACGCATCGCTACCGCAAAGTTCTGGCCATGAGTTGCCGAACCGCGGTGCACTGCGCGGCGCAGCGTTGCAACTAGCCTCCGAGATTTCGGTCCACTGGTCAAATCTCTGTCGGCATCAACAAGCGACGACACGTGAAGGGCATTTCTGTCACTTGATCCCGAAGTATGATGATGTTCGAATATTCGCGAATGCTGACAGCCGAGCGGATTGAGCTACGGGCTTGATCGGGTCGCAAATCTAGTTGGCAAGCGTCGCAACCTGTCGATTCGTAAAATTTCCAGCGGATTGCGAATCCGTTTAGAGCGGTTCGATTCCGCTACCCGCCTACAACAGCATCAACATCCGACACAAAACGTTGAATCCGTCGCAGCAGCCGGGTTACCAGACGCTAAATCTACGCGCAGTGCTGAGCGCCTTCACCGATCTTCTGATTGCGCGCTTTTGCGTTCCGCATTTTAGGCTCCGCCTTGCGCCACGCCGGCCCGGCCCGCACAGTCACAACCAAATTTCCTGCGTTCACACCGCAAGAAGCGCCAGCAACCGTGCAAGCTGCTCGGATTCAGACAGCCTTGCTTCCGCCAAGCCAAATAACTGGCGCCAACCCCAACTGCATTAAGGGTTCACTGTGAAGCAGCTTAGCATGGAGAACGCAACGGGATTAAAACCTCTACGTAAAAGCGTGTCGCTTGTCACCATCCGCTTACGTCTAGTCGATGCGTAGTATTTTTTTTGACCGTTTCGTTCTCGCGAACGATCAAACTGGCAATGGAGACAGTGATGCCCACGACCCGCAACGTATCCATCAACATCACAAAAGCACCGTCGGCGCAGACCCCTGTCGTTTCCGGCACCAACATGGTGTTTAACTGCACGAGCATCACTGCCGTGGGTAGCGCCGAAATCACCCGCCTTGAAACCGCCACACCCGCAGGCTGGAAGTTTGGGTGGATGCAGGCCGAGTGGTGTGAAACCAACTGGGCACATTACCGAGGCCAAAGCGACGCACACGGCAGCTCATTCCTGCAAAGGGGAAGGGCACCTGCGCGCACATCGCGCGCTTGCCGTGACAGCATCACGCCGGGAGCCGCTATCTACAACACGGTGACGGCCGGGCACTCGGTTAATCTCACCGCGACGACCCCCATCCCTTCGGTGCTCACAGCGCAGCATTACGACAAACCAGCGGAATTCTTTCCCCTGACAAGGGTGAATTCGATGACCACCAAGCCCAATTTCCTGCGCGAGGCACAGCTTGAATTCATGTTTTGCGCGGTGTTGGTACTAATTTCACCTTCCGGTGTTGTGCATCAACTGTCCCATTTTTACTGGAACGTGCGCTGGCAGGCCCGTTTTTTGCCGTCCAGCTTTACAAATCTTGCGGCCGCGTGGACCATTAATGTCAACCCGGGCGGTCAAGGTGCCGCCGCCAGTCGGGTTTTCGGCGGCACGAGCCATGATCATCGTTTCAGCCACATCATGGTTTCGGGCGCAGCGCCCAACTGCAACGTCGTGGCCGGCAGCGCCAGCTCTAATCCAAACATACGGGAGGCGCGATCGTGGCAAAACTTCAACGTTGCACAGTAGCGTTCGTGGCACTGGTATCGGCCTCTACGTTCTGCGCTATAGTCGCGGCTTTGGGAGACAAGCCTGTGGCCCAGTTGCAAGAAATTGTGTTGACTGTGAGCACGGATCGGAGCCTGACGGTGCGCAACGCCACGACTTCGGTGGTCAGCTTGCATTCCGGCATCGTGGTAGAACAGGCTAAGGCTGGAAACGCGTGGGAGCGTCTGTCGGTGCAGAATTTGCTGCTCCGCGCCCAATGCGGCCAGCTGAAGCCAGACGTCGTCTCACTTCAGCCGGGTTCGTCACTCACTGTGCTGCCGTGGACAGGACGCCACTGTGCGTCGCAATGCGCTGAGTCATGCCGCGCAGAAGCGCAGTATCCCCCGGGGCAATATCGCTATCTCGTCAAAACCACACAAGGGGTTGAGATAAGAAGCAGCACGTTCGTGTTGCCCTGAGACGAACATCGAACGGTACGTCCGTGAAGTTCGATTGAGAGATCTCGCACAGTGCCTGACCCCTAGTTCGTTGCTCGCCGCACAATTGGCATAAACGTCAGATTTGAATCGTGTTGACGCTGACGCGTGAGCTCAGCCACTTCAATTTCGCAAATTCGCAGCTACACTGCTATTTCATTCCTGCATGGCGCGCAAGTTCAAGCATCACATCTCGCCAGCCTTCATGTGCACGCTCACCTGCTTTGGCAAAGGCGTCGGCAAATAATTTTTCCTGCTCGCCCGTGAGCTTGGCTTCCAGGGCAACGCCATCTCCGGTTAACCGAATTTCGCGAACACGCGCGTCGTGATCGGCTTTGGCCAGCTCGATGAGGCCTTGCGTTTGCAACTGTCGCAACGGTGCATTAAGCGCTTGCTTGGTGACATCCAGCGTCGCCTGCAATTCGCCGACACTCATGCCGGGCGCGTGGGCCACAAAAAACAGAATTCGGTGGTGCATTCGCGTGAGGCCACGCGTGGCGAGGATTCGGTCGGGCTCGGCGATGACAGCGCGCAGTGCGAAATGCATGACGCGCCAGGCTTCGTTCAACGCTGCCTGCGCGATCTCGGGGCTTTTCACCTTCTCGCTTTTGACAGACTTTACGGTGCTCACTGGAAGAGAGTGCTTTCGGCAGACATAGGTCAATGTACTTGACATTTAGTTTTTATCGTTTCAAAATAGGTCAATGTTGTTGACCTAACCGCATAGACCGGCGTTTGTATCAACCACAAAAAAGCGGGGAATCCAGCCCTGCGCCGCGTGCGATCACCCGTCGCCTAAAATCCTTATCAATCAACGACGAACGACGCGAACTTGCCGTGTTGCGGTGGCGTCGACAATTTTGGAGCATACCTATGTCAATGGCAGATCGTGACGGAAAAATCTGGATGGATGGCACGATGGTGGATTGGCGCGACGCCAAGATTCACGTGTTGTCACACACGCTGCACTACGGATGCGGCGCATTCGAAGGCGTCCGCGCTTACAAGACCGACAAGGGCACGGCGATTTTCCGCTTGCAGGAGCACACGCAGCGCCTGTTCAACAGCGCGAAGATTTTGCGCATGAACATTCCGTTCACGATGGACGTGGTGATGGAGGCACAGCGCGCTGTTGTTCGCGAAAACAAGCTGGAGAGCGGTTATCTGCGCCCGCTCACGTGGATCGGCTCGGAGAAACTGGGCGTTTCGCCAAAGGGCAATACGATCCACCTGATGGTGGCCGCGTGGCTGTGGGGCGCGTATCTGGGTGAAGAAGGCTTGAAACGCGGCATCCGCGTCAAGACTTCGAGCTACACACGCCACCATGTAAACATCACGATGACCCAGGCGAAAGCAGTGTCGAACTACACCAATTCGATCCTCGCCAATATGGAAGTGACCGAAGAAGGCTACGACGAAGCCGTGTTGCTCGACGCCTCAGGCTTCATTTCAGAAGGCGCTGGCGAGAACATTTTCGTGGTGAAAGACGGCACGATCTACACGCCGGATTTGTCGGCGGGTGCGTTAAACGGAATCACCCGCAACACGGTTTTCCACATCGCTGCGGACTTGGGTTTGACGATCAAGGAAAAGCGTTTGACTCGGGACGAGCTCTACATTGCGGATGAACTGTTCTTCACGGGCACCGCGGCTGAAGTGACGCCCATTCGCGAGTACGACCGCATCCAGATTGGTGCCGGCTCACGCGGTCCGATCACCGAGCAAATTCAGACGGCGTTCTTCGATATTGTCAATGGACGCAATCCGAAGTATTCGCATTGGCTGACCACGGTTTAAGCGAGATCAGGAGCAAAGCGATGAGCGCCGTCAAAGACGAAACCGCAGTGCACGTCACAACTCGCGACCCGGTGCACGTACAGGTCGGAGAGCTTCAGGGTCCGGGCGTGGTGTTTTGCCCGAACCCGGAGATGCCCTTGTGGTCAACGCATCCGAAGGTGTATCTGGATGTCGCAACTACGGGCGAAGCGGTGTGCCCCTATTGCGGCACGAAGTACGTTTTGGACGGGCCTGCGCCGCACGGGCACTAAGCTGGCTTCGTGGCTGAAAGTGCGGCGGCAGTTGCGCTGTCGCGTTCCGCCTGCTCGCGCGAACGTTCGGCCAACGCCGCCAGCTGCGCAGCACGCGTCGCTGGCGTTTCAAGCGTAATCCGGCCCAACAAGCCGCTACGGTAATCGTTGAGCAAAGTGACGGCGGCCTTTTCGTAGTCCGGGCTTCCGCCCTTTATGCGAAAACCGCGCCGTCTGGCAATCGCTTCGATCACGCCGGGGCCGTCGGTTTCGTCCGCCACAAGGCTGTAGCGCACGGTCAAGGCGTCGGGGTAGCGCGCAAGCAAAACCTCCCCCAGATAATTCGCCACCTCTTCGTCAATGTAGGCGTTGACACCGACCAGATGACTTGCCGCGAGCAGCAAACCGTCGGTTTCGAGTGCGATCTTGGGCCACATCAGACCCGGCGTGTCGTGCAACCACGTGCCGTCCACGAGTTCGTAGCGCTTGATGAGTTTGGTCACTGCCGGCTCATCGCCAACACCTGCGATACGACGGTTCAGGAGCGCATTAATCAGGGTTGATTTACCGACGTTCGGTACGCCCATCATCATCACGCGAAAGCGCGGCGTCAGCCCATCGCTCTGCGGCACGCCACGGTGCGGTGCGAGCGCCTTGGCCGCAGGTAAAACCCTGCCGGACTCACCCGCTTTTTTGCAGGACAAACCGATGGCCGTGACGCCCTCTTGCGCATTGAAATGATCAAGCCATTGCTGCGTGACGACCGGGTCGGCCAAGTCAATTTTGTTGATCACCTTGAGTGCCGGACGTTGCCGCGCGACGCGCATGGCGTCGATCACTGGGTTGCAAGTGGCCGCCGGGCAGCGCGCGTCGAGCACTTCAATCACCACGTCGACGCTTCCCAGCGCCTCTTCGGCCTTCCGCTGCGCGACCACCATGTGGCCTGGATACCAGTTAATTGCCATTGTTCTCAGCTTTCAGTGGCAGCTATTTCGGATACGGGAAGAGCCCGCAGCGCCGCATGTTTAGTGGTTCTTGCGGTCATTCGCTTGCGCCACATTTTGAACGAGCTACGTTTCATTTCGCGGCGCATCAGCGCAATGACTGCGGATTCGTTCAGGTCGAATTGAACTTCGATTGCTTCGAAAGGCGTTCGATCCTCCCACGCCATTTCAATGATTCGGGAGATGTCGGCGGGCGCGATCGACTCGCTTGTGGCTGTGTTCGCTTTTTTAGTCATATGAACGCTCCAGCGACAAACCCATTGAAGCAGCTTTGAGCCATAACGACCGCAGAATGCGGGCTAGACGCCGCTTTTATCAATTATCGCTATTGGGCCTTTGTCTAATCCAGCCCACGTAGAGCAAGCTTTTCAGCAAAAAGTTGATAGCTCACGTTATGCATAAGTTAAATCAATTCCGCTTGATCGCCAGAACCTTCCGGCAAATCCGGCTCATCGATGCGCTCGATGCCTGAAAGTTTTTCGCCTTCGCCCAAATTGATCAGCGTCACGCCTTGGGTCGAACGTCCCGATTCGCGAATCGATTTGACGGTCGTGCGAATCAGCACACCACCGGTCGTGATGAGCATGATCTCGTCTTCCTTGCGAACCAGCGTCGCGGCGACAACTTTGCCATTGCGAATACTTTGCTGGATGGCGATCATGCCTTTGGTACCGCGACCGTGACGTGTGTATTCAATGATCGGCGTACGCTTGCCGTAGCCGTTTTCAGTAGCGGTCAAAACTTGCTGGTCTTCACCGCCGGCCACCAGCATCGCGATGATCTTCTGCGCTTTTTCGAGCATCATGCCGCGAACACCGCGCGCGTTACGGCCCATGCTACGCACGTCGTTCTCGTCAAATCGCACCGCTTTGCCGCTGTCAGCGAACAGCATCACATCATGCTTGCCGTCAGTCAGCGCTGCGCCCACCAGGTAATCGCCGTCATCCAGATCAACTGCAATGATGCCGTTTTTCTTTGGACGCGAGAAATCCTCAAGCGAGGTCTTCTTCACGGTGCCCATGCTGGTCGCCATGAAGATGAATTTGTTTGGATCGAAATCCTTGGTCGACACAATCGCGGTAATCTTTTCGCGCTCTTGCAGCGGGAACAGATTGACGATCGGCTTGCCGCGTGAATTGCGGCTGCCTTCCGGCACTTCGTAAACCTTCAGCCAGTAAACGCGACCGCGATTGCTGAAGCACAGGATGTAGTCATGCGTGTTGGCGATGAAGAGCTTTTCGACGAAATCTTCTTCTTTCGTAGCGGTCGCCTGTTTGCCCCGTCCGCCACGTTTTTGCGCACGATACTCTTCAACCGGCTGCGCCTTGAAGTAACCACCGTGCGTGAGCGTCACCACCATGTCCTGCGGCTTGATGAGATCTTCCATCGAAGTCTCTTCGGCGTTGAACACGATCTCGCTACGGCGCTTGTCGCCGAATTTTTCCTTAATTTCAGCCAGTTCACCTTGAATGATTTCAGTGACGCGCTCTGGCTTCGAAAGAATGTCCAGCAAGTCCTGCACAGCGGCGATCACTTCTTTGTACTCGGTAATGACTTTGTCGGACTCAAGCGCCGTCAAACGCTGCAAACGCATCTCAAGGATGGCCTTGGCCTGAACGTCGGTGAGTCGATACGCCTGCTCTTTGACCTGCCAGCAGAAGTCCGGCGTGACGCCATCGGGGCGCAAAAAGTCCACATTGGCACGCGAAACCATTTCTCTAACGAGATCAGAGGTCCACAGCTTTGAGGTCAACGCGACTTGAGCTTCGTCCGGTGTGGCAGACGCCTTGATGAGTTCAATGATCGGATCAACGTTTGCGAGCGCAACAGCCAAGCCTTCCAGAATATGGGCCCGCGCGCGTGCCTGACGCAACTGGAACTGCGTCCGACGCGTGACAACTTCGCGCCGATGCAGGATGAACTGCTCAAGGAACTCTTTCAGATTGAGCAAACGCGGACGCATGTCCACCAGCGCAATCATGTTCATGCCGAAGCTGTCTTGCAGCTGCGTGTTCTTGTAGAGATTATTGAGAACGATGTCCGGGATTTCACCGCGCTTCAGCTCGATGACGACGCGCATGCCCGATTTGTCGGACTCGTCGCGCAGATCAGAAATACCCTCAAGGCGCTTGTCGCGAACCAGTTCGCCGATTTTTTGCAGCAAGGTCGACTTGTTGACCTGATACGGAATCTCATCAACGATGATGGCCTGCCGATCGGTCTTGCCGATCGGCTCGAAGTGCGTGCGGGCGCGCATAACCACGCGACCGCGGCCAGTGCGATAGCCATTGACTACGCCCTCGATGCCGTAAATGAAGCCGCCCGTTGGGAAATCCGGCGCCGGAACGTGCTCAATCAGCTCATCAATTGTGATCTCGGGATTGACCAGCATCGCCTGCACGCCGCTGATGACCTCAGCCAGGTTGTGCGGCGGGATGTTAGTCGCCATGCCGACGGCGATTCCGGAGGAACCATTGATCAGAAGATTCGGAAATTTTGCCGGCAGAACCGTCGGTTCCTGCTCTTTGCCGTCGTAGTTAGCCTGAAAATCTACGGTTTCCTTGTCGAGATCGCCCAGCATTTCGGCTGCAAGCTTTTGCAGGCGGCACTCGGTGTAGCGCATCGCCGCAGCGTTGTCGCCGTCAACCGAGCCGAAGTTGCCCTGCCCGTCGACCAGCTCGTAGCGCATCGAAAACGGCTGCGCCAGACGAACCAGTGTGTCATAAATCGACGCGTCGCCATGCGGGTGGAATTTACCCATCACTTCGCCGACCACCCGCGCGCACTTCACATAAGGGCGGTTATGCACGTTATTGGCTTCATGCATGCCGAACAGCACGCGGCGATGCACCGGTTTGAGGCCGTCACGAACATCAGGCAGTGCGCGACCCACAATCACGCTCATGGCGTAGTCGAGGTACGACGTGCGCATCTCCTGTTCGAGACTAATCGGTAGCGTTTCTTTGGCGAATTGATCCATGCGTCGGGTAAGAACCTATTAACAAGCAACGGGCGGTGAACAGTGCTGAACCACAAAAACAGCAACAGTCTCGCAGGCAACTCGCAATTTTAGTCTGTCTGGCCCGGACGTCGAACACGAGCCAAACCGGTCAAGTTGCGTATCTGCCACAGATCATGACCCTAAATACCTGCGAACCCCTGCCGGATGACAGTTCCGCGTTGCAACCCTGAAATACCCAGTGTTATATTGCGTCAGGAGGGAACTTTGTTGCCGCACACTTGGGTAAGTTCGAGTGCGTTCATTGCAAAGTCGCCCGTGACATCGTCTCAAGCCTTCAAGGGGTACTAAATCAATGAAACTTCGCTTAATCGCTAGCGCTGTCTCGTCTGCAGTGGTTGCGCTTTCCGCGAGCGTAGTATTCGCGCAAGCCAATCCGGCAAACAGCGCATATCTACTTTCCGCCACTGGCGCCGCTGACAATAATGTCGTTCGTAGCGGCCGTTACGGTACTAACAACGCTTCGTGCAATCTTTGCTGGCGCACTGGCTTCTGGACACCCGCGATGGCGATCGCCGAGTGCGATCCGGACCTCGTGAAGAAAGCCGCGCCACCTGTGCCTGTCGCTCCATCAGCTCCGGATGCTCCGCCAGCTGTGACAGCACCTACACAACCTGTTGCACCTCCAGCCGCTCCAGCAGCCCCTGTTGCACCACCAGCGCCGTCTGTCCAAAAAATCACGCTGGCTTCAAAAGCGCTTTTTGATTTCGACAAGGCCATTCTGAAACCTGAAGGTCAAGCCATTCTTGATCGCGAAATCGTTTCGCGTATCAAAGAAGTGCAAAAGCTGGAGCTCGTGCTCGTAACCGGTCACACTGATCGCCTCGGTTCACAGCAATACAACCAGAAGCTCTCTGAGCGTCGCGCCGCAGCGGTGGCCGCGTTTCTGGCTGCCAAAGGTGTTCCTAAAGACAAGATTGAAACCCTTGGAATGGGTAAGACCCAACCGGTTCCAGGCGTGGTTTGTGAGCAGAAGAACCGTAAGGCTCTGATCGTTTGCCTGCAACCACATCGTCGCGTTGAAGTCGAAGTCAAGGGCGAGATCGTTATCCGTAGGTAATTACGTAACGTTTCTGCTCAATGCTTGTCCCGGCTCTTGTCGGGATAAAGCAAAAAAACCCCGCTACGGCGGGGTTTTTTGTTTCTAACGCCTGCAAAATAGCGGCCATCGTGCGCGATTCCACGAATTGGCGGACTTTAGCCAAGAACGGTACGCCTTCATGAGCCCAATTCGTAACACCCTCGTCTCCGCCCGTTGGCTAATTACCGCGACGGCTAACGGCGTCCACGCGATGGACGATGCAGCTGTGATTTTTGATGAGGCTGGCATCATCAAAGCCGTCGGCAGCGCTGTTGAACTGGCAAACGGCGAGAACATTGCGAACCGAATCCACCTCCCAAACCATCTACTTGCCCCCGGCCTGATTAACGCTCACTGCCATGCCGCAATGAGCCTGTTGCGGGGAGCCGCCGACGATTTGCCCTTGCATCGCTGGCTGCAAGAGCGCATCTGGCCGATGGAAGGCGAACTCGTGGATGAAGCTTTCGTACAAACCGGTACCCAGCTCGCGATAGCAGAGATGCTGCTCGGCGGTACGACCACCTGTGTGGACATGTATTTCTACTCGCACGCGGTGGCCCGCGCGTTTCTATCCGCCGGAATGCGCGGCGTCCTCGCGCTACCCGTCATTGATTTTCCGACGCGCTACGCATCAGATGCAGACGCCTACATCACAACCGGCCTCCTGGTACGCGACGAATTCGCAGATGAGCCGCTATTGTCATTCGCGCTGGCACCGCATGCGCCCTACACCATCAGCGACGCCACTTTTGCTCGCGTGCTCGCGTTCGCGAACGAGCTCGGCCTGCCCGTTCACACCCACCTGCAGGAAACGTCTCGGGAAGTAACAGACGCCGTCACACAATCCGGCGAACGTCCGACTGCGCGACTCGCCCGCCTGGGCGCGTTGGGCCCCGATTTTTTTGCAGCGCATTGTGTTCACCTGAACGAGGAAGATATCGCAACTTTGGCGCGCTACGGCTCGTCCGTCGTCCATTGCCCGTCTTCGAATTTGAAGCTGGCCAGTGGAATCGCTCCGATCGCCCAAATGCTCGCCGCAGGCATCAATGTCAGCCTCGGTACCGACGGTGCAGCCAGCAATAATCGCCTCGATATGTTCGAAGAAATGCGCCTTGCAGCGCTGATCGGCAAAGTGCAGGCCCATGACGCCTCTGCAGTCAACGCGGCGCAGGCCTTCACCATGGCCACGCTGGGTGGCGCCCGCGCAACTGGCCTGGCCAGCGTCACCGGCTCGCTGGAGGTCGGAAAATCTGCAGACATGGTTGCGGTTTCGCTCAGTTCGCCCGGGATGACGCCCCTTTTCGACCCGGTTTCGCACTTCGTTTATGCCGCATCGCGCGCCGACGTCAGCGACGTGTGGGTGGCCGGGGCGCAGCGCGTGAAAGACGGAGCTCTTACCGGCGCAGCGGCCCACACAATGTCAGAATTGACACCCAGCATCCGAAGCATCAGCGAGCGCGTCGCAGCCCTTCGCAAGTAAAAAAGCAGTAACCATGAGCACAGTTCACGACCAAGCCACCGGCGACGCCGATCCGAAGCACAACGCCGATCCGAAGCACAACGCCGATCCGGCGGAACTCGCCAAATTCTCGGCGCTCGCCAGCCAATGGTGGGACGAAAGCGGAAAATTCCGCCCCCTGCACGATATCAATCCGCTGCGTCTGACGCTTGTCGACGAACACGCGGCGGGTGTGAAAGGGAAAAAAGCAATCGACATCGGCTGCGGCGGTGGCCTCGTGTCCGAAGGCCTCGCCCGCATGGGTGCGCAGGTGACTGGCATCGATATGGCGACCAAAGCGCTGGCTGTGGCCAAACTGCACGCGCTGGAATCGAGCGTGGTCGTCAACTACCGCGAAACCACCGCTGAAGCGATGGCAGACGAATCCGCTGGCCAGTTCGACATCGTGACTTGCCTTGAAATGCTCGAACACGTCCCTGATCCCGCCTCGGTCGTCGCCGCATGCTCCAAACTCGCCAAGCCCGGTGCGCACCTCTTCTTCAGCACCATTTCCCGCACCCCCAAAGCCTATGCATTGACCGTTTTAGGCGCAGAATACGTACTCGGCTTGCTGCCGAAAGGCACCCACGAGTACGCCAAATTCCTCAAACCCTCCGAGCTAATCGGCTTCGCGCGAGCCGCAGGGTTAGAGCTAATCAAAATGCACGGCATGTCCTACAACCCGCTAACCCACGTCGCCAAATGGGTCGAGGACACCAAGGTGAACTACATTGTCGTCATGCGCAAGCCGTAACAGCTTTTTCGTGTAACGACCACTGCGCACGGGTTAAGGATGATTTACTCGGGATTTCGACAAGCGACAAAATAGCCGCTCAGCTCTTATTAAACGGTCATTTCAAGCAAAAGCTATAAGCGAATGTACAAAACGTAATGGCGATAGCGACGCACACATAATCCTCACGCAACCCGCCTCAGCGGCTTGCTAGAATTAGCTCTCAGCGGGCGGTTAGCTCAGCGGTAGAGCACTGCCTTCACACGGCAGGGGTCACTGGTTCGAACCCAGTACCGCCCACCAATATTCGCCAATTAAATCAAGGACTTGAGCATTTTCGCCCCAACCCTTGTTCGATTGGTATGACAATAGTATGACAATTCGCTGTGCCGTTATGGCTGGCTAGCGCGGCGAATCCGATGGTTTATGCTGAAGCCAGCGGTCATCATCAGACAACTATTTCCGCCCTTCCACAAGTTCGAGCCATTTATCCGGGTAGTCCCGATAGCCCACTCCGGCGTCAAGCATGTCGCGAATCGTACCTAACGCCTTCGCTTGCAGTTCCGGCGAAAGTGGCACCTCGATGTCGATGCCAGTGACCTTGCGAATCGTCCTGCGGTGCTTTTGATAGGTTGCCGGAGTCCAGTCATCACCATCGAAAGCGCTCTCTTCGCCAAGCAGCCACAACTTGAGTTTTGCCCGCAGCAAGGCAGGCAGTTGATCCATGTTCGCGGTGGTAGGCAAGATCGAGCCGCTGGCGGCAAGTTTGTCGATCCACGGTGTCAGCAGCTCCTCTAGCGTTGTCGGCGTCCATGCCAAGGGAGAGTCGAGACCAAAGTCGGCAAGTTGCGGACGACGCAACACTAGCTCAAAGCGAACCAGGCCAAGCGCATTTTTTGTGAGAAAGTTCTGCCCGTAAACGCCGTCAGGCAAGGGATGCTTTTCGAGCAGCTTGTCTTTGCGATAAACCTTGAGAGTACGGCGCTTTGAATATTGTCCGATGTACACCGTTTCAAAGCCATAAGCGCTGGTCACTTTACCGTAACGCGAAATCATGTTCTTTACTGCACGCATCAAGGCGTTCGCACGGTCCGATGAGCCGCAGGCACAATGCACCACGAGGTCCGCGCGCGTGATACGGAACTTCCCCGCGTTGATTGCGGCACGTTCCGCAACCGTAGGCACGATTCCAGCAGCTTCCAACACCGCGAAGGCGAGTTCGGTGCAAACACGGCGAATGTCCTTGAGACCTGCAATGTTCTGCCCCGTGAGAAAATTAGGGCCGCTGGCTTCAAGGCGGATTTGAGTTCGATCAGGCGAACCAACGATAGTTGCGCTGATGCCAGTGAATCGAGAAGGCACGCTGTAACCATAGCCCTTCCTGTTGCGGGTGATGTGCGCATTGTCTTCAAGAGGTGCGTGTTTGACTTTGACGATCAATCTAACGGTGTCAATCAACGCGGAAAAGAACGGTTTGTTGTCTGAAGCTGATGTCGGTTGTAGTGGCAGCGTTTTATCGGTGTCGGTGGTAACTTCATCGAAGAATGCATCGTC